>JAVBOD010000106.1:0-14482 GCA_031551045.1 Bacteroidales bacterium
TTTGCGGTCTGGACGAGACTCGAACTCGCGACCCCGTGCGTGACAGGCACGTATTCTAACCAACTGAACTACCAGACCGTGGTTATTTTGGGAGTGCAAAGATAGTGCTTTTTTTAAAACTTACAATACCCGCTCCCAAAATTTTATCAAAAACTACAAACTTTGCTGACCTTCAGTGGTTATATCGTGTGCAATTTTTCTCACCAACCCTTGTAAAACATTACCGGGGCCTAATTCAACGAACAGCTTAGCGCCATCGGCTACCATGTTTTGCACGGTTTGTGTCCAACGCACCGGAGCCGTCAATTGCGCTATCAGGTTTTTCTTGATTTCGGCAGGGTCAGTATAAGGTTTTGCATCCACATTCTGATATATCGGACATACCGGTTTCGTGATATTGGTTACTTGAATAGCAGCCTCTAACTCCTGACGGGCAGGTTCCATTAACGGAGAATGGAATGCTCCGCCTACCGGTAGAATCAAAGCACGTTTAGCTCCCGCTGCTTTCATTTTTTCACAAGCAGCTTCCACGGCAGCAATGGATCCGGAAATCACTAATTGCCCCGGGCAGTTATAGTTGGCAGGAACCACTATTCCATCGATTTCGGCACAAATCTGCTCTACTTTCAAATCGTCTAAACCTAATACGGCAGCCATGGTCGAAGGTTCTTTCTCGCAGGCTTTTTGCATCGCCATAGCACGGGCGGCAACCAAACGCAAACCGTCTTCAAAATTCATAGCTCCGGCAGCGACCAAAGCCGAGAACTCACCTAATGAGTGTCCTGCTACCATTTGCGGTTTAAAATTATCCAACGATTTCGCCAAGATTACCGAATGTAAGAAAATGGCCGGTTGTGTTACTTTCGTTTGTTTCAAATCGGCATCGGTGCCGGAAAACATCAAATCGGTAATACGGAAGCCAAGGATTTCGTTGGCTTGTTCAAACATGTCTTTCGCTTGTTGTACATTGTCGTACAGGTCTTTGCCCATACCCACATACTGTGCCCCTTGTCCGGGGAATACATACGCTTTCATTTTTCTTTTCAATTTTTAAAAGGAATGCAAAGATAATCTTTTTTATTGAGAAAAAATTTTTCGTACCTTTGTAGCTTCGTTCTTAAAAAGGCCCCGTAGTTCAGCTGTATACCCGCCTGAACGAATGCGTTCATTCGGGCAGGGAACGTCAGATTCCGGTTCTGAAACATTATGTACTATGTATATCTCATAAAAAGCACTACCTTTGCACGCTTTTACACAGGAATGACAGAGGATGTAGAAAAGCGATTAAGGGAGCATAATGCGGGACGAACGAAATCAACAAAAGCCTATGTTCCTTACGAGTTGATTTATGTTGAAGAAGTCAGGACAAGAGAAGAAGCAAGAAAAAGAGAAAAATATCTAAAATCGTCGGCGGGACGGCGGTTTTTAGAAAAACAAAATATCCGGCCCCGTAGTTCAGCTGTATAGAACGTCAGATTCCGGTTCTGAAAGTCGGGGGTTAGAATCCCTCCGGGGTCACTTTTCACGAATAAAGGCATTGAAATTCAATGCCTTTATTTTTTGAGGTCAGAATTAGAGCAGATTTTTAGCGAAGTATGAGTGATTTGACATCTCAATGGTATCTTCAACACATTTCCCATAATCAGAGATACGCAGTCCGATACGGCATCCTATAATGAATAAGTCGCGCGCACGGTCTAATCGTTCAGGAAGTTCCATTTCATACAGCTTTTGAATCTCATGCTCATCAAGTGTAACGTGTTTTATTTTTTCTTCCGGCGCGCGAAATTCAACGCTTTTGTAAATTTTATTATCGTGTTGTTTTTTTATGGCGCCAATTTCAAGGAATCTTTTTCATCGTTTTACCTCCCCTACTATGCTGTTTCAGCAAGCGGATAATCACGCAAGAAATCAATGTATTTCTCGTAAAAATTAAGGTCTATATCATCAAAAGTAAGCTCTCGTTTATATATCTTAATGAAAATTCTTTGAGGCGTTCAAAACACTTATTATATCGGATGTGAAGGTAGCATTTTTTTCTGTTTCCCTTCTTTTATATTCCACTCTTCTTTTATTTTTATATCATCGAGTACTTTCTCACGGGAGGTAAGTACGCCGGTAGCTTGTGGCATACTCGGAGTTACATAGAGAACGGTTTACAACTATGTGAAGTCCTGTAAAATCACGCCGGTTAATCCAGGAAGCGGAAAATATAGGTTTAAACTATGCGAAATTTTAAACATATACAAATAGATCCTTACGCTGCTTTGTCTTTAAAGATGCGGGCTTTGTCAAGATAACATCCTGCGAGCCGCTGTTTGTCGGTATGCTTACGGTAGTAATCTATGGAGAAGTCAATCCGGTTAATATCAACGGAATCTTTAGGCCCTTTACCGTCGCGTATCCGCAAGTACAGGTAACCGAACAATGCTTTTTCCACATCGTTCATCCGGGCTTCATCTTCCTGCATGTCGTTCAGGATATGGAAAGCCGAATCGGGTTTCGTTTTTATCAACCGTTCCGCTTCCTGCAACGGCTTGTTTACCGAAGGAGTGCACGCGTGAAGGCATAAAAAGACAACACAGAATACACCAAATGAGAGGTATTTGATGCGGTTATTGTTGCATAGCGTTTGTTTATCTCTCCGTACAACGATTTGCCTCATAGTAATTCCATTCTTCCTTCGTATTGTTGCCTTGATGTATTTTGATTCAACCTGCTATTGTCGAATAAAACAATATTTTTATTTACAAAGGTACAAAATAGATTGGAGAAGATTTTCAGACGAGTAATATTTCGTAATTTTGTCAAAATTTTATGCATGAAAACGCTGTTAACCACGCTCAATGCGAAATATATTCACACTTCGCTGGCATTGCGGTGGCTATATGTGGCCAACAAAAGCGCGTTTGATATCCGATTCAAAGAATACACCATAAAAGAAGCTGTCGAAACGATTGCCGACGACCTGCTGTCGTTGGGCTGCGATTGTATCGGCTTGGGCGTTTATATTTGGAATGTAGAAAAAACGAAGGAGCTAATCCGCTGTTTGCGGCAGCGGAAACCGGATATTATCCTGATATTGGGCGGCCCTGAGGTGAGTTACGAACCGGCTTATTTTCTGGAAACGTTACCGGTAGATTATGTGATAAGCGGCGAAGGAGAATTTGTGTTGGGCGAGTTGTTGCATACGTTGGAAAATAACGAAAACGCGTCCATTCCGGGAGTATCTTCGCAACATGCAATAAGTAACGAAATTGCACGTGCCGATTTACAACGGCTGGCCGGATTACCGTCGCCCTATCAATTGCCGGAAGACACGGAAAACTTTGCGCATCGCATACTATATTTCGAAACTTCGCGCGGATGCCCTTACCGGTGCTCGTATTGCCTGTCATCGCTGGAAAAAGGCGTGCGTTATTTTCCGGAAAAGCATGTAAAAGAAAATTTATCCTATTTGATAGAAAACGGCGCCCAGAAACTTAAATTTTTGGACCGCACATTCAATTTGAATTGGCTAAAAACACGCGGCACATTTGATTTTTTAATCGAAAATTACAGGAATGACTTAAGTTGCCAATTCGAAATCTATGCCGATTTGCTGACCGATGAAGCCATCGATTACCTGAATAAACGTTTGCCCGAACATTTTTTTCGTTTTGAAATCGGCATACAATCCACCTTCGAGCCCAGTAACAACGCCGTGAATCGCAAGCAGGATTTTGCATTGGTTTCTCACAACATAAACAAGTTGATGCACGGGGGGAACATAGATTTGCATCTCGATTTAATAGCGGGTTTACCGTGCGAAACTTACGAACGCTTTGCGCAATCGGTCAACGAGGTGTTTGCATTCCGCGCCAAGGAATTTCAGTTGGGATTCTTGAAAATGTTGCGGGGCACCCAGCTCCGGAAAGACGCACTCAACTACGGCTATGTTTACCACGAGCAAGCGCCTTACGAAGTGATCTCGAACGAATACCTGTCGGCCGCTGACATGGCGAAAATACGCCAAGTGGAACACGCTATTGACCTCTATTGGAACAAAGGACGCTTTACGGAAACGTTGAACATTGTTTTCGATACGCTCTATCCCAACCGCTATTTTGAATTTTTCTTGGAGTTAGCTGAATTTTCGGAAACGCGCGCTCCAAAAACCGTTTCGTTGGAAGAAACCTACGTTTGCCTTCATCTGTTTTTATTGCACAAAGGAATGAATTTATTGGACACCTTGCGTAACGAGTATTATGCAAACTTCTCTATTCGCCCTACCACCGCTTTTTGGGACGACAAACTCGACAAAAAAGAACGAAAAAGTTTATTGCTGCACATTAGCGCCGACAACGATTTTCTACAGCAACACCGACTTTCTGCTTATGCCATCAAAAAACAAACGACTATCGACCAACTATCCGAAACGGAATATCTGTTGACTGTTTTTCTACCGAAAGGACGGAGGCAAGTGGTGTATAGAAAAACTGAATAAACTCTCCCATAGGGAGAAGATATTGATAGAAAAATGTTATACACGTTTTTCACAGTCCCGTAGGGACGATATTATTACATCCCTGACGGAATTTATATTTCCGGGATATTTTATTTTCTACCGATATTCAACCTCTACGAGGCTTTTCGTTGAGCGGTATTTGCAATGCCGCTTGGAATATTGTAGGGCTTGCAACTCTGCAACTGATGTTTAATAACAACGTGAATTATAAAACACTTCAATTGCCGTCTGCTTTAGCTGACGGGATTAGTAAATACCGCTTGTAAAACAGCGCGCAGGTACAGTCTTTCCTTCATGGAGAATTGCATCCCTGCGTGCAATGTAGCAAGCTATCCTTTTACTCCGTCAGCTAAAGCAGACGGCAACAACTGATTTATTCATTTCAGCCTTTTTTCAGTTTTTGTCCGTATCTTTGAAAAAATTCAGTCCCCTTTAGGGGATTAAGGGGTAAAGAAAATGAAAATCCTGATAGTGGAAGACGATCCGGCGTTACGGGAAATCATGCAGCAGTTCCTCGAGAAGGAGCGCTATGTGGTGGAAACCGCCGCTACTTTTCGCGAAGCGTCGGAGAAAACGGCACTGTACGACTACGAGTGTATTTTGCTCGATATCATGCTGCCCGACGGCAACGGGCTTACGCTTTTGCAGGAATTAAAAAAAACGAATAAACAGGAAAACGTTCTCATTATTTCGGCCAAGGATTCGGTGGACGACAAGGTGGCCGGCCTCGAACTCGGCGCCGACGATTATTTGGCCAAACCTTTTCACTTGGCCGAACTCCATGCGCGCATCAAAAGCCTTATCCGCCGCAACCGCCAGCAGGGGGAAACTTCCATTGAAGCAGGCAACGTCAAACTGATTCCCGACAAGTTCGAAGTGTATGTGAACCAACAATTACTGGAGCTCAACCGCAAGGAATACGACATTCTGTATCATTTCATAACCCGCCCGAACCGTTTGGTGGACAAAGCCGCGCTGGCCGAAGCCGTGTGGGGCGACCATATCGACCAGGCCGATAATTACGATTTCATGTATGCACAGATTAAAAACCTTCGCAAGAAAATGAACGAAGCCGGCGCCAACGTTGAAATCAAAGCGGTGTACGGATTCGGCTATAAACTTACGGGAGACGGCATATGAAATTAGCGTACCGCATAACATCGCGAATATCGCTTGCCTTGCTGGTGTTGATGGCCGTTTGGGCAACGTTGTTCTACTTCATCATCGTGGAAGAAATCAATGATGAAACCGACGATTCGCTCGAAGATTATTCGGAATACATCATTACCCGTGCGTTGGCAGGCGAGCCCTTGCCGGTGAAAGAGAACGGAACGAACAACAGCTACCACATCGAAGAAGTAACGCCCGAATATGCCGCGCAATATCCGGCCATTCGTTACCACGACGAAATGATATATATTTTTTCGAAAAACGAAACCGAACCCGCGCGTATTCTCCGAACCATTTTCAGCGATTCGGAAAACAAGTATTACGAACTGACGGTTTCCATTCCCAGTATTGAAAAAGAAGATTTACAGGCAGCGATTCTTCACTGGATTATTTTTCTTTACGTGGGATTACTGATGGTCATTATCGGGCTGAATTGGCTGATTTTACAACGGAATTTCAAACCTTTGTACAAGTTGTTGAATTGGTTGGATAATTTCACTGTCGGCAAAAAATTTACGGAACCGGTTATCAATAGCGATACTACAGAATTCCGCCAATTAAAGGAAGCCGTTGTCCGCAGTGCACGCCGGAACAGCGAAACCTACGAACAGCAAAAATCGTTTATCGGCAATGCTTCGCACGAATTGCAGACACCGCTCGCCGCCGGCCTCAACCGTTTGGAACTACTGGCCGACGATCCGCAATTGACGGAAAAACAGTTGGAAGAAATTATGAAAGCGCAGCAATCCATCGAATATGCCGTAAAACTCAACAAAACCCTGCTGTTGCTTACCAAAATTGAAAACAAGCAATTCCCCGAAAAGAAAGAAATTCATGTAAACGAGTTAGTAAAAAAATTGGCAGGCGATTATTCGGAAGTGTATATCCACCGAAATATTTCCGTATCCATACAAGAAGAAGATGCGGTAAAAATAAACATGAATGAAACGCTGGCGTCCGTATTATTCGGCAATTTGGTGAAGAATGCGTTCGTACACAATCGCCCCGGCGGAGAAATTCACATTCACATTGCACATCAAAACATTTCTATGGCCAACACCGGCGTGGACGAAGCGTTGAATGCCGACGCCGTTTTTACCCGCTTTTATCAGGGCACGAAGAAAGAAGGCTCTACCGGATTGGGACTGGCGCTATGTAAATCTATTTGTAATCTCTACGGAATCGACCTCCATTACCACTTCTCAACCGGAAAACATATTTTTTCAATTTCTTTTTCTTGATTTCAATTTCTTTTCAGTTTTGTGTCGGAACTTTGCAGTGTAAATTTAAAAACAACAGTATTATGAAACGAATTATTTTATCATTAACCGCACTGATGCTTGCCGCCGGAACGGCTTTTGCCGATAACGACAAACCTATTACGGTGGACCAATTGCCGGCCGCCGCCAAACAATTTATCGGGAAGTATTTTGCAGATGCAAAAGTTTCCTATGCCAAAATGGACACCGAACTCTTCGATAAAAGCTACGAGGTGGTGTTTACCGAAGGAAACAAGGTAGAATTCGACAGTAAAGGAGAATGGAAAGATGTGAACTGCAAGTTTACGAAAGTGCCCGAAGGCATTGTGCCACAGCAAATCGCAAACTACGTTGCCACGAATTACAAAGAGGCGAAAATCGTACAAATCGACCGCGACAAGCACGACTACGAGTTGAAGTTGAACAACGGGTTAGAACTGAAATTCGATTTAAAATTCCAGTTGATTGGAATTGATGATTAGGATTTCAGCAGAAGGTTTTCAAAAAAAAGATACATCTCTTTACCGCAAAGGACACATAAATACAAGAACTTTTTATGTGTCCTTCGCGGTTAACAATGCTTTTTAAATAACCTCTCGCAACATTACTTCTTTTTCTCCGGCAATTGTGCAAATATCACGGCCGTAATGATTGAAATGATGCCGATACAAATAAACGACCAATGAAAAGCGAATAAATGACCGGCAATAGCTTGCGTTTTTTCCATATCTTTAAACATAGCCAGTAGCGCCGCCGAGAGCGCCACTCCCAAGCTCATGGAGAATATCATGATCATCGACAAAAAACTGTTTCCCCGGCTGGCCAGCGTATCGTCCAAATCTTTCAGCGTAACGCTGTTCATCGCCGAAAACTGAAGAGAGTTGACACCTCCGAATATAAACAACAAAATAAACATCAACCATACAGGCATAGCGTTTGATATCAGGCTAAAAGACACTAACGTAATGCCCAAAAGAAGCGTATTTCCAATCAACATTTTCCGGTAACCGATTTTTGTTATCAGACTCACTCCTACTCGTTTCATCATAATGCCGGATACAGCAGCCGGTAACATCATCAAGCCCGATTTCAACGGTGAATAACCTAAGCCCACCTGAAAAAAAAGCGGTAACAGGAAAGGTGCTCCGTTAGTACCGAAGCGTGAGAAAAAATTTCCTAAAATACCGACACGGAAAGTTCGTACTTTGAACAACTCCAAGGGAAAAAGCGCCTCCTTCTTATGTCCTGCGTGTAGCCAATATCCGGCCATAAATATCAATCCTATAACTGTAAACAAAATAGCCGTCGCACGTCGCATTCCCAATTCCACCAAGCCATCCAACGCATAAGAAACCGTTACCATACCCAACGCAATCATCATAAATCCCAATACATCGAATGCCGCGGTTTTCGGAGCGCGGTAGTCATCCATAAAAAAGAATGAAAAAATGAAACCCGCCACTCCCACCGGAAGATTAATCAGGAAAATCCAATGCCACGAGAACGTCTGCGACAGCCAACCTCCCAATGTAGGGCCTAACAAAGGGCCTATCAGCGCGGGAATCGTGACAAAGCTAATCGCTTTCAAAAATTTTTCATGCGGAAAAGCGCGCAACACCGCCAATTGTCCAACCGGTTGCAACATCGCTCCGCCCATTCCTTGAACAACGCGGGAAAGAATCAGCTCGGTAAGTGTTTTTGAACCGGCACAAAAAAACGAGCCTAAGGTGAATAGAAATATCGATAATAAATAAACGCGGCGCGTTCCGAATTTGTCGGCCAACCAACCGCTAACTAATATAAGCACCGCCATTACCAATGTATAGGAAACAACTACGGCCTGCATTTTCAGCGGGCTTTCGCCAAAGCTTTCCGCCATGCTGGGTATAGCCGTATTGACAATGGTCGTATCCAACGTTTGCATGAAATAACCAATGGCTACCAACCACAGCAAGGCGTTCGATGATTTTTCTTTCTGCATACTAAAATTCAGAAGCGAAAATTATACCAAAGTGATATAATGGCAATATGAACCACATTTTAATCCAATCTATTTCCGGTATAATGCCGATGCACAAATGTTTAGGCCAATGTAGTTGGACTATTACGTTTGTCAAATCGGTATAAGAGGTCATTCAATTGCCGTCTGCTAAAGCAGACGGCAAAAAAATGGCATAGAATACATTTCACTTTAGTATTTTATTTGTGCGCCTTTAAACAGTACAAATGCGTTAGGCAAAAGGTAGTCTTAGATTTTCTACAGCACTTTTTTCATTGCATCCACGTCGGGCGCTTCGCCGGTAAAAAGACGGAACGCGTGTATAGCTTGGTACAACAACCATTCCAAACCGTCGATGTAAAGTGCATTCGCTTGTTGTGCTTTTTCGTATAACGGACGTTGTGCATACGATGCATCAAGCAAGATGTGTTGTGGGTTTAACACTATTTTTAGAAACTCGGCAAGCATTGCCGGCAATGTATTTATAATGATACGATAGTCACCGATAGCAGCAATGGCGTTGTTGAGCGAAGCAGCATGAATATTAATTTTCTCGGCATAACTTGCTGCTTTTTCAAATGTCCTGTTGGCTAACGTTACAATTCCTCCTTCTTTTTGCAACGCATAAGCAGCAGCTCTTCCGGCGCCTCCGGCTCCCAATACCAAACAAGATTGATTACGGATACTATTCCCATTTGCCAAAATCGCATCGCGCACGCCGGCCACATCGGTATTGTAGGCTGCCATTTTATTTCCTTCGCGCACCATGGTATTCGCGGCTTCCGTGGCCAACACATCATCGCTCGATATATCGGCAAAGCGGATAATGCCGGTTTTGAAAGGCATCGTCACGTTCATGCCGTACAAACCGTTCTCGAAAAACAATCGCATAGCTTCTTCGACCGATGCGGCTGGCAGCAAATCATACGCATATTTTCCATGATAGGCCGCGCGGAACAAAGCCGGGCTTTTGCTGTGTTCCACCGGATTTCCGGTAACGGCAAAAGCAAGGCGCGTCATTGAATATAGGATTTTAAAATATTTTTGATAGAGTCAAAGGCTATCTCATCAAACGGAAGTTTGTTTTTAGGATGCCATTCCACCGCCGCTACATCGTCGGCGACGTTAATAATTGTTGTGCTATCGATAGTGGCCACAAACGCCATATCCAAGGTATAAACAATAAGGCCGCCGAATAAATATTCGTTAGGAAAAGACACGAAGTAACGTAAATTATCAAGCTCTAAGCCTAATTCTTCTTTCACTTCGCGGCGGGCGGCATCTTCGGCGCATTCAAGTATATCCACAAATCCTCCGGACAAGTCGAGCGCACCTTTGGCCGGTTCGTGCGCCCGCCGCGTCAACAAAATTTCGCCGCATTCGTTTTCTATAATTACCGCCACTGCTGACGCCGCGTTGATGAATAATCGTTTGTTGCAATCGCTACATGTAAAACTTTTGACGCCATCCCACACAAAACGTACCGAACCGCAATAAGGGCAATGTTTTAAAACGTTGGAAGGATGAAAGTCTTGTTTGTTCATAGTCCACAGATTACAAAGATTTTCACAGATTAATTTATTTCAAGTTTCGTTCCATAGATTAACACAGGTTGCTGTATTTTGTCATTCTGAACGAAGTGAAGAATCTAAAACGGTTATAAGTACAGATTCTTCGCTTCGCTCAGAATGACAAAGGCATGCGCTTTGCGACATTCATCACCTGTCCGAATAAACGCATTCGTTCAGGCGGTTCATAACTCATAATTCATCATTAAAATTCCGTTGCCGCATGGCTTCAAACACTATCACCGCCGTGGATACCGACACATTCAGCGAATCGATTTTTCCGCGCATCGGAATTTTAATCCGTGCATCGGCCTTGTCAATCCAGAAATCGGTCAGCCCGTCGGCTTCCGTTCCTACAATTACGGCGCACGGTTTGGTCATATCGGTTTCGTGATACCAATGCGACGCCTTCAACTCCGCGGCATATATCGTAATATGATGCTGTTTCAACCAAGCCATCGCCTCTTCGGAAGTACACACCGCAATTTGTTGTGTGAACACACAGCCGATACTGGAACGCACAGCATTCGGATTATACACATCGCACGACGGGTCGCACACAATCACCGCATCGACTTTTGCCGCATCGGCCGTGCGGAGGATAGCGCCCAGATTTCCGGGTTTCTCTACCGCTTCCAGCAACAAGATAAACGGATTGTCCGGCAATTTTATTTTTTCCAACGATAATTTCTCAACATTCAACACCGCCATCACACCGTCGGAATGCTCACGATAAGCCATTTTGGCAAACACTTCGGCGCTTACCGGCACTACAAATATTTTCTCGGACAGCGTGTGTGCAAATGTTTCGGCATTTCCGATTTCAAAACATACATAAAGCGTTTGAATACGATAACCGGAATCCAATGCTAATTGTATTTCGCGTATGCCTTCCACCACAAACAATTGTTGCGCACGCCGCTCCCGCGACTTCTCCTGCAACTCCACCACCCCTTTGATGCGAGGATTTTGCAGCGATGTTATTTTATCAGCAAACGGCATTTTGTTTAATGTTTAAAGTTTCAGTCCACAGATTATCACAGATTCTTCGCTTTGCTCAGAATGACAAACTCACTTTTAAGTACAAATCTTTTCAAGTTTTTTAACTTGAAATTTTGAAACCTGAAACTCGAAATAATTATTTGTATTCGTCCCAGCTCTTTATCTGGATATCGTCTTCGGACAATGTGCAGAAAGCATGGATAAAAGCGGCGGCCAGACGTTCATTCGTTATCAGCGGAATATTGAAATCGACCGCTGCGCGGCGCACTTGATACCCTTTGTTCAATTCGCGCGAACTAAGATTTTTGGGAATGTTTACCACAAATTCTACTTTTTTATCGTGCAATAAATCCAACGCTTGCGGGTTACCGTCTTCGCCCGGCCAGTATGCGAGCAGCACGTTTACGCCATTTTCTTTTAAGAAATTGTACGTACCGATGGTAGCGTAAATACGATATCCTTTCTTATCCAACTGTTGCGCAGCCGATAAGAGCGCGGCCTTTTGCTTGGCGTCGCCCGTAGAAAGCAACACTGTTTTCTTCGGGATACGGTAACCAACGGAGAGCATTGATTTCAGAATCGCTTCGTGGCTGTCGTCGCCAATGCAGCCCACTTCACCGGTCGAGGCCATATCGACGCCCAGCACCGGGTCGGCTTTCTGCAAGCGGGTAAACGAGAATTGCGAGGCTTTGATGCCGACATAATCCAAATCGAAGGCATTCTTATTCGGCTTCTCGAAAGGAATATCCATCATCACTTTCGTGGCCAGTTCAATAAAATTTATTTTCAATACTTTCGATACAAACGGAAAACTCCGCGAGGCGCGAAGGTTGCACTCAATCACTTTAATATCGTTTTCCTTCGCTAAGAATTGAATATTGAACGGGCCTGAAATTTCGAGCGCCTGCGCTATTTGCCGCGCAATTTTCTTGATACGCCGTGCCGTTTCCACATATAATTTTTGAGGCGGGAACTGAATCGTTGCATCGCCGGAATGCACGCCGGCAAATTCAATATGTTCGGAAATAGCATAAGCCACCATCTCGCCTTTGTGCGCCACCGCGTCTATTTCTATTTCCTTTGCATTCTCAATAAATTCGCTCACTACCACCGGATGTTTTTTCGATACGTTGGCGGCTAATTGCAGAAATTGTTCGAGTTCTGTAAGGTTGGAACATACATTCATGGCGGCGCCCGATAGTACATACGAAGGCCGCACCAATACAGGGAATCCAACTTCATCCACAAATTGTTTCACATCGTCCAAACTGCTCAATTCTTTCCATCGCGGTTGGTCGATATCCAACTTATCGAGCATCGACGAGAATTTGTGGCGGTCTTCCGCACGGTCGATATTTTTAGCCGCCGTGCCTAAAATGTTTACGTTAGCAGCATCTAAACGCATGGCCAAGTTATTCGGAATTTGCCCGCCCACCGACAAAATCACACCATGCGGATTTTCCAGTTCAAGAATATCCATCACGCGTTCATAAGTCAGCTCGTCGAAATACAAGCGGTCGCACATATCGTAGTCCGTCGAAACCGTTTCGGGATTGTAGTTTATCATCACGCCGCGCCAGCCTTCTTTGCGAATGGTTTGCAGCGCATTCACCGAGCACCAGTCGAACTCCACCGAGCTGCCGATACGGTAAGCGCCGGAACCCAACACAATGACCGAACGCTTGTCGCCCAAGTAGTGCACATCGTTAGCCGTTCCGTTGTAGGTAAGGTACAAATAGTTCGTTTGCGCCGGATATTCCGCCGCCAGCGTATCGATTTGTTTCACCACAGGAACAATGCCCAAGCGTTTCCGCCACTCACGCACTTTTGAAATATTGCTCTCCGTATCGTTTTTATCTTTCAATACCAAGCGTGCAATTTGGAAATCGGAAAATCCTTGTTGCTTGGCGGTACGCAACAAACTTTCCGGTAGTTTTTCCAATGAGGAAGTAGCCTCCAGCTCATTCGAGGTATTGATAATGTTGTATAATTTATAGAGAAACCATTTATCAATCTTCGTCAAGTCGTGGATTTGGTCAATAGTGTAGCCTTTTTTGAATGCTTTTGAAATTACAAAAATCCGGTTGTCGGTGGGCATCCGCAGCGCCGTGTCAATATCTTCAATAGCCAATTCTTTGTTGGCTACAAAGCCGTGCGCGCCTTGCCCTATCATGCGCAAACCTTTCTGAATGGCTTCTTCGAACGTGCGTCCGATGGACATCACTTCGCCCACACTCTTCATGCTGCTGCCGATTTCGCGCGATACGCCATGGAATTTCGCCAAATCCCAACGCGGAATTTTACACACAATGTAATCCAACGCCGGTTCGAAAAAAGCCGGCGTAGTTTTGGTTACCGAGTTTTTCAAATCGAATAAACCATAACCCAATCCTAATTTTGCGGCAACAAATGCCAAGGGATAACCCGTTGCTTTCGATGCCAGCGCCGACGAACGGCTCAGGCGGGCATTTACCTCAATCACGCGGTAATCTTCGGAATGCGGGTCGAAAGCAAATTGCACATTACATTCTCCGACAATGCCGATATGGCGAATAATGCGGATAGATAATTCGCGCAACAAGTGAAACTCATTATTGGTAAGCGTTTGCGAAGGCGCCACCACAATACTCTCGCCGGTGTGTACGCCCAGTGGGTCGAAATTTTCCATGTTACACACCGTGATACAATTATCAAAACGGTCGCGCACCACTTCGTATTCTATTTCTTTCCAGCCTTTCAGCGATTTCTCGACCAAAACCTGAGAAGAATAAGAAAATGATTTTTCGGCTAATTTGTTTAGTTCTTCTTCGTTGTCGCAAAATCCGCTACCCAATCCGCCCAAGGCATACGCCGCACGGATAATTACCGGATAGCCCAATTCTTTTGCAGCTTTACGAGCATCCTCCATATTTTCAACGGCCTTACTCTTTATCGTTTTAACGTCGATTTCGTCCAATTTCTTCACGAACAAATCGCG
>JAVBOD010000087.1:0-39085 GCA_031551045.1 Bacteroidales bacterium
GTGATTTCGATGCACCAGGCCGGGATTGAAAACGTGGTGGCATCGAGCGGCACTTCGCTGACAACTGAGCAAACCCGTCTGATTAAACGTTTTGCACCGAATACAACCGTGCTCTACGACGGCGATGCAGCGGGTATCAAAGCGGCGCTGCGCGGTATCGACATGCTGCTCGAAGAAGGGCTGAATGTGAAAGTAGTGCTCTTTCCTGATGGCGACGACCCCGACTCGTTTGCACGGAAACACAATGCACAGGAATTGCAGGAATTTTTGGATGCCAACGAAAAAGATTTTATCCTTTTCAAAACCAAATTGCTGGCCGACGATGCACAGAACGACCCAATAAAACGCGCCGCACTCATCAACGATGTGGTGCGCAGCATTTCGGTAATCCCCGATGCCATCACCCGCACGGTGTATGTGAAAGAATGTAGCCGTTTGTTAAGTATTGAAGAAGAAATTCTGCTACCCGAAGTAAATAAACTGCGACGCAAAAAAATTTACGAAGGAAAAACAGAAAAGCCGTTTCATCAAGAAACAGCTACAAGCACCTCGCCGGAAATGGAGTCTATTGTTACAACAACTCCTTCCCTACCCGCCTTTGTTACCGATGTGTACTGCGAAGCGCCGGAAAAAGAACTGGTGTATTATCTTTTGAAATACGGGCATCTGGACTTATTTGTCATAGAACAGGAAGAAGATAAAAAAATCATTACGGTGGCCGACTATATTATTGCCGAGTTATTGAATGATGAACTGGAGCTGAAGAATCTGCACTATCGCCAACTTTTCGATGAATATAGCAAGGTATTGGCCTTGGAAGCCGATGCACGTATCAAGCATTTCATCAACCATTCCGACCCGCAAATCTCGGAGTTGGTAATCAACATGCTCTCCAACGAACATCCCATTACCGTGAAACGCTTTGCCGAATCGGAAGAACCGGAGGAAGCAAAGTTGCTTCGTGATGTCCCGAAAGCAATTTTAGTGTACAAGTCGAAAATTGCCAATCAGGCATATGCCGCTACCAGCGAGCAATTGCGCATAGTACAACAGAATAATGATAATACCGCGTTACTTATGTTACTCGACCGTATCCGTGTATTACAGCAAGTGCGCAATACTTTTTCCAGAGATTTGAAGCGGTTAACGCTATAACCCACCATCGCCCGAGGGATGAAGTTCGAGCGATGGTGGGTTCAATGTATTTTTCATTCATTAATAGACCAATCCATAACCGGATTGCTGCGGATTAAGTGCTCCAAAAGTCCATGAGGAGTAGGAAGTCCACCATGAAAGCGCTTTTACTTCCGGTGGTACATTCCCGCTAAGCCGGTTTTCAGAAACATTAAATGAAAAGAGAGATTTTCCATTAAGTGTAATTGCATTGGAGATTGATTTAAGATTTTTGAATTCCACAGGGATATTACCTGTAAAGTTATTATTATTTAGATAAAGATCTTTTAGCTTCGTTAAGTTACCAATCTCTTTTGGAATTTCACCTTCCAATAAATTATTCTGTAAGGCAAGAAATTCCAACAATATCAGACCGCCGATTTCGGGTGGAAGTGTTTTTAAATTATTATGATTCAACCGCAATTTAGTAAGTTGAGTCAATTGCCCTATTTCTTTGGGGACAGTGCCTGTCAACACATTATAATTGAGGTATAAGTCTTTCAATTGTGTCAATAAACCAAGTTCTTTCGGAATTTCTCCCTCTAACCTGTTTTTCTCTAAATCCAAATAGGTTAACTTGGTTAAATTACCAATTCCCGTTGGAATAGTTCCTTTCAGATTATTAAACGCAAAATCTAAATAAGTAAGATTATTCAACTGCCATATTTCTTCCGGAATAAGAGCGTTTTCTATGGAAGAAGCATTGTCTTGAAAATCTAAATATGTTAACGCAGTCAATAACCCAAGTTCCTTAGGTATATTGGTAAGTTTATTATGCCACAATTCAAGACGCTTTAATGCTTTTAGCGAACCTATCTCCCGTGGAAGCGCCCCTCTCAGATTATTATCGCCAAGAGACAATCCTATTACATTCTCTTTGCCGTCGGTAACGACTCTTGCCCAAGTACTAAGTGCGGATTTTGTACCCCATTCCCAGTTAGCTTTCCAGTTGTCGCCGTCTGTTGCCTTATAAATCGCCATTAAAGCTCCTCGCTGAGAAACCCCTTGTGTAAGTTTAAGTACGGCCGTACTCCCTTGAGGGCCTCTCAACACAATTTCACCATCCCGCCAGTTATTCAAGGCATTTTCTTTGTAGCTGACCGACAGGCTATTTTCCCCGGCTACTCCGCTTTTAGGTGTTACGGAGGTAATCCAATCGGCTGTTGTTCCGACACTCCATGTTGAAGAAGCATTGATTTTAATCGTACATTCTCCGGAAGTATGTTCCAGAAAAATGTCAACAGGCTCTATAGAAAGGGGCGGGCCATTGTCTTTATCTTTTTTACAAGCTGTCAAAAATAGGATAGCTGCACTCAGGTAAATAAATAGTTTCTTCATATTCATTTTTGTTTAGCGACTCTTTAATATCATCATAAATTTATAACCAATTTATTAGAAAGAAAACCCGGTTTTCAAAACAATTGCTCCGATAGAAGTGTCCTTTTCGCGGAAGGATGAAATTCGAGCGATTGTGGGTTATTGTGTTTATACTCATTCCCAGCATATTTTTCGAATACAATGAAATCCACTCTCTGTCACAAACCAATCTCCATTCGCATCTATTACAATATCTACAGGACTGTAAAAATCTATCTCAAGAGCAGGTGATGACTGTTTATAAGAAACCAACATGGAGCATGTTCCTGCAAAAAGCGACACATCTCCAGCGGGGGTAATTTTACGAACACAGGCATTTAACCTATCGACCACATATAGGTTCCCTTCGACATCTTTACACATGCCGTATGGCGTATTAAACATTGCATTCCGGCCATTCCCATTCGCATACCCGGACGTTCCGCTACCTGCCACAGTAGTTACAACTCCTGCTTTGGTAATCCTACGGATACTATGATTTCCAGTTTCTGCCACATATAAAACCTCCTCATTATCCATATATAAATTTCCGGGTGACCGAAAAGAAGCTCCGGCCCCAGTTCCATCCGAAAAACCAGCTATTCCAGATCCGGCAAATGTACTGACAACTCCTGCCGGTGCTATCTTCCGGATACGGTGATTTCCTTGGTCGGCTACATATATATTGCCCTGTTTATCTACAGCGACACCGGTAGGAAATTTAAATTGTGCTTGAATGGTAGCTAATCCTTCAGCATATCCTCCTCCGGCCACACCGATTGCTCCCGAACCGGCCAATGTACTAACTACTCCATTTGGCGTTATTTTACGAATACGATGATTCATGTAGTCGGCCACATAGATATTGCCGCTTGCGTCTGTTGTAATTCCAGTCGGATACCTAAATCGGGCGACAGCAGCAGCTCCATCCACTAACCCTATCGCATTTTCACCAGCAAAGGTATTGACTTGTGCCTGAGCATCCATCTTACGTATCCGGTGTGCTTCGTATTCTGCTATATAAAGCACACCTGTAGGACTCACTGTTATTCCAAAAGGGGTACTAAATCCCGCATTTATTCCTATTCCATCCGAAGATCCAGAGCGTCCATAAGGGCCACCTCCCGCAAATGAATATACCATTAATTTCGGTATGTAAGTAAACATTTCACCGGCCTGCACAGTTGTTCCATCAGTACTCACCGTTACTGCTCCTGTACAATTTTTATTTTTCGGAACTCTTACTTTCAGCTGGGAATGAGTAGCCAATAAAACAGGAACTTCTATTCCATTTATTTTAACTATGTTTCGTTCCTTTATCGGGCTAAAAGCATTACCTGAAATAATTATTATATCATCACCTCCTGCTACATTAGGAGTTATGGCTGTAATACCTAATGTCCCGGCAGATTGGGTAACCCACATTATCACCTCAGAGAAACCTTCCGGAATAAAAGCTACTGAAGACCGTAGCTCGGATGAAGTAACATTCGCTGTAGCTTTCACTTTTACTACAGCATTGCCGGTTCCTACATCAGGCGTTGCTGTAATATGATAGTTGCCTCCCAGTTGAATTCGCCAAGTAACATTCGATTTAACAATCAACTCTACCGAATCACCAGTAGCAGAAAAATTAAAGTCCGTAATCGGAGATACTTCAAAAAACGGGTTCTCTTTTTTCTGACATCCAACAATCCCAATAACAGCGATAATAATTAGCAAAAACTTTTTCATATTTACATTTATTAAAAATGAATACTCCTCATTTTTATTAATTGAAGCAAACTAAACTTACTTAGAAAGAAAATCCCACTTTTAAACTAACAGCTCCATGTGATGTTGTCACTTGGGAATATCCTTGATTTTCAATAATAGTAGCCTCTTGCATTTCATAACCCACACTGACATTCAATCCTATCTTGCTGTCCGGCAAACGGAAATGAGCGCCTACATGTGGATTAAAGAAAAAACCAACAGAACCTACCGCATCAGAAATCACAGGCGCTCCAATGCCCAACGCGACAAATGGCGTAATATTTTTCCTCGTAAAGGTAGCCCTTAAATCTGCAAATACCGGCACCATGGTAGTTTCCGAATCCGGATAGTATTTTAAACCGACTCCTACGCCCAACGAAAAGTAAGGATTAAAGCGGTAACCGTTAACCATGGTAACCCCGAATAAATTTTCGGCATAATCGCCCACGCCAATGCCGTAAAAAGCATCAATAATACCCACGTAGCCTTTTGTCTTCTCTCTGGAAACAGAAGACGTGTGACTCGCGGTTGTTTTCTTCATTACAACTACCGGTTCGCGCATGAGTTTTTCCACCTCGGAAAACTGAAATACAAACACATTTCCATCAGCCGTTTCTATTTTTAGCTGTTGATTCGGAATTTGTTCGGTAATCACGCCGCGAATAACGCTGCCGTTTTTCAAATACACCACGTCCTGATAGTTTTGTTGGGCAACAATCATTGAACTTGTTGCTATCAAGACAGTAATCAGTAAAAATAATTTTTTCATATACTTTGTTTAGATTAATCCTTTAAAACACCTTTGGTTATCCGCCCTCTAAAGCAGATGACCAAAGGTATAAAATTTTTCGAACGGGAATACTTATCTTGCCCCGTCTTCCGAATAGGTGTATATCCGTCCATCACACATGAAACGATAGTTTAAGGAAAATTCTGTCCATGCATCCCCGATAAGATCGCGTTGTATTGATAAAGATTCAAAAGGAGTTCCTACATTTTTCTCTACCGGCTGCCATTTATTCAAACTCTGATTATATTCAAATAAATGTACCAATGTAATCGTCTTGCTACCTGTTTTTGTTGGCCATCCGTATGTTTGGTTATATATATCAAATGTACAGTGAATACAAATACGATGATTCTTAGGCACACTTTCCAGCACATAGGTATTATAAATCGGAAGGTTAAATGCCTCTATATTTGTACCCTGCTTGTCTTTTTCAAAATCTATCACTTTTTTACGCAATGTTTCATTCCCTGTAGGGCCATGGCTTACCCATAACTCTTTCAGTTGCATATATGAATAGTTTGATAGCTTCCTCTCTGTCGATGGCTTTGGCATCTTAATAGTAAATAAATCTATCACAACATCATTATTCGGATATACGGCTACGTATTCCGTTGTGGTCACATCATATTCCAAAGTATTGCTCAAGCGAGCGGGAGAGTTGTCGTGCAAATGCACAATTTTATAGGAAATAGGGGCTCCTACATTGGCTGCAGATACCGTCGCTCCATTAAGCACAAAATCTCTGATTTTAGAAAAATCGCCAAACACCGTTTCCAATCCGGCTTGCGGGTCTCCCCCAATTTGTACCATCTTGCAAGATGAAGAGTTTATGATATTCCGTTGCGTTACTGCACTTGTCACATCCACCACTTTATAGGCGACATTTAGAGCAAATTCCATTTCGCGTGAACTTCTGTCCGATTCGTATAGCAGTATAAAAGAACGTCCGTATGAAACAGAGGATACATAGCAAAGAGGGTTGCCTGGCCCGGTATAATTTTTTAAATCATCGGTAGTGATATCGTCGGTAAAGGTACCCTTAAAACCGCCATCAGGCCCATCATATCTCATCGAGAAAAATATTTGATTAAGTTTTACAGCTACGTATGTTTTTTCCTTATTCCAACTGTTGCCAAATTCCGATTTCAGTTTCCCGCCGAAAAGGCTGAGGTTAATACCGAATTTCAAAGCCAACTCCTCTACACTTGATACCGTCTTAATTTCGAACGAGGTACGGGCAGGGATACCGCTCCCCAAGTACGTCTTCAATAACTGATTCATGGCTTGGGTAACATCAGAGCCGCGCATCGGCACTTCTTTATACCAGTCATCCATGTCGGCGCCCGACACGATATCTAAATAAATGCGACCCGGTAAGCGTTTGCTATAAATAGGAATGGATGAAGGTACGCCATTGCGTATGGAAGCACCTTGTATCAAAGCGCCCGGCCACAACATATCCCATGGATCTAATGTTACAAATTCCATCGGGTTATCGGTCATACTGTGATGTTTTACCGTTTTTATAGGATATGCGTCATATTGGTATTCAGCTACCGGATCTTTATAAGTTGTCTGAGGTAGCGTATCACGACTGATAAGTTTTTCTTCGCTTTTTGCAACTGCCGTTTGTAGATTACCGCCGCTAGCAATCAACGCATCCACGGCATCCTGCATTCCCTTTTGCGGGTTATCGTCGTTGTTGTTACAGGCATTCATCGTCATGAATACCGAAACGACCATTACATAGCTAATTAGTTTTTTCATAAGTATAAAGGTTTTATGTTAATAATAAGTTTCTCTATTGGCTTTAAAGGAATAATCGAGAGTAAAGTATAAACCGCAAAAGTTAAAGCCCTCGCTAATAACAACGGATTGAAAACTATTATTAGGCCTGTCACTATAGGTGATTTCCCACTTCTCTTTTACAGGATTAAAAGTATATTCGACCCTCTTTTTAAAAGTCTTTCCTTCCGATGAACTTCCTCCTCCATATCGCTTTGTAAAGTAATATAGGTCAAACGTGAGAATAATTTTTTTGGTTGTATTTATTCCCAACTCTCCGGTTTGAAACACATAATTGTAATAATAATTGGTGGTAGCAACAGCTCCTACTTTCGGCAAATTAGGGTTAAAAGACATTTCTCTTACCACAGAGTTACCGTCTTTAACCGTCACCGTAATCGGACTCATGGAATAGTACGATTCATTGGAAATCGCGCGGTAGCTTCCTCCGACCAGCCACAAAGCGCTATTGTGGACAGCTTTTATGGTTATTTCTACATCATTCTTTTTTGCTTCGCGGACATATTCTACGTCGGTAATATTTACATCGATTCCCTTATAGGTGGGAGCCGGCAACGAATTATAAAGATATTTCAGGCTATACCTGATAGGCGCTCCCACATTATCTTTCGAGAACTTGGCGCCATTCACCACAAATGCTCTGATTTTTTCCGGATCGCCGGTAATGGTTTCCAGCCCGCTTTGGGCATCGCCCCCTACCATAAACAAACGAACATTAGACCGGCTAAAAACAGTTCTATCATCCGGGGTTAACACCTCTTTATTATCTTTATCATAGACCTTCGCCAATGCCGCCGACATCTTCTCGACGGACGATTCCGATTCATACAACAATACAAAATACCGGCCATAGTCAACCGACGAAATATAGCACATCGGGTTATCTTTCGAGGTATAAGGCTGCAAATCATTCCATGTTATATATTCGTTGAAGACTTCATGTAGCCCTGTAAAATCATAAGTCATCCTGAAATAAGCCTGTTCCAGTTTTACCATAATCCTGTTTTTGGTAGTAGTCCATTGAACTTCATTAAAAATCCCTCCGGATTTTTCCAAAAACTCATTCTTATCCATATCCAGAAAATAGGCCATTTGCTCTACACTGTTTACTTTCTGTTGTATGTATGAAACATCGGCCGGAAAGCCGCTTGTATAGGGAGCTAATATTTCATTCATAGCCTGTGTTACATCGGCTCCTGAAAAACTCTTCACATCTTTATAATACGTCATACTATCCTGCCCCGAAACTACGTCCAGGTATATTCTCCCCGGCCTACGTTTCGTACTTACAGGAATGGGCGCCAGATTTCCGTCAAAAATCGATTTCCCTTGAATGAGATTACCCGGCCAAATCGCATCGGTTCTTGAAGGAGGTATGGCCGTAACTTTTTCAAATCCCGCATAATTGTTTTGCATGATTCGAGGGATATACCAGCCGTATTTACCATCATTATCATCATAACGATAAACAGCCGGCTCAAAATGCTCCGAAATCGGCGTAGTACTGGCCGGAGTAGTAGGCTTAAGTTCAAAAACACCAATGGCAGATAATTCTTTTTCAATAACCGACAACTCTCCTCGGTATATTTCCTCTAAGCCGGGTGATTTCTCGCAAGCTGTAAATAAAGCTAAAGCAAGAAAAATAAAAAAATAGGAATAGGTTTTCATCTTAGGTAATTTATTATTAGTACATGAAATATTAACAATAATAACCGTAAAGATATGTTAAATTATCTTATAACACAAGAAAAGAATGAAATTTAACATTTAAAACAAAAAGGACGAGAATGTAATAAGTTTTATATCAATCGATTGAATTATCAAGAAAATAATTCTTTAGAATGATAAATGTAACATACTGCCTCTATTTAGGCCTTTTTTCAATCAGTAAGAGAAGGGAGAAGTTGTTTTATGATTTTCTCCGTAGCACCGGTATGTTGTTGTACATATTTTTTACAAATATCGCCCACCGCCTGCTGTCTTTTTTTATCAAAAAGCAAAGAAGATAGTAGTGTTTTTAATTCTTCTGTGGTAGAAAAAGCCAAGGCTCCTCCCAGATTTACCAAATCAACTCCTTCCTGAAACTGGTGGAAAACAGGCCCGAAAATGGTTGGAACGCCATATACGGCCGATTCCAATACATTATGAATACCTGCCGCGCCAAAGCCCCCGCCGATATAAGTGACCGAAGCATAACGGTAAATCGATGATAATACCCCCACGGTGTCCACTATCAAAACCGGTGCGGCTGCTAATTTTTCTTTATCCGACGCCTGCACTTGCGTGTAACGCAGCGGTTTAAAATCGGCATATAGCTTTTCCAATTGTGTGATATGTTCTTCGTTCACCTCGTGAGGTACCAACACCAGTTTTACGCCGGAGAAACAATTGTCTGTTAACGCGTCTTCCAGCTTTTCCTCATCGGCGCGCCAAGTGCTGCCGGCCACAATCGTAGGCTGCCCCGCGCAAAATGCGTCGATAAGCGGCAAGTCTTTTGCTTGGGAAGCGATTTCTACCACACGGTCGAATCGCGGGTCGCCGGCTACTTCCACGTTCGTAATACCAATTGTTTTTAATAGCGCTGCAGAGGCTTCGTTCTGCACAAATAAACAGGTATATGCCTTCAACATCTTGCGGAAAAAAGCGCCGTACCATTTGAAGAACGGCTGCGAGGGCAGGAATATTGCGGCAATGATATAGGTAGGAATTCTGCGTTTACGCAATTGACACAGATAGTTACGCCAAAATTCATACTTGATAAATACGGCCATTGCCGGATTCACGGCATTCAGAAAACGACGGACATTGCGCGGCGTATCCAACGGCAAATAAAACACCCAATCGGCGCCACTATAATGCTTACGCACTTCGTAGCCCGACGGGGAGAAAAACGTCAATAAAATTTTACACTCGGGATGGGCCCTACGGAATGCTTCCATAATCGGGCGCCCTTGCTCAAATTCGCCCAACGAAGCGCAATGAAACCATACTATCTGCGAACCGGCAGGGATAGCTTCGTTCAACCTTTTAAAAAGACGCTTCCTTCCCTTTACAAAAAGGCGGGCTTTATGATTGAACGGAGCAATAATACGCACTAAAACAGCGTATAACAACAATCCGAGATGATAAAAAACGGTCATCAAAAATGGCGGTAATTTTATTTTGCAAAAGTAGAAAAATATTATGAGATTCTACGTGCCATAATGTTTCTTAAAATAAAAGCTATACCTTTGCATAAATTGCTAAATAATATTCATGCGAAAATTATTAGAACTTATCGGACAATATTACTTGCTTATGCGGAAGGTTTGCGTGAAGCCCGACAAGCCCCGTTTATTTTGGAAACAGTTTGTGACGGAGTTAGAAAAACTCGGTATGAGCTCCATTCCTTTAGTCGCCATTATTTCTGTTTTTATCGGCGCGGTAATAGCGCTACAATCAGCTAACAATATGACCAGCCCGTTGATTCCGAAAATGTATATCGGGTTCATGACACGCGAAACCATGTTGCTGGAATTCAGCTCCACGATGATTGCGCTTATTTTGGCCGGTAAAATCGGGTCGAACATATCTTCGGAAATAGGAACGATGCGTATCACGGAACAAATTGATGCCCTTGAAATTATGGGGGTTAATTCGGCCAATTACCTGATTCTTCCGAAAGTTACTGCCGCTACGTTATTTAACCCGCTGTTAATGCTGATGAGTTTTGTAGTAGGCTTGATTGGCGGATGGCTGGTGGTAGCGTTGACGGGAATCATTAATATCAGCCAGTTTGTGGACGGCTTGCAATTTGCCTTTCAGCCGTTTTACGTGGTATATTCGGTCATCAAAATGGCGGTATTCAGCTTTATCATCACTTCCGTTTCTGCTTTCTACGGCTATAACGCCAGCGGAGGTTCCCTGCAGGTAGGACAAGCCAGTACGCGCGCCATTGTGAGTTGCTGTATTTGCATCCTTATTTTTAATTTAATCCTCACCCATTTACTGCTGTAATGATTAGGGCAAAAAATATATACAAGTCGTTTGGAGATAAAGCGGTATTGAAAAATATATCGGCCACGTTTGAACAGGGCAAAACGAATCTTATTATAGGCGCCAGCGGATCGGGCAAAACCGTACTGCTCAAAAGCCTCGTAGGGCTTCACAATGTGGATAGCGGAGAGATTTATTACGACGATATTTCGTTCACCCAGTTATCTTTTGACGAAAAGAAAAAAGTACGCCAGCAAATCGGGATGCTATTTCAAGGCAGCGCCCTGTTCGATTTTGCCAATGTGGAAGAAAACATCATGTTCCCCATGAATATGTTTACCGATTGGAGCAAGGAAGAAAAACACGAACGGGTCAACTTTTGCCTGAAACGGGTGAATCTCGAAAACGTCAACCACCTGTATCCGGCAGAGCTTAGCGGCGGGATGCAAAAGCGCGTGGGTATTGCCCGCGCCATAGCGCTCAATCCGAAATATTTGTTCTGCGATGAACCGAACTCCGGCCTCGACCCGCGGACATCGATTCTGATTGACAAGCTGATTCACGAAATCACACAGGAATATAATATTACTACCATTATCAATACGCACGACATGAATTCCGTGATGGAAATCGGCGATACGATTATTTTCATCTATCAAGGAGAAAAATGGTGGGAAGGCAGCAAGGACAATGTACTGCATGCCGACAACAAAGAACTCAACGACTTTGTATTCGTCTCGCAAATGGCGAAAAAAGTGAAGGAGTTGATGAAGTAGCATATCCAAACAGACAAACCAGTAGGGTGGCTACCTCTATTATCTTCTTCACACCAACTTTTGCTCCATCACTATTTTTACCAACTCGGCCGTGTTGTGGGCGCCGAGTTTAAACAATAAATTCCGGCGGTAGGTTTTGATGGATTCCGGACTAAGGGATAGCTTTTCCGCTATCTCCGTGTTTTTCAAACCCTGAACCAGTAACCGCAATAAATCTTCTTCGCGCGAGGTCAGCCAAATGGCCGTATCGGCTTTCTTTTTAATCAGTACATTTACATCGTGGCAAAGAAATTTCTCTCCTCCGGCAACGGCGGCAATTCCTTTCAAAATTTCCGCTCCCGCTGCGTTTTTCAACACATAACCGTCGGCGCCGTTGTCCAGCATGCGTTTTACCACCGGAAATTCGCGGTAGCTACTCAATGCTAAGATTTTTAACTTGGGAAAAGTTGTTTTAAATTCTTTGCACAGGTCGGTTCCTTCGGCATCCGGCAGTTGGATATCTAATAATAATACATCCGGTAGTTTTATCCGCAGTTGCCGCCGGCAATCGGCGGCGCAATGGGCTACTTCGCCCACTGCCGCGCTTCCCGATTCGTTGATTAACCGGCATAATCCTTCGGTCAACACCTTATGGTCATCCACTATGTTTACCGTAATCATAGTTCCTGCGTATTGTTGTTTACCGAGATGGGTAACTGAAATTCAACGCTTGCTTCCGTACCTTTTTCTTCGCTAGAATATAGGAAGAACTTCCCGTTGAAACTATCCACCCTGTTACGGATGTTTTCTAATCCGATACCTTTCGTTACGACCGATGTATCAAATCCTTTTCCGTTATCCTGCACGGTAAGTGATATCCGGTCGGTCTCGAACACTAATTGTACGTTGATTTGCGAGGCAGCGGCATGTTTCAGTGCATTATTCACCAACTCGTGCACCACGCGGTACATTACTACTTCCAACCGGCTGTCTATCCGCTCGTCCTGGCCGAAGTAGTGAAAATGAACGGTTGGAAATTCGTCGCAAAACGCGCTTATCGATGGTTTTAGCCCATAACGCACCAAGGAGTCAGGCATCATGTGGTGAGCTACGCGGCGCAATTCACCGATAGATTCGTCGAGCATCCCCATGGCTTTGTTGAATTGTTCGACATCCTCCGCGTCAAGCGTACTGCCGCTTTTCATTTCGGGAATATTCAATTTTACGGCAGAAAGCATTCCGCCCAAACCATCGTGTAAATCGCGCGCTAAGCGTGTACGTTCGGCTGTCTCGCCTTCCAGGATGGCTTGTGTAGCGACTAATTGTTTTTCTTGTTCGAGTTGTTTTACCTGCTGCTCGGCTAATTTCCTCTTGTTAACCGCCAAACGCTGACGCACCATGAAAAAAGCTAAGGTCAACAACAGTAGCGCTCCGCCAGCGATACCTAACCATAGGTAAAATTGTTTTTCCTTTTCCAATGCAGCAATTTTCATTTCTTTTTTCTCAGTGGCATAAACGGTTTCTAACTGCGCCATGGCACGGCTGTTTTTTTCGTTTACAATACTATCTGCATATACTTTATACTTTCGCCCATACTCTAATGCTTGTGTAAAATTCTTCATCTTTTCATGAAGCTCCATCAAGCCTTTGTATGCTTCTTTTACTTCGGTTTTAGAGCCTATGGATAGCGCGATTTTCAAGCCTTCCTGAAAGTGTTGCTCCGCTTTGGCGAAATAACCTTTCTCTGTATAAGCGAGTCCTAAGTCTATGAAATTCCCGGAAATATAAATTTCGTCTTTTTGCTGTTTGCTGATATCGAGTGCTTGCTCAAGCAATGCTACAGCTTTGTCTATTTCTCCTTTTTTTAAAAGTACGTTGCCCAACGAATTAAAGCAAATAGCCTCGCCTTTCCGCGCCTTTATTTTTTGGTTGTAGCGTAACGACTGCTCATAGTAGTAGGCGGCGGAATCAAGCATATTTAAACTTTCGTAAGCCTCGCCGATGTTTTTTAGGTTCATGGCCGTACCGAGGTTATTTTTGGCTTCTTCGGCTATCGGCAGGCATCGCTTGAAGTAGATAATGGCTTCGTTGTAATTGGCCAGTGCAAGATGCACGTTACCGATACTATTGAGCGCCACGCTGACGCTGTATATATCATGCGATTGCTCGGATAGTTTGAGCGCTTCGAAAAGATATTTCAACGCACTGGCGCACTCATCGAGCCGCCGGTAAACTACGCCCAAATTATTAAGGGCGATGATTTGGGACTTTACGTTGCTTTGTTCTTTAGCCATAGCCAGCGCTTGGTTGTGCAGGTCTATCGCCTCCGCGTACCGGGAATGGTCGCGCATATACACACCGTAAAAATCCAGCACCATCACTTCTTTTTCAATATACCCTACTTTACGTACTATCCGCTGCACTTCTTTCAGCATCGGCTCAATGTCTATTCGTGAACGAAGTTTGGTAGATAGTTTGAACAACGAATCAGCTTTTGCCTTACCATCGGGCATGGCCATGCACTCTTGTACCAAAACGCTATCGGGCTTGCGCTGCTGCGCCTGTAATAATTGCGGATATTGCAGGCAGCACAATGTCATGGTAAGTAGTGCCAACAAATTTTTCATAGAAGGTGGGTTTATAAAATGTTATACAAATATCGTTATAAAAAAAACAACAGAGTATCCCCAAAGTGGGATAGTAAAAATAATATCTTTCATTACGGCATTGGCGCTATCCCCAAAATGGGATAGTTTACCAGATAGGCAGTGCGTTTCTTTGTGGCACCAAACCGTTACGGAACCGGCTGCAAAGGCGGACAGTAGAGTATAAAAACTGCTGAGTAATTAAAAATGCAAAAACAACGAACCAATTTTAATAGATAAACAATTATGAAAAACGTATTATTACTCGCAGTATTTGCCGGCATAGTGTTGGCAAGCTGCAAAAAAGACAACAACGAACCCGCTAAAACGCCCGACACGGTGTATATGGCGGGCTACGAAATTATAAACGGGAAAATGGTGGCCACCTTATGGAAAGACGGCACAGCCACCCAAATAACTCCCGGAACGGCAGGTGCGGAACTTAAATCAATTCTTGTATCGGGCAGCGATGTATATGTGGCCGGCAATGAACTTACCGGCGGAAAAAGAGTTGCCAAGTACTGGAAAAACGGAACCGCCACCACACTTAGTGATGGTGCAAAGGACGAATATGCTACGGATATTTTCGTTTCCGGCGCCGATATATATGTATCAGGATATGCAAGCGGAACGACCGTCATGGCTAAATATTGGAAAAACGGTACGGCCAGCAACCTTCACAATGCTCTTGCCTCTGGTTACGCATACTCGATTTCTGTATCGGGCAGCGATATATATGTGGGCGGCGCTATTGCAGGATATCCGCGCTATTGGAAAAACGGCGCTACTACATCCGTAAATTCAGGAGATGAAGGTGGCGCTTGCTTTGATATCAGTGTAGCAGGTAGCGATGTGTATGCAGCCGGCTACGAAACAGTAATGGGAAGAGACCTCGCCAAATGTTGGAAGAACGGGGCATTGATTTTTGCAACCGACGCTACGAACGAAGACAGAGCCAATGCCGTATGTGTTGTGGGCAGCGATGTGTATATGGCCGGAGGCAAATTGAAAGATGGAAAATGGATTGCTACGTACTGGAAAAACGGCACAGCCGTGTTTCTTACCGATGGTAAAAATAACGCTTCTGCAGCCGGCATCTCCGTAGTAGGTAGCGATGTATATGTCAGCGGATACGAATCGAACGGTACAAAAAATGTGGCTAAATACTGGAAAAACGGCACGGCTACGGCGCTCAGCGATGGCAAGAACGACGCTGTAGTAAACGCCCTCTTTATTGTTCCGGGAAAATAGCGCCACCTGTATTGGTGATGTATGATTGTTGATGGAAACACTATCAACAATCATACAATTACAATCAAAAAAACATCAATATAATAAAAACATGAAAATAACATCATCACTCCTAAAAAAACGCTTCTTTTTGGGAATAATTGGCTTTCTACTTATTGGCTTATGTCTTTTGTCCTGCAAAAAAGACAAGGCAGACGAACCCCGAGAAGCAGATGTATATGTAGCCGGGTATGCGGGCAACGGAAGCACAGAAATTGCTACGGTTTGGAAAAACGGCGCAGTGGTATCCGCTACCGGTAATTCACACTATGCGAATGCCTTTTCCGTTTTTGTTTCCGGCGCTGATATTTATATGGCCGGATTCGAGTATAACGGCACAAAAAAGGTGGCTAAATGCTGGAAAAACGGCATAGAAATTTTTACTACCGATGGTAGCCAAAATGCTCATATAACAACAATTCATGTTTCCGGGATGGATGTTTATTTGGGTGGATATGAGGTGAATAGTTCTAATAAAGGAATTGGGAAAGTATGGAAAAATGGCACGGAAATTTTTGCCAGCAGCAGTACTCAAAATGGGAATATCAACGCACTTGTTGTTTCCGGCGCCGATGTATATGCTGCCGGAAATGAAAGCGAAGGTTCATTAACAGTGGCCAAATGCTGGAAAAACGGCACGATTGCTTTCTCCATGCAAAAAAGCGTTTTCAGCGATATTTTTATCTCCGGCGCTGATGTGTATGTAGCCGGTTATGAGTATAACGGGGCAAAGAATGTTGCCAAAGTGTGGAAAAACGGTACGGTTGTTTTTAACACCGACGGAACGAAGGATGCCAATGCCAACTCGGTTTTTGTTGCCGGAGCAGATGTTTACGTTGGCGGTTATGAAAGCAACAGGGCTAAACTTTGGAAAAACGGCGCTGCATTGACCCTTGAGGGCCTCACGGAATCCAATGAAAGTTCCGTTGAATCGGTCGCGGTTTTGAATGGCAATGTATATACCTGCGGCATAGAATCTCATGAAGAGGACAACCTCGAAAGTTACGCCAAAATATGGGTAAACGGCAAAGTAGCCACGCTGGCCGGAGGCGCAGATGGTAAAGATGCCATGGCCTATGCTGTTTTTGTAGTGACGAAGTAAAATATAATGTTAAGGCTACCCGAACGTTTTCCGCATTATTAATTAGGTATTTTTCATGTAATTTAGGGTTATATGTAGAGATGAAAATTGGCTTTGGGTAGCTTTATTTGTTTGAGATTGTTTATCTAAAAACGTTACTTTACCGCCGTTCCTTCTTCTCCCGATGACTTTGCCCATGCGCGGTGCATCATTTCGGTATTGAAAACCATGGCCACGTTTCCGTTTTTGTCCACGCCGATTACACCGCCACCGGAACCGCCCATTGGGCCGATTTTATCGAAAATCACATGCCGCGCGGCTTCTTCCAACGTCATTTGTTTGTATTCCATCAGTGCGGAAATATCGTGCGCCACCACGCGGCGAATCCAATATTCGCCATGACCGGTGGACGAAATAGCGCACGTATTATTGTCGGCATACGTACCTGCTCCTATAACCGGCGCATCGCCAATACGTCCCCAGCGCTTATTGCTCATGCCTCCGGTGGAAGTAGCCGCCGCCACATTCCCGTCTTTGTCCAGCGCCGCACACCCCACGGTGCCCATCGGCGAAGCATGTTCTTCGTTGTGTTGTATGCGTTGTAATTCGGCCATGCGGCGCGGGGTGGAAAAATAACTATTGTCCACCATCTCCAAGCCTTGTTCGCGGGCAAACTCCGACGCGCCCGTGCCACTCAACATCACGTGCGGCGATTTTTCAAATACTTTCCGTGCTGCTTTTATCGGATTTTTAATATCCTTCACTCCGGCTACCGCGCCTGCTTCCAGCGTGAGGCCGTTCATGATAGAAGCATCTAATTCGTGTGTTTTCTCGTAGGTCATCACAGCGCCTTTGCCGGCATTGAACAACGGACAGTCTTCCATATACACGACAACGGCTTCCACCACGTCCAAACTCGCAGCGCCTTCGCGCAACATTTTTTTACCGATTTCCAACGCTTCCTGCAAATGCTTTTTGTATTCCGCTTCGCGTTCCGGCGTGATGCTTTTAGCATTTCCACCGGCTCCGCCATGAATAACAATAGCCCATTGCTCGCGCGGCTGGGCGAAAGAAACCGCAGCTACGAATAGCGCAATTAAAGTGATACAAGATTTTTTCATAGGGAATGAATTAGTTGTTCAAAGATATGAAAAAACAAGCATTCTTCAGGTGTATGACAAGATTTCCTTTTGTTACGGATTACTATCCTACGGACAAACGAAGCATGATCAGGCGGCTTTATGCCGGACAACGTCACTCTACAATCTTAAACTCCACGCGGCGGTTCATAAACCGGTTTTCATCGCAATCGTTCGGCAATAGCGGATTGGCACATCCTTTCGAAAACAGTACAATACGGGAATCCTCTATTCCTCTCATGAGCAAATACTCTTTCACCGTTTGAACGCGAATCATGGCCACTTCCTTGTTCTGTTTTTTCTTTCCCAAATTACAAGTATAGCCGGTAAGTTCAAGTTTTGCACCGGGATTTTCTTTCAGCCAGTATGCCAGAAATTCAAGCCTGTCCTTCATTTCAGGAGTAAATATGATGCGCATGAACGGAAATCCGCGCAGCCCTTGCTCCAGGTATCGTACTTCCAGCCAACGTATTTCTTCGGGCGTCAAGGACTCGGCGTTCAACATTTCTTCCGGCGCTGTTTCGCCGGCGCTATTATGTAGCGACAATAAAAACAGGGAATCGGGGACACTCCATTCTTTATGTGCCAGCGTATAATTTTCTTCCGCTAAGACATACGCCTGTTCGGTTATTCGGACGCTTGAGGCAACTGCAGAGAGTTTTTGTGCAGATAAAAAGGAAAAAAGCATCGTGATAAAAAAAATCTTTTTCATAGCTCATATTTTTAATGGGTTCGAAAATATCTTCTTCCATAAAAATTACAAAAACTATGCAAGACACATTCATTGACAACTATTTAACGCTGTTAAAAAATCTACGGAGCTATTTTTAAGCAAGTTAAGCAAACCGCTATTGCACAGATTCTTTGATAGTTATATATCTATTTCATTTTAAAATAGTTACATATTAACCTTTTAAGAAGAGAAACAGGTATCATTTTTCCCCCTCATGGCTTGAATTATCATAATTATATGATATAAAAATAATTACATGCTTTTCAAAAAATGTTAAGGACGCCGTATTTAACAAAAAAAAAAGCCACCCCTTTGAGGGATGGCTCTCCAGACACGGTTATATATCCGGATTAGTCGCTTAAGGAGAAGCGGCGGAATCCGGTAATTTTCGCTGATGAATCAACTGATTTCAAGTAAGCAGCCACGGTAATTTTACCGTCTTTCACAAAAATTTGTTCTTCGAGCGTGCTTTCTTTGAAAAATTTGCCCAACTTTCCTTGTGCAATTTGCTCCACCATGTTCTCCGGTTTACCTTCCTGGCGGATTTGTTCACGGTAAATTACCAGTTCTTTTTCGATAACGTCTTTCGGGCAATCGTCTTTGCTGATAGAAACAGGGTTCATGGCCGTGATTTGCATGGCAATATCTTTTCCGGCTTCGGGTGTAACGGCCTTATTGAAACCTACGATCGTTGCTACTTTTCCGGTCATGTGAACATAAGCGGCAATAAACTCGGTTTCTAATTTTCCGTAGTAAGCCACCACGTGTTTTTCGCCGGTCTTTCCGGTTTGTTCAGTGATTAATTCGGCTACGGTATGTTCGCCAACGGTCATGTTGAGCAAAGCGTCTTTGTCGGCCGGCAATTTTTCCAATGCTATGTCGGCAATCGAAGTTGCCAGCGCTTGGAACTCGGCGTTCTTAGCCACAAAGTCGGTTTCGCACCCAAGGCTGAACAAGATAGCTTGCTTAGCGTTTTCCGATACTTTAGCAATAACGGTACCTTCTGTCGTTTCGCGGTCGGCACGTTTCGCGGCTACCAATTTACCTTTTTCACGTATGATTTCTTTTGCGCGTTCAAAGTCACCATTGGCATCTTGCAGGGCTTTTTTACAGTCCATCATGCCCGCGCCGGTCATCTGGCGCAATTTATTTACATCTTGAGCTGTGATTTGCATAATAATTTTCCTACTATATTTTTATACTTTTTGTGTTTGTCTTGTGTTCTATGGAATAGTTCTACACAAGGTGCAAGGGTTAAAAGGAACAAAGGTTAAAGGGATGAAAAAATCCTTTAACCTTTTCACCTTTTTATCATTTCAGCCTTATTCGGCAGTTTCGCTATCTTCTTTTTTCTCGGTTCTCGGGGCTCTCGGCTCGTCTCTTCTGGGGCCGCCTTTGCGCGAGCGCATTTTCTTTCCTTCGCCGTCGCCATCTTTAGCGGCAGCCACCGGAGCGTTCTTTTCTTTTTCTACGCGGTGTTCTTCCAAACCTTCTTCGCAGGCTTTGCACACGATATCCATTACTAAAGAAATAGATTTTGCCGCATCGTCGTTGGCCGGAATCACATAATCAACAGGGGTAGGATCGCAACAGGTATCTACCATGGCAATTACCGGAATACTTAAACGGTTGGCTTCTTTTACAGCATTTATTTCTTTCTGTACATCGACTACAAAAAGCGCGGCCGGCAAGCGGTTCAAATCGGCAATGGAACCTAAGTTCTTTTCCAATTTTGCGCGTTGGCGGGTTACTTGCAGGCGTTCGCGTTTAGCAAGCGTTTCGAAAGTACCATCGGTCATCATTTTGTCGATGGTGTTCATTTTTTTCACCGCCTTGCGGATGGTGGGGAAGTTGGTGAGCATACCGCCCGGCCAGCGTTCCGTTACGTAAGGCATACCAATGGATTTTGCTTTTTCGGCGACTACTTCCTTGGCTTGTTTTTTGGTGGCTACAAACAGGATTTTACGTCCCGAGCGTGCCAATTGGCGCATCACGTTGGATGCTTCGTCTATTTTGACAACGGTTTTGTGCAGGTCGATAATATGGATGCCGTTTTTTTCCATAAAGATATACGGCGCCATTTTAGGATTCCACTTGCGTTTCATATGTCCGAAGTGTACACCTGCATCTAATAATTCTTGGAAATTTGTTCTTGACATTTTTCTTTGTTTTTAACTTTTTGTTTTAATTCTTCAATCCGACAGTCTGCGATTAATCTGTGTTAATCCGTGAGTCTGCGGACTCTCTTTACATCAACCAAGCGGGTAGTGCTTTGCAGCAATCCTGTTGGTTTTCCGCGGCGGGGCAACTTCTCGGAAATGAGGTGATATCATTCATGGTTAGAAGTTTAAAAACCTTCGCCGTACATTGACAAACCAGCTGTAAACGATTACCGTTTGCTGAACTGGAAGCGGCGGCGTGCGCCGGGTTGACCCGGTTTTTTCCGTTCCACTTCGCGGGGGTCACGTGTAAGCATTCCGTTAGCCTTCAATACAGGGCGGTAAGCTTCTTTGTCGATTTTGCACAAAGCACGTGCAATCGCCAAGCGAAGCGCTTCGGCCTGACCTTTCGAGCCACCGCCATCAAGGTTTGCTTTGATGTCGAAGTTGGCCAGTGTGTTGGTCAGTTCCAAAGGTTGCTTAACGATGAACTGCAATGTATCCATCGGGAAGTAGCTTTCCAAAGGACGATCGTTAATCACGATAGCGCCTTTACCGGAGTTTACATACACGCGAGCAATCGCTGATTTTCTTCTTCCAAGTGCGTTGATTAATTCCATGCGCTTTAATTATTAAAATTAATTTGTTTAGGCTGCTGTGCGGCATGAGGATGTTCGGCGCCTACATATACATGCAGGTTGCGGAACAAATCTGCGCCCAAGCGGTTTTTCGGAAGCATTCCACGAACGGCTTCCTCTACTACTGCGAACGGTTTGCGTTTCAGCAGCTCTGCAGGAGTTGCGAAACGTTGTCCGCCGGGGTACCCGGTGTGACGTACGTACACCTTGTCGGTCAACTTTTTGCCCGTGAGGCGGATTTTTTCGGCGTTGATAACAATCACGTTATCGCCGCAATCCACATGGGGCGTGAAGTTGGTTTTGTGTTTGCCGCGCAGGATTTTAGCCACTTGCGAAGCAAAACGTCCCAATACTTGATCCGTAGCATCTACAATCACCCACTCCTTGTTTACGGTAGCGGCGTTAGCAGAAACGGTCTTGTAACTTTGTGTGTTCACGTTGTTGATTTTTAAATAAATACCTTAATTTTTGTTGCGATTCCCTTCTTGTAAAGGGGGTGCAAAGATAGTGATTTTTTTGAAATTACCAAATACCTTATAGATAAGGTAAACTGGGAAAACGGTATATTTGAATGAGGCGTTGAAGCTATATTATGATGATCGATTTACAAGTATGATTTTCTATAATTTCCACGTTTTCTAAAATCCAGATTTGACAAATTTAGTGTCTTCGTACCTTTGCGGCAATAATATCGTCAGCCACTAAGGCGCAAGCCTCAAAGAATTAAATTTTATCAACGAAGCAAACTAATTCATAATAGTATAATAAAAAAAGCCCTCTTTAAAAGGGCCTCTGGAGCGGAAAACGAGACTCGAACTCGCGACCCCGACCTTGGCAAGGTCGTGCTCTACCAACTGAGCTATTTCCGCGTTTGGGAGTGCAAAGGTAAAAAGAAAATTTCTATCTGCAAAAATTATTTTAAAAAGCCGCTTGAAACTGGCGCAGGAAGCGGATATCGTTCTCAAAATAATGACGCAGGTCGCGCACCTGCCACTTGAGCATGGCAATACGTTCTATGCCCATGCCAAAGGCAAATCCGGTATATTTTTTACTATCGATATTCGAAGCTTCCAGCACATTGGGGTCCACCATCCCGCAACCCATAATTTCGAGCCAGCCCGTACCTTTACATATATTACATCCTTTTCCTTTACAAATATTACAACTTACGTCCACCTCGGCGCTGGGCTCGGTGAAAGGGAAATATGAAGGGCGCATGCGGATTTGCGCTCCTTCGCCGAACATTTCCTGTGCAAAATATAAAATCGATTGCTTCATATCGGCAAACGAAACGTTCTCGTCAATGTACAAACCTTCTACCTGATGGAAAATACAATGTGCCCGCGCCGAAATAGCTTCGTTGCGGAACACGCGTCCCGGGCAAATAATGCGAATCGGCGGCTTCATGCTTTCCATAGCGCGTACTTGCACCGAGCTGGTGTGCGTGCGCAACAGTACCGGATTGTCGCCGGTAGTTACAAAAAACGTATCCTGCATATCGCGCGCCGGATGTTCGGGAGGAAAGTTCAACGCGCCGAATACATGCCAATCGTCTTCTACTTCGGGGCCTTCGGCTACCACGTAGCCTAAATATTTAAAAATATTGATAATCTCGTTACGTACAATCGATAAAGGATGACGAGCGCCCAAATCTACCGGTTCGCCGGGTTTGCTGATATCGAACGTGGTTGTTTTTGCTTGTGTGTTTTCCAATGCTTCGCGCAAGACATTGATTTTCTCGGTAGCAGCCGTTTTCAACGTATTGAGTTTTTGGCCCATTTCACGTTTTTCTTCGGCCGCCACGTTTTTAAAATCATCGAAAAGCGCTGTAATGGAACCTTTTTTTCCTAACCATTTTACCCGTAGTTCTTCTACTTCTTCCTTGCCTTTTGCCGCCAGATTCTCAATTTCGGCTAACAATTCGTTGATTTTTTCTTGCATTGTCATAAGCATATAATAAGTTGCAAATGTATAAAAAAGCCTTTTAAAACCCAAAGGGTAACTTCGCACCTAACAATAGTCGTTCCTACTATCAGCATTTTTACTATATTTGCTCGATTCAAAAACATGACAAGCAAAGAACTTTCCGAACGACTCCAGCCGCTCGTGGGGCGGAAGCAGGCAGACGCACTCGCCCACGAACTTGTCATATCGGAATTTCCGGTAAAGGATTTGATTGCTTTGTGTTTTCATAAAGATTTCAAAACAGGATTTCATGCAGCGTGGGTTTTGGAACAGCTATGCACCGGAACGTTCGATTATTTTATCCCGGCATTCCCTTTCTTTGTAACTCGTTTTGCCGAGACAAGCAATCCCAGCGTAAAGCGGCATTTTGGGAAAATATTATGGCTTACGCTGAAAAATTTTCAAAAGAAACACTATGAAAAACAAGCGCGACAATTCTGGAATGAGCCGCACGAACGGCTGATACAGACGCTTTTTGAGTGGCTGATAGATAGCAAGGTGCGGCCGGGTGTAAAAGTGTGGTGTATGGATGTATTGGAAATGCTTGCGCCGCACTATCCATGGATATATGACGAATTAGCCCCTACCGTGCAAACATTGCTCGGGCATGCAAGCCCCGGATTATTGTCGCGCGGGAGAAAGTTATTGCAAAGAAGTTAAAGCGTTATTGCGAGCGAAGCAGTCTTATCCTCAGACACAGATTGCTTCGCTTCGCTCGCAATGACGGGACGCTTCGCTTGCAATGACGGGACGCTTTGCTCGCAGTGACGACTACAAACGCATTTCCGGCACATTGTAGCCTTCGGCGGAAATATACCAACCGTTATCGGCCACGCCTTCGGGAATATCCAAGGTAATTTCGCGGCTTTCGCCCGGCAATAAATGAAAATAACCATCGGAGAAATAGGCAGGCAAGAGTACTTCCCCGGTTAATTTATCGCGCAAACTCAATTTAATATTCACGGCCATTTCTTTCCCCGGATTGGTAATGGTGATTTTTGTTTTTAAGAAAGTAAACTTCGGCATTTTAACCGTGCCCGTCAATTGTTGTGGCTTCAACTGATCAAATTGCAAATAACTTTCTTTATTCTTTGCCTTCCAATAATCGTTTTGCGAGAGGATGTTTCCTTTAGCATCACGGAGCTCCAAGCGCAGCAAATAAAGTTCCGGCAAGTTATCCGGCAAGTCGGGCACAAAACAATTTACCCGTTCGTTGGCCGGCGCATTGTACGATGTTTCTTTCGTAAACAGTTTTTTCCCCTGTAAGCTATAAACCGCCGCCACTGCTTTCAGCTGTTGATAAGATTGCCGGGTGGCGTTTACAATAACGATTCGGTGATCGTGCAAATTCTGTTGAATATGCAGCGGCTCACACGCTTTTTTAGCGCCGAAGAACGAAGCGTGCGTCTCGTAATCCCACGAATATGTCTGCCAAATCATGCTGGGCCACGCCGGATGGCTCATCCACAAAATCAAGCCGGTGCAATCGTTCCACATGCGATGGTTCCACGCCTCGAGCATCGCGCGCCATGTTTCGTAATTCACAAATTGCGCTTTCCGGCTGAAATCTTCATATCCCACAGGTTCTCCATAGCGTTTCACATCGGCCATGAACTCGGCAAAGCCTTGCGATTTGTGATGCAAATCGTGATAAGCCCACACATCGTTGATTGGCCACAAGTCTTCCGGCGCAATGAATTTACGGATGGTATTGGCCGTCGGTATCGAAAAACAACCCATCTCGGTATTGAAGCCCTGCGCATTGTTGCGATAGTAGTCGGCCAAATCGGCAAAATGGTTCCACGGGCCGCTGCCGCGCATATTCAAGTAGCGCGATTGACCATGGTAATGCCGCGTGGGATCTTCTTTTACACACATGGCATAAAGTTGTTTTTCCAATCCTTTGGGCGCAAATCCTTCGTTGCGCGGACACCAAACGGCAATGGACGGATGGTTGCGAAAACGGCGCACGACATCGGTAGCGTTGGCCATGAACAAACGGAAATCGTTAGGGTCCACATTCGAATTTTCGGTAGTGAGCCAAAAATCATTCCAGACCAACATGCCGTATTCGTCGCACAATTCATAGAAAATTTCTTCGGTGCTTTCGCCCGTCCAGTTGCGGATAATATTGAAATTTTCTTCTTTATGCAAGCGGAAATAAGGCTCCAGTTTTTCGCGGCGCACATCTTTCATGGCATCGTCCATGCCCCAGTCGCCGCCGCGGCAGAATATCCGCACACCGTTTACTTTGATGACCAGATAAGGCCCGACAGGGTCGTCGTTCGGCAATTTTTTCAACAACGAAGTATCAACGCCTTCATGCAACGAAGCAATAAATATATCTTTTTTATACTCGCGGCGCTTTTCATTATCGAATAGCGGCGCGTTGTTTTTGGAAGCCTCAATCGGATTAAACTCCACGCGCTGCGCCTGCGCTTCGGGAAAATCGACCATCAACTCGTACGACATTTCGCGCACGCCAAAACGCACTGTTTTTTCGTCCGATACATTGCCGGCATTATCTTGCGCACTCAATGTTATATCATACAATGCTTGCCGGCCATAACCATTCGGCCACCACAAACGGGGATTTTTCAGTTGCAAGGGCGGATATTGAGAAGGTGTCAAGGCAATTTTTTTTGTTTCGCCGGCCGACAGCGAATAGGCTTGCTCTATCACCCTGTTTTCCAGCTTCACTTTCAGCGTTCCCGACACCGGAACGTTACGTTGGTTGTTTAAATCCACGAATACACTGATGTTGGCTTTTGTCGTATCGGGCAAAAGAAGGTCGGTAATCACTTGCGGATCTTTAATCCGTACCGCTCCGGTCGCTTGCAGCCGCACGTCTTGCCAAATCCCGATGTTCCGGTCGCGGATGCCGGGCATCCAGTCCCAGCCTTCGGAGCAGATAAATGTCGGCCCGTCGAAACATAATTGCCCGCCATTGAGCCCCTGCCCCGCTATCATCGACTGTTCGTGCGGAATGCCGGGATTATCGGGAGGAAGAATATGCACCGCCAAAATATTTTCGCCCGAAATCTTCACCACGTCCGAAATATCGAATTGGCCACGCCGGAAAGCCCCATCGATATTACCTAATTTCATACCGTTCAAATAAATTTCGGCACGATAATTAATCCCGTTAAACAATAACGAGTTCATTTTATTTTTTGCCTCGTCAGGCAACGTGAACTTAATGCGGTACCACCAGTCCATGCGGCACAGCGTATCGGGAATGGATACGTTATTCAATCCGAAATACGGGTCGGGATACACGCCTTGCTTTACTAAGGTTGTAAGTACCGTTCCCGGCACCGTAGCATTATACCACCCGGCAGTATTGAGTTGCGGATTAAACAAGGATGCGCCCGAACGTATCACTTTTTCGGCTTCTATCATTTCCCATCCATTCGTGAGCTCCCACTCTCCCGCTCCGGTGGAACGCAACACGGCGGGACGTTCGACTTTCGGCACACGGGCAACTTGCTGAAAAGGCGCATTGCCCTTCGGTAATTCCGCGGCCGGCTGGTTATCGCGCAAGCCATACCAAATCCAAATGGGCCGATAGACAATTTTTTCTTTTACTTCTTGGGCGTGTGTCGATAAAACGGCCAAAAACAATACATATAAGGCAATAACTTTCTTCATGAATACACGTTTATGAGGAACAAGTATAAATAACATAATCCAGATAAGGATTAAAAACCCTCATCTGGATTGATGCCAATAATAAGATATTACAATGGTTTTACACTGACAATAAAGATATCTTTGACCGGGCGATCTCCCGGTTTGGTCGGAGCGTTTCCTATTTTATCCACCACTTCCATTCCTTCCACAACTTCCCCGAAAATGGTGTAAGCGCCGTCTAAGTGAGGCGTTCCTTTAGCATTGTGTACAATATAAAATTGCGAACCGGAAGACGCTTTTTCGGGATTAACCGCATCGCCTTTACGGGCAGCCGCTAACGTTCCTTTTTTATGTTTGAATTGCGGGAGAATCTCCGCAGGAATCGTATAATCGGGGCCACCGGTACCATAATGCCCGTCGGGCGTCGGATTTTTAGAATCGGGGTCGCCGGTCTGAATCATAAAGTCCTTAATCACCCGGTGAAAAATCACTCCATCGTAAAAGCCTTCCGAGGCAAGCTTCACAAAATTGTCACGGTGTTTCGGCGTTTCTTTGTACAATTTAACAACAATCACGCCTTCCGATGTTTCAATAGCTAACACCGGCTCTTCGCCAAGCGTCGCAGGATCAAATACTTGTTTTGTAGTCATAGTAGTAGTTGGTGTTTCTTCCGGCGCTTTCACCTCTTTTTGCTTTGGTTGGTTATTCACGCAAGCAGCCACAAAAAGCACGCTCAAAGCAGCCAGAAATATTTGAGTTTTTTTCATGATATGATATATTTTTTGTATTTTTGAAAGTTTAATTATTTGCAAATTTAGACACAAAATCAACAAAAAACAAGAGTTAAGTTATTATTCCTTGATAGCCCCATGAAACGCATTGTCATTTTTTTATGTTTCATACTTTTTTCCAGCAGCCTTTTCTCCCAAAAGGTAGGGCTCGTCATGAGCGGCGGCGGGGCTAAAGGCCTCTCGCATATTGGTGTGCTAAAGGCCTTGGAAGAAAATAATATCCCGATAGATTATATTGCGGGAACTTCCATGGGGGCGATTATCGGGGCGCTATATGCTATTGGCTATTCTCCCGACGAAATGATTGCTTTGTTCAAATCTCCGCAGTTCAACATTTGGTACAGGGGCAAGCAGGAGGAAAAATATACTTCCTATTTTTTCCTGCCCGACCCCACTCCTGAAATGGTCAATATTTCTTTCAACATGCAACAAGGGAAAGTAAAACCGGCATTTCCTTCGAGCCTTGTATCTCCGTACCAAATGGATTTGGCGTTTGTAGCATTATTCTCGCAAGCCGATGCCATCGCCAAACACAATTTTGACAGCCTTATGGTTCCGTTCCGTTGCGTGGCTTCCGATATTGTAAATAAAAGGCCTTACGTTGCACGGAAAGGAAATCTCGGGTCGGCCGTACGTGCTTCCATGACGTACCCTTTTGTATTCAAGCCTATTTATATTGACAGTTTGTTGTTGTTTGACGGGGGGTTTTATAACAACTTTCCGTGGAATGTGGTTCAGCGCGATTTTCATCCGAATGTGATTATCGGCTCGAAATGCGTGGGAAATGCCAAACCGCCCAACGAAGATGACATTATGCTACAGGCAGAAAATATGTTGATGTTTGAAACCAACTTCGATTTGCCGAAAGATTTGGGCGTGATGATTGAAACAAAATTTACCGCTATCAGCCTGCTCGACTTTCAAAAAATCGACATGATTGTGCAGGAAGGGTATGCCGCTGCCCAAATGGAGATTGCCGAAATAAAAAAACGCATCCACCGGGAGTTTACTCAAGAAGAAATAGCCGCCAAACGCGAGAAATTCCGTGAACGTATGCCTCCCTTAATTTTTCGGAACATAGATGTAACGGGCGATTTAGACAAGTCGCGACGTAACTATATCGATCGTTCGTTGCGGGCAGATAAATACGAGGAATTTGATTTTGAAACATTAAAAGAACGCTATTTCGGCACACTGTCCACTAATTATATCAATACATTTTATCCCACAGCTAATTATAACGAGCAGGACAGTGCGTTCCGCGTATCAATCTATGCTACGCCGAAAGCGCCTTTCAGCATTGGAGCCGGAGGCAATTTTTCGTCTTCTTCGCTCAACCAATTGTACGTGGGAATGCAATACCAACTGTGGGGTTCCACCATTGCCCGCATCAACCTCGGATTGCAAATAGGCAGGTTATACAATGCCGTACAGCTCGGATGGAAACATTTTGTCGGCATCAGGCCGTCTATTTTTTACGAAGTAAAAGCCACTTTTCAGCAAATGGACTACTTTGCAGGAACTCAAGGGCTATTTTTTGTAGATAAAAACCCCAGTTATTTACAGGAGACGGAAGGTTTCGGCGAAGTAAACATAGGGATGCCCATTATTCCCAAAAGAAGCATGGTTCTTAAAATCGGCGCCAAAGGAGGAATCTTGCGCGACGATTATTTTCAAACGAATTACTACACTTCTTTAGATACGGCCGATCATGTAAGTTTTAAGTTTCTTACCCCGCAAGTTATTATTGAATGCAATACTTTTAACTACAAACAGTATCCGACGGCAGGAACCAGAACATTACTCACGGCCACTTATGTAAACGGGCTGGAAGATCAAATTCCGGGAAATACGTCCGCTAAAGATGCGGAAGTTAAAAACCGGCATCATAATTGGCTGGGGATACGGGCTTTCCAAGAAGCCTATTATCCTATAGGAAAACATTTCAGCATCGGGGTATTGGGAGATATTGCCTATACGCAAAAATCTTCCTTTAACGATTATTTTTCGACCTTGCTTACCTTACCGGCTTTTCAACCGACACCGCATAGCAAGACCTTATTCTTACCGGCTTATCGTGCCGATTTATACGGGGCATTAGGAATTATGCCGATTATCCGCATCTCCAGCAAAATAGGCATACACACCGGCGTGTATGTGTTCCAGCCCTATGAGAAAGTGGAGAAAATAGACGAGAGCGATGAAACAAAATATGCCAGCGCATTCGCCAACCGCGCCTGGATGGGCATGGGAGCGCTGGTATGGCAGTCGCCCATAGGCCCCCTGAGCCTTTCGGCTAATTGGTACGAAAAAAATGACCCTCATTGGTATTTTCAACTGAATTTCGGATTTTTACTATTCAACAAACGCGCATTGGAACTTTAGCAGCATGACAGAAGAAAAGGAAATAATTGTAACCGGAGCCCGCGTACACAATCTTAAAAATATAGACGTAACCATTCCACGCAATGCCCTATCGGTGATTACCGGATTGAGCGGCAGTGGAAAATCATCGTTAGCATTCGACACTATTTATGCCGAAGGGCAACGGCGTTATTTAGAAACATTATCGGCCTATGCCCGCCAATTTATGGGCAATATGGAGCGCCCCGATGTGGATAAAATTACCGGCCTCAGCCCGGTGATTGCCATCGAACAGAAAACAACCAATAAGAATCCGCGCTCCACGGTAGGCACCATCACGGAAGTGTACGACTTCTTACGCTTATTGTACGCTCGTGCATCTATTGCTTATTCCAAGGAAACCGGCGAAGAAATGGTGCGTTATACCGACGAGCAAATCGTGCAATTAATCATTTCTCAATTCAATGGATCCAAGTGCGCCGTGCTGGCCCCCATTGTAAAAGGTCGTAAGGGACACTACAAAGAACTGTTTGAACAATTACGCAAAAAAGGATTTCTACATGCCCGTATTGATGGAGAGATTACGGAAATTAAGGCGCAACACAAATTAGACCGCTATAAAACACACTTTATTGAAGTGATTGTCGATAAACTTATTCCTTCGGAAGCAGATGAAAAACGTTTGCGCGATTCGGTAAAAACCGCCATGCAGCAGGGGCACGGAACGATTGCCATGTTGAATATTAAAGACAATACGCTGCGCTATTACAGCCGGCAATTGATGTGCCCTACTACCGGCATTTCTTATGCCGAACCGGCGCCTCATTCGTTTTCGTTCAACTCGCCGCAAGGCGCTTGCCCGCATTGCAACGGATTGGGTACAGTGGCCGAAATAGATGTCAAAAAAATAATTCCGAACACCAAAACGAGCATCCATAAAGGAGGCATCGAGCCTATCGGGAAATCGCGCGACAACTTGGTTTTCCGCCAGCTCGAAGCCATTGCTAAAAAATACGAATTTTCGCTGGATGATGCCATTGAAGATATCCCCGAAGACGCGCTGAATATTATTCTATACGGCTCCGATGAATTATTCCGGGTACAAACAAGCGTACAAACATCCGGGGCCAGTTACATGATGAGCTTTGCTGGAGTAGTGGGATTATTGGAAAACAGCGATGAAGACAAAGAAGGCACCAAAGGAAATACGGAACGTTTTATTCAATACATTACATGCCCTGTATGCCACGGCACACGGTTGAAAGAAGAAGCGCTGTATTTCAAATTCGGCGGAAAGAATATTGCCGAATTAGCAGCTATGGATATCGAGTCGTTGCACCAATGGTTCGAAGGTGTTGAGAAAACGCTCACTAAAAAACAACAAATCATTGCACACGAAGTGCTCAAAGAAGTGCGGAAACGGTTGGAATTCTTATTAGATGTCGGGTTAGGATATCTCTCCCTCGACCGCAGCACACGCAGCCTGAGCGGAGGCGAAAGCCAACGCATCCGGCTGGCTACGCAAATCGGATCGGAGTTAGTAAATGTGCTATATATCCTCGACGAGCCGAGCATTGGGCTACACCAACGCGATAACCGGAAGTTGATCAATGCCCTTAAAAAATTACGCGATGAAGGGAATTCCGTCATCGTAGTGGAACACGACGAGGAAATGATTCGCAATGCGGATTACGTGGTAGATATGGGGCCCCTTGCCGGACGTAAAGGCGGCGAAGTGGTGTGGGCCGGAAATATCAGTAGCCTGGAATCGGAGGAAAGTCAAAAGGCTGGAGTCAGGAGTCTTCCGTCGAAAACACAAGGTTCAAAGCCTTCGTCATTGCAAAGAGGAACGACAAGGCAATCTCATACTTCCGGCTATAGCTTCCAGACCCCGGATTCTCTAACCCTTGATTATTTATTTGGGAAAAAGAAAATAGAAACGCCTAAAAAACGACGGAAAGGTAATGGAAAGATGCTGGAAATTACAGGCGCCGCAGGAAACAATCTGAAAAATATTGCGGTGAAATTTCCTTTGGGAACACTGATTGGCGTTACCGGAGTGAGCGGCAGCGGGAAATCTACGCTCATTAACGAAACACTTCAACCGATACTCAGCAAATATCTATACCGTTCTTTTCAAGACCCGCTTCCGTATAAATCCATCAAAGGGCTGGAACATATCGACAAAGTAGTAGAAGTGGATCAAACGCCTATCGGGCGCACGCCGCGAAGCAATCCGGCGACCTACTCGAATGTATTTGCCGATATTCGCAAGTTATTTGAAGAAACACCCGATGCCAAAATCCGAGGCTACAAAGCCGGGCGTTTTTCTTTCAACGTAAAAGGCGGACGATGCGAAGATTGTCGCGGAGCAGGAGTGCAAACCATTGAAATGAATTTTTTACCCGATGTATATGTCACGTGCAAAACCTGTAACGGACGCCGCTACAATAGAGAGACGCTGGAAGTCCGCTACAAAGGGAAAAATATTTTCGAAGTGCTCGACTTTACTATTAATCAAAGTTGCGAATTTTTCGAACATATCCCTTCTATTTATCAAAAATTAAAAACGCTGCAAGAAGTAGGGCTCGGTTATATCAAATTAGGGCAGCCATCGACGACACTCAGTGGCGGCGAGAGCCAGCGGGTGAAATTAGCGGCCGAATTAGCTAAACGCGATACCGGAAATACGTTTTATATTCTTGACGAGCCGACAACCGGTTTACACTTTGAAGACGTACGTATTTTACTTGAAGTATTGAACAAATTGGTGGAACGTGGCAACACCGTCGTGGTTATTGAACATAATTTAGATGTTATTAAATCGGCCGATTACTTGATTGATTTAGGCCCTGAAGGCGGCGCCAAAGGAGGCCAGCTAATTGCATACGGAACGCCGGAGGAAGTTGCCAAAAGCAAAAACAGTTATACCGGCCAGTTCTTAAAAGAGAGCATGTAATTTAAAAAGTGTAAGTATAAACATTCCCCCTTCTTTTCACTCAATCACAACAACGCCGAATATTAATTTTGCAATATTTAACATTACAAAACAAAAAAGAACAAGCACGACGTAAACCGGCGGAAGCATCGTCGTGTGGAATGACACCGGAAAGGGAGTAATCCTTAAATACAATTTATCAATCAGCCTGAATTTTCAGGCTGATTTTCTTTACTGCCGGTACATCTTTGTATTGACAAGATGGTTCTTTTAACTTCACATTGCTTGTGTAAGTTAGCAAAAATTTATATATTTACGAAAAATTTATTAGTTATGACTAAAAGAATTTTATTTATATTATTAACACTCTGCGCCATCACCGGCAGCAGTAGTTTTCCCTTACACGCAAAAACAGCGAATCGCCCATCGAATATTGAGCAAACTTCCGTTATCGACCAGCTTGCACATCTCAAAGGGGTGAGTAATCTAACCGTTCTAAAAGCCGAACGTTTCACTGATAAATGTGTCTTCTTTTTCGAACAACCGATCGATCATAAAGACCCTTCCAAAGGAACGTTCAAGCAACGGGTTTTCGTTGCACACAGAGGTTTCGACCGCCCGACGGTGCTGGTTACGGAAGGATACGGGGCTGCCTATGCCGCCACTCCTCGTTTCACAAATGAGTTAGCCGAGCTATTCGAAACGAATATCGTAGTGGTGGAACATCGTTATTTTTTAGAATCAACCCCAAAATCTAAAGAATGGCAATACCTCACCGCCGAAAATTCGGCCAACGATTTACATGCGATTTTTGCAGCGCTGGAAACCATTTATCCCGGCAAATGGATAAGTACGGGTGTAAGCAAAGGCGGACAAACTACGATGATTTATCGAACTTTTTTCCCGAACGACATGGATATTTCCGTCCCCTATGTGGGGCCATTATGCCGTGCTGTAGAAGATGGCCGTCATGAAATATTCCTCCGTGAATCGGTCGGCACCCCCGAAGAGCGCCAAAAAATACAGACATTCCAAATCGAACTATTGAAACGCCGCGACAGGTTGATGCCGATGTTTACAAATTTATGCCAAGAAAGAAAATATGAATTCCGTGCTCCGTTAGAGGAGATTTACGATTATTGCGTACTCGAATATCCCTTTGCCCATTGGCAATACGGCACGCCTATCGAAAGAATTCCCGACAATAGTGATGCTGATGAAGTTTTTTATAAGCAATTGACAGCCGTAAGTTCTCCGGATTATTTTCAACATCATGGCCCGCACGAATCTTTTTTTGTGCAGGCAGCCCATGAGCTGGGATATTACGGTTATGACACTGAGCCGTTCAAAAAGTGGTTGACGATTAAAAGCGCCGAAGGTTATTTAGGGAAGTTGGTCGTACCGCAAGACGCCAATTTCGTATTTGATAAAACACTTTACAATAAAATATGTACTTACCTCGGGAAAGAAGACCCGCGGATGATTTTCATATACGGCGAATACGACCCCTGGTCGGCAGTAGCGGCAGACGTATCGGTAAACCTGAAAAACAAAAAGAATATTATAGTGGCCTACCAGCCGAAAGGAAATCATAGCGCTACCATCAGAAGATTGCCGGAAGACTTGCAGAATAACATAATAGAAACCATCAAAAAATGGTTGGAATAGACAAATGAGAAGCTTGGAAATTTATTGCGAAAATACCTCGCAGCATGTTACTATCGACCCCGGGACATCGCTCCTGCAATTATTGAACGACCTGAACGTACAACTCTCGTCCGGCGTATTAGCAGCCTTAGTAGATAATCAACTGAAAGAACTGTCATTCGAACTATACAAGCCGCACAATATCGAATTCATTGATATCACAAAACCCGACGGGCTACGCACGTATCAACGCTCTCTCACTTTCCTGCTGCAAAAAGCGGTTCATGATATCCTTCCGGCCTGCGATTTGAGTGTAGAGCATTCCGTTTCGCGTGGATTATATTGCGAGATTACCTGCTTGGGCGTCGCTATCAGTAATGAGCAATTGGCGTTGGTGGAACAACGCATGCGCAAATTGGTGGAATTGGATTTACCGCTTATCCGCACCAAAATAGAAACGAAAGAAGCCATCAAATTATTTGAAGAAAACCGGCAATTCGAAAAAGCGCTGCTGCAACAAACCCGCGGCCGCTTTTACACGTCGGTTTATTATTTAGATGGTTATGCCGATCATTTTTATGGCCCGCTGGTTCCTTCGACCGGTTATTTACAAGTATTCGGCTTAAATAAATATGAACATGGCGTGCTGTTGCGTATGCCGAGGGTAGATGATCCATCGAGAGTGGAATCCATGCCGAAACAAAAAAAATTGTATGAAATTTTTCAGGAGCACAAGGATTGGAATAAAATCATCGGAGCCTATGGCATCGGGTCTATTAATAAAGCCATTCAAAAAGGCGAAACCCGGCAGATAATACAAGTTGCGGAAGCTCTGCACGAACGTAAATATGCAGAGATTGCCAATGAGATTTACCATCATCGCGAACGCGTGAAAATCGTATTGATATCGGGCCCTTCCTGCAGTGGGAAAACGACGACCTCAAAACGGGTGAGCCTGCAAATGAAAGTAGCGGGATTGCGGCCGGTAGTTCTGGAAATGGATAACTATTTTGTAAACCGGGAAAACACACCGCTTGACGAAAACGGCGATTATGACTTTGAATCTATTCACGCCATTGATCTCGACTTTTTCAACCAACAATTGCAACAACTTTTAAGTGGAGAAGAAGTGTCCATTCCGAAATTCGATTTTACGACCGGACAACGTTTTTTCAACGGTGACAAACTAAAAGTACAACCCGGCGATGTGCTGGTCGTGGAAGGTATTCATGCGCTTACACCTTTGCTCACGCAAAGCATCCCGGAAGAAAACAAATTCCGGATTTATGCGTCGGCGCTGACTTCTATTTCCGTGGATGAAAACAATCGTGTTCCGACCACCGACAACCGCTTACTACGGCGTATTGTGCGCGACTATAATTTCAGGGGCTATAGCGCACAAGAATCCATTCACCGCTGGGCAAGCGTACGGCGTGGCGAAGACCGGAATATTTTCCCCTATCAGGAAAATGCCGATATGATGTTCAACTCGGCATTAATATACGAACTTTCTATCTTACGGCGGTACGCAGAACCGCTGCTACGCAATATTCCGCCAACCGACCCGGCGTATTGCGAAGCAACCCGGCTGCTCAAATTTTTAAGCTACTTTGAGATGCCAAGCCCCGACGAAGAAAACACCATCCCTCCCACGTCTGTAATACGGGAGTTTATAGGAGGAAGTAGTTTTGCATATTAGCTAAGTAACGAGGATATTTTTAGAAAAAAAGATTTTGATGAGCACCTTAACTTCCATAGTACGATTAGCAACAACAGCACGTTTTCGCAAATTAGATAAAAGCCGGAAAAATCCTCAACGATTCCAACACGCAATTTTCAAGTCCCTAATAATGTCCGGCGTAGAAACACAGTTCGGAGAGCGGTATGGTTTTAATTGTGCTTCGTCCGTCGAACGGTTTCAACATCGCGTGCCGTTACATGATTACGACGGATTGAAGCCCTATATCGACCGCATGCGCAACGGAGAGGAAGGCGTATTATGGCCTACGCCCGTAAATTGGTTTGCCAAGTCAAGCGGCACTACGGCCGACAAAAGCAAGTTTATTCCGGTAAGCATGGAGTCGTTGCAACATTGCCATTATCAATCGGCCAAAGATGTATTGATGTTTTACGTACACAACTATCCAAAATCAAGGATATTCAATGGAAAAGCATTAACCCTCGGCGGAAGCCACAAACCCGAAACCAACGGTCGCATACATAGCGGAGACTTGTCGGCCGTGCTCATTCAGAATTCCCCTTGGTATGCGGAATTAGTTCGAACGCCTTCCCGCGACATATCGCTCATTGCCGATTTCGAATCTAAAGTCCAACATATTGCAAAAATAACAATCAAGCAAAATGTAACGAATTTTTCGGGCGTACCTTCGTGGAACCTCGTGTTGATGAAACGCATATTGGAAGCAGCCGGCAAACAGCACCTACTCGAGGTGTGGCCTAATTTAGAGCTATTCATGCACGGAGGAATTTCTTTCGAACCTTATCGCGAACAATACCGCCAGCTTATTCCGAGCGACCAAATGCATTATATGGAAACCTACAATGCATCGGAAGGATTTTTCGGCATACAAGACGACCCGAATGATAGTGCGATGTTGTTATTGGTTGACGCCGGTATTTTTTACGAATTTATTCCCATGAATAAAATGGCCGAAGCACAGGCCGGTACATTCACCGCCTTCGACACCGTGGAGTCGGTAAAAACGGGCGTCAATTACGCCATGGTAGTTTCTACCAACGGCGGGCTTTGGCGCTATCTTATCGGCGACACGGTGATGTTCACTTCGCTCTATCCGCACAAACTAAAAATCACGGGGCGCACCCGCCATTTTATCAATGTTTTCGGCGAAGAATTAATCATGGAAAATGCCATAAAAGCGCTTCAGACAGCTTGCCGGAAAACCGGAGCCACCGTAAGCAACTATACGGTAGCCCCTATTTTTATGGATGATTCGGCGAAGGGCGCTCATGAATGGGTAGTGGAATTTGAAAAACGTCCGCCCGACACCGACGTATTTGCCGATATTTTGGACGCCGAATTATGTAATGTAAATTCCGACTATGAAGCCAAGCGTTCGAAAAACACCACCCTCAACCGGCTTACATTAACGGAAGTAAAACCGGGGACATTTTATGAATGGATGAAACAACGCGGCAAATTAGGCGGGCAAAATAAAATTCCCAGCCTGTACAATACCCGTGAATACGTGGACGAATTATTGAAACTGAAAATAATTTAGTACCTTTGAAAAATTAATCTTAAACAATATGCATATCGCAGTTGCCGGCAACATTGGCAGTGGAAAAACAACCCTGACAGAGCTACTATCACGCCACTACGGCTGGGAAAGCCAGTTTGAAGAAGTGGATGGAAATCCTTATTTGAGCGACTTCTATGAAGATATGGAACGTTGGTCGTTTAATCTTCAAATTTACTTCTTAAACAAACGCTTCAAAGGAATTGTAGAAATCAAAAAAGCGACACACACCATTATTCAAGACCGTACGATTTATGAAGACGCTTGCATTTTCGCCCCGAACCTTCACTCGATGGGTTTGATGACCACCCGCGATTACAACAACTACCGCTCGTTGTTCGACCTGATGATGTCGCTGGTGAAACCGCCCGAATTGTTGATATACCTCAAAGGCTCCGTACCCACCTTAGTGAACCAAATTCAAAAACGCGGGCGCGAGTACGAAAACGGTATTCGTATAGATTATCTGACAAAGCTGAACGACCGCTATAATGAGTGGATTGAAAGCTACGATGCCAAAAAATTAATCATTGATATCGACACTATCAAATTCAATGAAAAACCGGAAGACCTTAGCCAGGTAATCGATAAAATCGATGCAGACTTACATGGTTTGTTTTAGGCCCTGAGAACTCCACAATAAATATTTTGGGTAAATAAAAACGGCTGCCGTTCATTCCGGCTGCCGTTTGTTCCATTAATCAATATGACTCCTTTAAATAAAGCGTTAAACCCAAAAAACACTCTTCCCCGTATGTTGATTAATGGATGTTCATCATTTTCCAAAAACTTCTTTCAGTTTTGTATCAATCTCCTCAGCACCTCCAATCGTATATACCAAGATGTTTCCTTCGGGATCAAGCAATACTTTGGTAGGATATGCTTTGATGTTATATAATTTGGCTACATCCGTCTTTTCCTTGTTTTCATTCATATTTACGTGCCTCCAAGTGAGCTTGTCTTCGTCAATAGCTTGAAGCCATCGTTCGCGGTTACTTTCGCCTCCGGCCAATCCGAGCATTTCAAATGCAGGGCCTTTGTATTTTTTATATAGCTCTACCAAATGCGGATGGCTTTTACGGCAAGGGGCACACCACGAACCCCAGAAATCAAGCAAAACATATTTTCCACGGTAGTCGCTGAGCGAAAAAGTCTTGCCTTCTTTGTCGGTTTG
>JAVBOD010000084.1:0-9255 GCA_031551045.1 Bacteroidales bacterium
GGGCGCAGCGAACATAATTTATTGGAAAGATGTTCGGGCAACATCGGCACGGTGCGGTCCACCAAGTAAACCGAAGTGGCGCGTGCGGAAGCTTCTTTTTCAACGAGCGAGCCGGGCAACACATAATGCGTTACGTCGGCAATGTGCACGCCTACTTCCCAATTTCCGTCCGGCAGTTTTTGCAGCGACAGCGCGTCGTCGAAATCTTTTGCATCCGTTGGGTCGATAGTAAAAGTACATACTTTGCGAAAATCGCGGCGCTCCTTGATTTCTCCGGCCGGAATCTCGTCCGAAATCTCTTCCGCTTCACGTTCCACATCGGCTGCAAAACGATAGGGCAACCCAAATTCCGCCAAAATAGCATGCATCTCGGTATTGTTTTCGCCGGGGACGCCCAGCACGTCGATAATTTCGCCGAAAGGTTCCTGTTCTTTCAATGGCCAGTCTTTTATCATCACCGCCACTTTGTCGCCGTTGTTGGCGCCTTGCAGTTGGTTCGGCGAAACCTTTATGTCGTAAGGCATATTACGGCTTTCGGTCATCACATACGCATGTTTTCCGGTGACTTGCACCATGCCGATAAACGGCCGTTTGTTGCGTTCGATAATTTCGGTAACCACGCCTTCGGGCCGGCGGCGGCGGGTATTCACATCTACACGCACGGTGTCGCCATGCAGCGCGTGCCGCATGTTGCGCGGCGAGATAAATATTTCGTCTTCGTAATCCTCATGTACTATATATCCGTGTCCGTCGCGTGCCATGCTTACCTTTCCGGTGATTTCCTTGCTGTCGGATTTCGTGTTGAATTTATAATTCCCGCGCCGCCGCTCTTTCAGCACTCCCTGCGCAAGAAACTCGCTGATGATAGGCAACAGGCGTTCGCGGTCTTCGGGCGCAAGGTGAAGATTGTGTACTAATTGTTTTATATTAAAGGCGCTGTCGGGGTGGTTTTTGAACCAGTCGTGCACGGCTTGCATCAAATTTGAAGAGGGTGTATTCGGGGCTGTTTTTTTCTTTTTACTCATGGAAAAGTCTTTTAATAAACAGCAAAGATAGTCACAATAAATTTGTTGTGAATAATAAACAGGGTTATTTTTTTGTTATCAGAGAGATGGGTATCTGAAAACAAATGAGCCTGTTCAAAAAGTATTTTTGACTTTTTGAACAGGCTCGCCGCCTGTGTGTACCCCAAACAACACAATTTATTATTTTGACGTCGTCTCTTTTTGTATAATTTTATTGCATATACATTCGACAAGGATTAGCCGGCTTTTTATCGAAATGTCCTTTAAGTACGATGCTGTTCTTTTTCCCATCGGGATGCGCCGTGATATTGATATGTATGGTTCCATCGTCCACCGTTCGTGCAAATCCGGGCGTTTCCACTCCTTGCAACCATAAAGCGATTTTATCGGGTAAAATATTTTTCTTACCGGATTCTATCCGCAAAGAATATTGTTCGGCTAACGGGATGTGGGACGACAAATCGAACGCAAAGCTACCGTCGGGAGCAATAAGAATAGCGCCAAGGTCTTTTTCCGGTTTTATGGTTGAAAAATCCGAAGAAGCATTCGCATTCAATCCTGTATAAAACACGGCCAAGCGTTTGATTACCGGTGTGAATGTAGATTCGGTAATTCGTAAACGAACCGTTTTTACTTGCACGGGTGAAAAACGTTCAATCCGTTTTTGGCCAATCGATAATCCCTCCGTTAAGGTAGCCCAATGCCCGTCGGCAAATCCTTCCACCACATACCGGCGTACGCGTTGTCCGAACGAAAGGTCTTCCTGTATGACGACATGGTCTATGTTTGTCGGTTTGTCGAGCACAAGTTCCAGCGTGTTGTTGTTACCGGATGTTTCGGCTATACTTTTTCCGAAACGGGAACGGATTTCTTTCCCAAGTTGCCGGTATAGTTCCATATCTTTAGGCGGAATCAGTCCGGTGGTATCCGGCGATGCATTGAGCAGCAGCATGGCTCCGCGTCCTACCGATTGGTAGTAGATATCCATTAATTGTTCTACGGTACGCAAATTCTTTTCGTTTGTCGGGCTCCAGAACCAATTATGATTTTTCAACGGCACGTCCACTTCCACCGGCATCCATGTGTCGCCGTCAGGGTCGCTGTGCTTGGCTGTGGCTACGCCGGTAAGCGCGTCTTTTTGGTCAAGCGTGTACCAATTGGGATAAGGGCATACGCCGCGTTCGTTCCCGACCCACCGGATATCGGCAAAGGGGCCTTGGAAAGCGATGGCGGACGGGGCGTATTGGCGGATAATGTCTTCCACCGGAAGGATGATATTTCCATCGAACCAGATTTCTACTAATTGCTTGCCGTAGCGCGACAATACTTCTTCCCATTGTTTGCGTAATACTTTTGTGTAAGCATCCTGTTTCGCCGGATCTTTGGTTTTGCCGCCACCTCCGATATAGGCGCCCCATGTTTCGTCGCCGGGGTAAATATACACGCCTAATTTCATTCCCCGCTCGAAGCAGGCTTTGGCTAAATCGTCGAGTACATCGCCTTTGCCGTTTTTGTAGGGCGTATTTTTAATGCTGTAGCCGGATGTTTCGGTTTGCCACCAACAAAAGCCGCCTACGTGTTTGGCTACGAAAACAATCATTTTGGCGTCAAATGATTGTGCCGCATCTATCCATTGGTTGACGTCTAATTTCGCGGGATTAATGCGGCTTAAAGGAATGGAATGGTTGTCGTATTCACGCCCTTGCCAGGCTGCCGGGTCGAAGTGGACAAACATGATTTGTTCCATCTCCTGCCACAGAAGTTGTTTGGGCGAAGGAAACGCCGGTTGTTGCGCCGAAAGCGTTCCACAACAAATGATTCCGAGTAGCAAGCATTTTAATTTCGTCATATTGGCAGGCTTGTTACAAATATTTGATCAGCATCAACTCTATTTTCGGATCCGACGGGCGCGGCGCGTTGATGCTGATAATGCGCCCCTCTTTATCGATCAGTAAAAAGCGCGGAATACCCGTAATGTTGTATTTAGTATTCATGGCGCCGTTTTTAAAACCGCCTTCCTGTATAAAGTTCCTCCAAGCCGGCTGTTCCTTTTCTAATTTCTGTTTCCATGCATTGTTGTTGTCGTCCACCGAAAGGCCTATAAACTCGATATTCGGATTGTCTTTGTATTTTTCATACAACGTTGCAAAAGCCGGCATCTCTTTCGCACACGGCCCGCACCAGCTGGCCCACACATCGACGTACAACACCTTTCCCCGCAGGTCGGAGAAAAGCAATTTCTTTCCATCGCTGTCGAAAATCGTAAAATCCGGCGCCAATTTTCCGGCGCCAAGGGCCATAAATTCAGTATATTTTTTTTCGAATTTATTCAATGTTTCGGGGTCTTTATTCAACTGTTTATAAGCCGCGAACGTTTCGGAAAGATACCCGTCGGCTCCGAATAAAAAGTATTGTGTCATAGCTTTGTCGGCTATATGGCCGGCTACATCGGGATCTTTTATAGATGCCGAAATATTTTTGAAACGCTTGATAGCGCCGTTCTCCCCTTGGTACAAATCCGGCTTGGACGCTTCGTTCCAACGCAGGCGCTGCTCGATTAGCGAAGTGTAGGTATAGCCGCCGTACTCTTCGTGAAGTACGCGCCGGTCATTCATATCAATCGTTCTTGTAAAGGTATTGAAATCGGCATCGGCATCAACCGGCAGATTCCTGTAGAGCTTTAAGCCCCATGTGTAGCTGAATTTCAGCAGATCTCCGTACAGGTTAAGCATTTCCAAGTCTTTCGCCGTTCTTGCAGGCTCGTTCACGTTGGCGGCCAATGCACCGAGTTCGTTAAGCATTTTATCGACATTGGCAGCATGTGTGGCAAACGGATGTTTTACACATTGCTCCAACGCCCAATTATTCGGGTTGGGGAGCACGTTGCAAGCCGTCAGGTAAGTATTAAGAGCGGCGTTATCGCCCGTGAAGGTTACGGTGGGGCTTCCGGAAGGATTATTGGTAACCGTAAATTCGGACACGTTGCCGGGATTCATTTCCAGCTCAATAGTTGAGCCCGGAAGTTTTATGACATCCAAAACCGTTACTTTCGTCTTCGGCGTTGTGATTTCCGGGTTATACAAAAAAGTTCCGCCGGAAGCCACCGCAAGCGTATCCGTTGTTTTCCCGTACGATATTCTTAGCTTGGAGATATCGAATCCTTTTAATGTTCCTTTGATGGTGGCATTTTGTGCCAAAGCCGCTACAAATGCAAGCAAAAGGCAAGTAGTAAAAAATAATCGTTTCATATCAATATCTATTTCTAAAGAGGCTGTTCAAAATTGCTTTTTGAACAGCCTCTTCGCTAAATTTGCTATTCGTTATCAATCCAGCTCGTATTGTAGTTTAAAACCCTTGGAGGAATTTTATACACCAGTCTTTTTTCGGATAATGTATAAGTATTAGTGCCGTCGGAATGAGTATAATTTACTTTCAGGTCTTGGAATAAAGGGTCGTTCCACAGGCGGCGCATATCGAACCAACGGTGTCCGGTACCCATATATTCGCGCAAACGTTCTTCCACAATAAACCGGATCAAATCGTCTTTTGTCACCACCGTTGCCGGAATAGGCGCATTAGCGGCAGGAAGCCTGTTTACGCGCAGCAGGTTTATCATATCGCGGGCTTCGGTTTCCCGTCCTTCGCGTGCCAGACATTCGGCATACATCAGGTAGAAGTCGGGCATTTCCACCCCTTCATTTACGTTCGAGCGGACATACTGTTTGCGGTAGTGTGGATATTGTATCATACCTGTGAAATTCTTATTCGCAAAGAATTTTTTCCGGTGGTCGGCAGGGTCGTACAGATTCATAAACTCATCTTTTACGTATATGGTTGGCGCCATTGCAAACATGGTTGACATCATGTAAAACTGCTTGCATTGCAATACTTCTGTATTATTGGCATCAAAGGGCATCGGATAGCCGCTAGTCCACATGTTCGGCATAAAGGGCAAATAGCCCCATTGCGAAATTTTGACATTATAATCAAACAAACCTATTTGTATTTGGGATTTGGCAATGGCCGTTTCGGCTTTTTGGAAGGCTTCAATCGCTTTGTCGTATTTTCCCATATAAAAATAAGTCTTGCCGAGATACATATAGCCGGCCGGCTGGTAGGTCCTAACGCGGGATTTGGTAACTTCTTCGAGGTCCGGGCACGCTTCTTCCAGTTCTTTAATAACAAAATCGTACACTTGTTTTACCGTTGCGCGTTCAGGATAGGTTTCGGTGGTGCTGGCTATGGTTGCAATGGGCACACACAGATCTGTTGCCGCCGTTGCCTCATTATAAGGCTTCGCAAACCATTGCGCCAACATAAAGTGCATGTAGGCGCGCATTACACGGGCCTCGGCCAGCAATTTTTTCTTTTCAAGTACGGTGCCGTCAATGGCCTCCATCACGCCATCTATTATGACGTTGTAAAAGTATATTTGTTGGTAGGGAGCCCCGAACTCGGCACTGTATGCATCATCCACAAAAATATTGTCTTGCCAGGTATAGGCCAAGCGTGGAGTAACGGCCATGTTGTTGAAAGCGGTGGCATCGGCGGTAACCTCGTCACTCATATAAGGATGGTAAAGGTTCGGTTCCAGCATGGAGGTTGTTCCGGTATTGTTTAAGCGATAGTAACCAAGATTTATCAAAATCATATTATTGAAGAGTCCATTGTAATGAACTATTTTCTCGGGAACATCTTTTCCCTTGGGCTTTAGATCAAGGAAGTCGGAGCATCCTGTTGTTGCAAAAACGGCCAGCAACAAGACTGCTAATATGTTTTTATTTTTCATAATTCTTTTGTATTTGCAAGTTGTTTATTTGAAATTAACGGACAAACCCACGGAAAACGACGGCCCGAATTTAGTACCACGCCAACCGGCTCCATAATTGAATGCTTCGGGATCGATACCCTCTTTATTGGCGGCAATGTAGAACAGATTGGATGCCTGTAACTTGATTTTTACCGCATCGGCCCATAAGATATCGCAAACGCGGCGCGGCAACGAGTAGTACAAGCTTACATCCCTGAGTTTGACATAAGAGGCGCTCAATACATTGATGTCGGCATACCGGTAAAGATTTAGCGTGCGCCTTGAATCGCTGGTACCTGCTATTGGTTCGTAAGAAGGTACGTTGGTTGTCAGTTCGTCGCCCGGCTCCCTCCATCGCTGGTCGAAATCCTGATGGATATTTGAGATAAGGCGATTTGTATAGAATGTATTTACATCATTGCGCATTTTATGTCCAAGATTATATACAAACATGAAACTGAACTCAACATTATTAAAACGCAACACATTGGTTAAACTGCCGAACCAAGGTGGTTGGCTGGTTCCCATGTATTTGGCCACCGAAATATCCGTTAAGTCTTGTCTTCTTTTCACTTTTGTGCCATCGGAATTATACACCTGAGGGTCGCCATATTGCTCGTCCAAACCTGCCCACGAGTAAGCAAAAATACTCCTTGCGGCATAACCTTCTCTATACGTTTGGCCTACTACGGTACTAACAGTTATAGGTTCATCTATGTATAAAGATTCAATCTTATTTTTATTGTAGGATACTACGGCGGTGGTACTCCATTCGAAAGCGGAAGTGCGTATATTACGGCTGGTTAACGAGCATTCAAAACCCTTATTGCTCATTTCGCCTACGTTGGCTAACCCGCTGAACCACCCCGAAACGGGATTCAAGGCCGATTCGGACAACATTCCCGTGGTAAATTTATCATACACATCAATACTTCCCGAAAGCACTGTGTTGATAAGAGCAAAGTCTAAACCCACATTAACGGTACGGGTCCGTTCCCATGTAAGCTTTTTATTGGCCGGGTACAGTATCGTGTATCCGGTTCCAAGCCCGCTGAAATTCGAATTATTGCCGGCCATAAGGATATTATAGGCGCCACCGACTCCGGGGTCGGGAGAGTTGCCGCCGTAACCGTAGCTGGCACGCAGGTTGAACCGGTCAAGCCAGTGGGCATTTTCCATGAATGTTTCTTTTTGGATATTCCATATTAAACCCGCCGACCAAACCGGTTTAAATTGTACGCTGGGATCGCTGCCGAAAAGGTTCGACTGATCGACACGTACGCTGCCGTTTATCGAATATTTTGACTGAAATGTGTAAGCGCCATTGGCATAGAACGAAACAAACCTTTTTTCTACTTCCGAGCTATAGAAACTTTTATCAGAGAGTGTATTATTAGTGGATGGCCCGGGAACTACGCCGGCGACACCGGTTCCGAAGAGATTCTCCTCATTAATAGGGGTAAAAAGTAGCGTTTGAGGGTCGTAGCCATATACATTACTCCTGGTGCCAGTAAGCCTGCTGTCCTGTATTTCCATGCCGGCGATGGCGGTGATATACGAATTACCGAATTCGCGGTCGAAATTTAACTGGTTCCTGATAGTCCAATCATTTTCATAGTTGTTCCCTTCCATATATTTTCCTCCATTGGCCGGAAGATTGTAGGTTGGCGTTGTTCCCGGTGTAGTGAACATGCCTAATTCCAACCGGGTAGGATATGATTTTTGATCATAAAAACGTCTTGTTTTAGCATTGTTCCGCTGATAAGAAAAGCGGCCTTCGTATTTTAATCCTTCAAATAAATTGATAATTAATCCGGCGTTTAACCGTGCATTAAAGGCATTGTTAGTATTAAATCCTAAGTTTATTTCGTCGAGCGGTACGTAGTTAAGGTTCAGCCCACTGGCGGTTTCATAGCCCTTACGTGCCGGTTCGTACATGAGGAGGTCGGCGTGCGACAAATTATTACCATCCGCATCGCGTAGCATTTTGTAGGGTAAAAGCGTATTGAGATTAGTGTTGGACGGCTGTATGCTGTAATTGTTATCAATAGCGGAAATATTGGTCGTCAACTCAAAACTCATCCATTTTGTAAGTTTAAAGTCCTGCCGCATGTTTATCGAATACTTGTTATACTTGTTCCGGCCGTTGTCCTGATTAAATTCATAGGCCAACGAACCGTAAAACGAATAGCTTTCGCTGCCACCGGTAAACGACAGGCTTTGCCTGGTGAAAAAGCGTGGCGACATCAAAAATTCCTCCACCTGCGAGCGGTTATTTTGACTTGCCAGCTTCTTTAATTGTTCGTCGCGCAGATCCTCGGTTATTGTTCCGTCCAGCGCCATATACATCGGATATTCGTGCGGAAATACGATAGGCGTATAAGAACCTACCATTCCCGTAGTTTGTGTGGTTACTCCAGTCCATGTGTAAACCGATGGAGAAAATATTTCCTGGGCGTTTTTTATAAACATACTACTCGACATATAGTCGTTGTAAGAATAATCGGGATAGCCGGTGTAGTTGAACGAACCGTCGTAGCTTATTTTTAATTTTTTATCGGTATTGTAGCCTCTTTTTGTAGTGATGATAATTACTCCGTTTGCTGCTTGTGAGCCCCAAATAGAAGTAGCCGTGGCATCTTTCAACACGGTAATTTTATCGATATCGTTTTCATTTATCATCGTTTCCACATTGTCCGCCGATATGGGAACATTATCGACCACAAATAACGGAGCCGTGTTGGACATGAATGAAGTAATCCCGCGCAATGTCATTTTGTTTTCGCCTTCTCCGTAGTTAATATTAAGCCCTGTAGATAATCCGTCGAGGCTTTCTAAAATGCTTCCGCTAAGCGCCACGCGTTCGGAAACTTTATTTCCCTGTACGGAAACAAACGAGCCGGCGCTGCGTTCGCGCGAGATGGTTTGGTAACCGGTTACCACTACTTCGTCTAATTGTACGGTTTTCGGCTTCAAATTTACCTTTATAGTAGCGTGCCCGTTAATCGCATACTCTAACTCCTCGTATCCCATGAAAGAGAGCAATAGAACAGCATTGGGAGCCACATCGCTTAATTCGAATTCTCCGGCATTATTGGTCGTTGCGTTTTTTTTCGTATTTCCCTTCACGCTTACTACCGTTCCGGGCAAAGGAAGTTCATTTTCGTCCACGACGGTGCCGCGTACCACTAAATTTTGAGGAACAGTTGCATTTTGTGGTTTTTCGTTTTTAGTAAACAAAACAATAGTATTTCCCGATTGTCTGAAGTCGAGATTGCTTCCTTGAAGAATGAGCTGCAGGGTGGCGGCTATGGTGCGTTCTTCTTTGGTTAGCGTTACCATACGCGCTTTTTCTACCGGTTCGCTGGGATAAATAAGGCGGAAACCCGATGTTTTTTCGAACGTTGCCAGGGCATTGTC
>JAVBOD010000091.1:0-5143 GCA_031551045.1 Bacteroidales bacterium
GCGCTGCCCGTTACTTCATTCATCGTATAGGAAGGAATGGACGGCCACACATGTGTTGCCAGATTATTTGTAAATAGGGCGACGGGTTTAAATAGATTCCCGGCAATGCGCCCGTAATTGCTGTACGGATCTAAGCACAGAAGTAACGTGGTACTTCCGGCAATGAACAGCGCAACAACCAAGGTCAATATACCGTAACGCCAGTAATTGCTTGCTTTACGATATGTCAACCGCCGCTGCTTTTTTGTTTTGAACCAACCGGCAATGCGCGTTACCACATCCTGAAAAGTGCCTAAAGGACACAAGGTGCTGCAATACACACGCCCGAAAAACAAGGTAATAAGAAGCAATACGGTAAGTGTAGCAAGGCTTCCTGCTCCAATTCCCAAAATGGAAGGAATAATTTGCCACTTCAACAAGCCCGATAATGTAAGGGAGAGCGTTCCGTAAATATCGATAAAAATAAGTGTGAATGCTATCAAGAATAGCAATGACAGCAACACTCTGCAATGATGCAGCACCTTGTACATGAACGTATGGATTTAAATTTTAATTCTGTTGATACGTAGTTTATCAATATCGGTGGTGCCGATTTTCATTTCGTCGCCATACACAATGTGCCCTACTTCGTTCAAGGGCATTTTTTTGTATTGGTTGAAAAATTTTACGGCGGCTGTGTCGGCTGCAACAAAATCGGTAGCTACAAACATGGTTTTCGGTGTTTGCACATCCTCTTCGCTCTTGCCTTTCGGGCCGTTTTGCGTCATTATACGATAGGCATCAATAATGGTGAGGGCCGGTTTGGCCGCAATCAAGGTGAGGTCGGCAATACATTGCTGCAAATCGTTGGCGTGCATAAAGCGGCGATCCCACACAATGCCCATGTAATTTTTCATAGCGATGGACATTTTTGCGCCGCCGTGATTTTTCAGAATAGGAATATTGATCCACACATCGTAATCCAAAATAGCTTCATGAATTTTGGCGGTTTTCATGCGTTTCCCGTTGGGAATGCTCACTTCACGGTAGTATTTTTCTTCGTGCCCGAATAACATCTTTCCGCCGGCTGCTTTCACCGCTTCTTCAATACCGCTGTTTTTGTAGCAAGCGCGCCACTCGTCGCAAGTATGGTCAAACACGCCTACTTCTTTGGCGCCGGCCGCCAAACAGTCTTTGATTACAGCAGCTACTAATTTGGGATTAGTGTTGGCCGCGAGTTCCGGCATCCGGTCCCAACCGATATTCGGTTTTACGACCACCCGTTGTCCGGGTTTTACGAATTGTTTTATGCCGCCAATCGATGCGATGGCTTTGGCATACATCACTTCCGGCTCGCCGCCCATCACGGCTACCAAGTCATACGCCGGAGCAGGTGCCGATGTTGCAGCGACGTTGTTTGCCAATAGTTTCCCCGATTTTAATCCGAAAGCTCCGGCGAGGCTGCCCAAAGCGGCAGTTTTAATGAATTTACGACGTTCCATATTGTTTCTATTTTGTCAGGTTAAATAAATACATAGTCGATACACTGTTAATGCAAATGTAACATTTTTCTTTGAACATTCCTAAGTATGCTCATTATAATGCAAAAAACAAGGCCATCCGGTATTTGCCGAATGACCCATGTTTGCATTTCAGAAAAACAATTTATTTTTCTTCCAACGGAATCCTCATTTTGTAGAACGAACGCCATACGAAAATCAAGCCGATAATCAGGAACGGAATAGCAATGTACATTGAATAATCCGTATCGGGATTGGCTTTCATTTCAATACAAATTTCGGTAGCCAGCAATCCGAACAGCGTAGAGAATTTAATAATCGGATTCAACGAAACCGACGATGTATCTTTAAACGGATCGCCCACCGTATCGCCCACCACGGCGGCTTCGTGCAGCGGTGTGTTTTTCTCGCGCAAATCCACTTCTACTACTTTTTTAGCATTGTCCCAACTGCCGCCGGCATTGGCCATGTAGATGGCTTGGAACAGCCCGAACACGGCAATGGAAACCAAGTAGGAAACAAAGAAATTCGGGTCCATGAAAGCAAATGCCAAGGTAAGCGATATCAGGGCGATGAAAATATTCCACATTCCTTTTTGGGCATATTGCGTGCAAATTTTTACTACCGATTTGGAATCGTTGATATCCGCTTCCGTCTTATTGATATTAAAGGTTCGTTTGATGTACGCCGTAGCGCGATAAGCGCCGGTAGTAACGGCTTGCATGGAGGCTCCGCTGAACCAGAATATAACGGCGCCGCCGCAAATCAATCCTAAGATAACGGGAGCGTCAGTTAATGATAAGTGCAGCAATCCTACTTTTTCGAGCAAGAGAATAATGGAGAAAATCATCGTGGTTGCGCCCACTACCGCGGTTCCTATCAACACGGGTTTAGCGGTTGCTTTGAAAGTATTTCCGGCCGAGTCGTTCGCTTCCAGGTAATGTTTACCGGTTTCGAAATCAGGTTTAAAGCCGTATTCTTTTTCAATGTTTTCTGAAATGCCCGGCACTTGTTCTATTTGCGATAATTCAAATACGGATTGCGCATTGTCGGTCACCGGCCCGTAGCTGTCCACCGCAATGGTTACCGGCCCCATACAAAGGAATCCGAAGGCCACTAAGCCGAATGCAAAAATAGAAGCGTGCGGCCCGAGTACGGTGTCTAATCCTAAACCGGCCGTGTAATAAGCAAGTGTCATCAATCCCACGATAAGCAAGCCTGTCCAGAAAGCGCTGAAATTACCGGCTACAATACCCGAAAGAATGTTCAACGAAGAACCTCCTTCGCGCGATGCCGTTACAATTTCTTTCACATGTTTCGATTTTGAACTGGTAAATATTTTGGTAAACTCGGGAATCAATACCGCTGCTAACGTTCCACAACTGATGATAATGGCCAGTTTCCACCAAATAGTAGGGTCTTGCATATCTTTCAACAAAAGATGGCTCATGAAGAACGATGCCGAGATACAAAGAATGGCGGCAATCCAAATCAGGCGCATCAGCGGCGCTTCGAAGTCGAACTCTTTTTTATGGCCGTATAATTTTTTCGATATGGCTTGATTGATGAAAAAAGCGCAGCCCGAAAGGAAGTCCATGAGGAAACGCATTCCGAATATCCATACGATTAATTTGGCTTGAATGGTCGGATCGTCCACGGCAAGGGTAATAAAAGTAATCAATGCAACACCTGTCACGCCGTAGGTTTCGAAACCATCGGCAGTGGGGCCGACGCTGTCGCCGGCGTTGTCGCCCGTACAGTCGGCAATCACGCCGGGGTTGCGCGGGTCGTCTTCTTTTACTTTAAATATCACTTTCATCAGGTCGGAACCGATGTCGGCAATTTTGGTAAAGATACCGCCTGCAATACGCAGCGCGCTGGCGCCTAACGATTCGCCGATGGCAAAACCAAGGAAACAAATACCAACAATGTCGCGCGGAACAAACAACAGAATGAAAACCATCATTACCAGCTCCAGTGAAATCAGGAATAATCCGACACTCATACCGGCGCGCAACGGAATGTTGACCACATCTAACGGACGGCCGCGCAACGAAGCAAAAGCCGTACGGGCGTTTGCAAACGTGTTGATACGAATGCCGTAAAGCGCCACGCAGTACGAGCCGGCCATGCCGACAATAGAGAAAAGCAGCACTTGAAGCACTACAGGCACGCTTTGGCCGGCAAGCCCGAAGAAATATACACAAAGCACTACCGCAATAATACCGAAAAGCATTAACAAGAATTTGCCTTGTTGAAATAAATAGGTGCGGCATGTTTCATAAATGGTACTGGCCACTTTCAAAATCGATTCGTGACTGGGCAGCGCTTTGATTTGCCGGAACAACAGCAGGCTGAAACCTAATGTTCCTGCAATAATCAGGGCGCCGTAGAACAGGAAGTCCCAGGAAGAAATACTGGTTCCGAAAATGTGGAAAGTACCTTCGTGCAAGTCGGGAATAGCCAAATCGGCCTCGCTTGCAAACATTGCGGAGCAGGAGCTTATCAGAAGCCCTGCAAGAAGAAAAAGACGTTTTAGTTTATACACGATAATAAAGTTTTAGAATGATTTTTTTGATTGCTTGCAAAGATATGTAAATCATTTCAGAAAGTGAAAAAATACCGTGGAAAGATATGCAATGATAGGAGCGTTGTAGAGTAGCCGCCGGCTAAACAAAGAAAAAAGTAGTTTTTTCTTTTCCTTTTTTGTTGGCAAATGAGAGCAAAAGACAATATCCCGAATTAAAAATGACTGGCCGTATTAAAGTAGAAATGCACCACCTCGCCGATATATAATTTATGAAAATCCGATTGAGGATATACCGATGCGAGGATAGATCGGTCGGTAAATGCCTCAGGTTTGAGATATTCTCCATACAATTTCCGGCATTCGAGAAACATCCGCGCTTCGGCAAAACTTACCGATCCGCCGGTTGTTTCTATGGGAGTAAGTCCGGCTTGCGCCACTTTATCGCCATCGCGCCCCGACTGGCTTCCGCAAGTTTGCAGAGCAGGGCGGAACATTCTGTCAAAAAAGGAAAGCGTAAATATTTCTTCGCATTCGATAAATTGAAGCGTATAGCGTTGCGGGCGCACAAAAATGAAAGCCACATCCTTGTTCCATAAGTGGCCTAAGCCGCCCCAACTGGCGGTCATCGTATTAAACGAACGGCTGTTGCCGGCAGTAATCAGCATCCAGTCGGAGCCAATCAGCTTGGCAGCATTCTCTTGCATTACTCTAAAATCAATAGCTTGATAATTTTCCATAACAACTCCCCCCTTGATAGTTAGATATTTATAGGACAAAGGTACAAAATAAAGTATAGTAAGTTTTAAAAAAAACAAAAAATCGGCGGTTAAGCGGCCGGAAAGATAAAATTTAACACAGCGCTTGAAATTCATCGCTAAGATTTTGTATCTTTGTTCGGATGAAAAGCAACAATATATTCGTGCGGATTTTCCGGTTCTATTACGATGGTTTTCGCAGTATGACTGTGGGAAAAACATTGTGGATAATCATTTTGATAAAGCTGTTTATTATGTTTGCCATCCTGAAAATGTTCTTCTTCAAGAGCGATTTGCGGGATTACAAAACGCCGGAAGAAAAGAGCAAGCGCGTTATCGAAAATCTAACAGAATAAGCC
>JAVBOD010000020.1:0-3988 GCA_031551045.1 Bacteroidales bacterium
CACAAAATAGCAATCCCACTATTAATAGCGGAATCAGCAGATAGATTTTTTGTTTCATATAATGGTTTGTTTTTGGTTAATCGGGTGCAAGATAATGCTTGAAAGCTATTGCATGCGACAATTGCTAAAACGGGAAAAGAATTTTCGGGGAGATTTTAGTACGTTTTCGACAATTGCCGAATCAGGAAGAAAACTGCTGCGCCTTTTTCCGGTAGAGTGACGGCGTCATGCCCACCGATTCCTGGAATAATTTGTAGAAAGTCGATAATGAATTAAACCCTAAATCACAGGCTAAGGCTTTGAGCGGCGTATTATCGCCTTTGTCCGACAATACCCGTATGGCCTCATTAATACGAAAAGAATTAATATATTGCGTCACAGAGCATCCTTTTTGTTCATTAATCACTTGGGAGAGATAGGTTCTATTCGTTTTCAGTTTATCCGCTAATCTCTCTTTGGTAAGCGTAGTATCGCGGAACAATTCTTCTTCGCGCATCAGGTATTCGGCTTGCTGGTAGATATTTTCCAGGCGGTCTTTTTTTAAGGAAGACGCCGAATATTTTTCGGAGGTTTCGTGATGCGCCGTTGTTTCTATTATCCGTAGCCGGGATTTTAGCTCATCTTCCCGGCGGATAGCTTCCCTGTTTTGGAAAATAATCCGGCGATAAAGTCGGTTTTTGTGAAGATAGAGGATGTACACATAAATGGATACGACGATGGCGAATCCTAAAAGCGCCCCCAGAAATTGTAATTTTCTTGTTTTGTTTACCACTTCCAACCGGGCTTGTTCCGCCTCGTTTTCTTTCCGTTCCGTGTCGAACTGTATCTTTAGCTGATGAATGGCCCGCTCGCTTTCTTCATTGAACGCCTCGCCGGCTATGGCATGATAGGTTTTGTAGGCTTCCAGCGCCTTGTCGTGCCGGTGCAATGCTTCATAACAAGCGCTTAATGCCAAATAAAGTTGACGGATATATATTTTGTTGTAACTTTCTTCGCTGACAGAAATTCCTTTTTCCAATAAAGGCAAAGCCTCCTCGTATCTTTTTTCCGCCATCAGCCATTTCCCGTAATTAAGGTAAATTCCTGCAACGGACGATGTTTGTGCGGTGGCAATATTGTCCAGCGCTTTTTTGTAGTAACCGCCGGCTTGTTTTTGCTCTCCCACCGCGGACAGTATTTCCCCATAAATGGTAAAAACGTCCGTTTGGTCGGTGTAGCCGTTTTGTTGTAGAACAAACTCCGCTTCTTTGATGTATTTCAGCGCTTCTTCATATTTTTTCCCCACATAATACATACGAGCCGAGTTCATGGCTCCCCAAAGTACGAGGAACGGATCACTTTTTACATGGCCGTAATCATAGCATTCCTGGGCATATTTAAGTCCCTGGTCGTCGCCTTTTAAAAAGTAAACGCCGGAAATATTACATAAGAGAATGTAATAAATACGCTCGAAAGAACAGCGCTGGGCAGCTTCCACCCCTTTAAAAAAATAAGCAATGGAGCCGTTGTAATCGGCTTCGATATTAACGGCATAGAGCCCTAAGCCATTATATACGGAGCATAAAATCGTGTCGTTTTGTATGGAGGAGGCTTGCCAAAGCGCCGTGTTGAGGCAGGTTTTGGCAATATCCTTTTGGTTGGTCATCAGATAGGCTTGGCCTAAATAGGCATTAGCGTACGCCTGATAGTAGGTGTTCTCAGTTTGTTCGGCCATGTCCCGCAGTTGTTCCGCCGAAGCAACGGCTTGTTGAAAGTCGGCTTTGCTCAGGGCCAGCAGGGCCGATTGCTGGTATTCTTTCAGCGCTTGTTGTATGGACGACTGTTTTTCGCTCTCCTTCGAGCTTTGCTCTTGAGCTTTTAACGGATAAATAACAAAATGAAGCGCCGCACATAGCAGCAACCCTATACGGAATATGTGGCGAGGGGTTTTCATCAATTACAAAGATAGTGAAAGTTTCTTAAAATTTTCTTTTTATTATTTTCTCCCTTTCTCCTTTTTATCTTATATTTGTAGATTACATGTTTATAAAAATAATCACATGAAAAATCTTCTCGTTTTAACTTTAATACTCTTATCAAGCTTATTTATGGAACTTCAAGCACAAGAAAAACCCACCGCGGTGGCATCAACCATCAGCCAGGTAACCATTTTCCTTAGCGGAGCCGAGGTGCAGCGCGAAGGCACGGTACCATTGAACGCCGGTGCACAACAATTGGTATTTGAAAACCTGCCGCAGCAAATCAACCCGCAAAGCATACAAGTGGCGGGCGTCGGTAATTTTACGATATTGGACGTGAGCCATCGCATCAATTATTTGAAATCGGCTGAAAAATCGAAAGAAGTAGAAGCGCTGGAACATTCGCTCGAAACGTTGACGGAAAAAATCGATAAGCAAGCTGCCGCTATCAACGTGTTGAAAGCCGAAGAAGAAATGCTGAAGAAAAACCAGTATATCGGCGGTGCGCAAACCGGTGTAAAAATTGCCGAGCTGAAAGAATTTGCCGATTATTTCCGCGCACGCCTGAACGACCTCAATACACAGGAATTGAAACTGTATAAAGAAATCAAAGATTGGGCGGAAGAAAAAGAACGTATCGAAAATCAATTGGAAATGTTCCGCCAACGTTCACAAATGCCTACCGGCGAGGTGGTGGTGGAAGTTACAGCGCCCGCTGCCACGCAAGCCAGGCTAAGCCTTACGTATTTAGCTTACAATGCCGGCTGGAGCCCTTCATACGATTTGCGCTCGTCGGATGTGAACAACCCTGTGGAGTTGACCTACAAAGCCAACGTGTATCAATCGACAGGCGAAGATTGGAAAAATGTGAAACCGGTATTCTCTACGGGCAATCCGACCTTGAACAACACCATGCCGGTACTCATGCCGTGGTATTTATCCTTCTACCAACCGGCGCCGGTTATTTCGCATTCCAATGCGTTTCAGAAAAGTATGGCGCCGCGGGCTAAAATAGCGGAAATGCAAGCAGATATGTTTTACGAAGAAATGGAAGTAGCAGCGCCTGCTTCCACCGCCGGCAATTTCTCTACGGTACAGGAAGGCCAAACCAGCGTGGAGTTTGTGATAGATGTACCTTATACTATTCCCAGCGACGGGCAACCGCACAATGTAGAACTCGCTAAATATTCGTTGCCGGCCGTGTATGAATATTACGCCGTACGCAAATTAGAGAAAGACGTCTTTCTGCTGGCAAAAGTAACCGGCTGGGAAAAACTGAACCTATTGTCGGGAAAGGCCAACATCTTTTTCGAAGGAAAATACGTGGGCGAATCGTATATCGAAACGCGGCAAACCGACGACACCTTGGCGCTTTCGCTGGGCCGCGACAAGAATATTACCGTTACCCGTATCCGCAAAAAAGATTTTGCCGAGAAACAACTTTTGGGCAGCAATATTACCGAAACCCGCGAGTGGGATTTGACCGTGCATAACAAGAAAAAACAAGAAATCACCATTACCGTGGAAGACCAGATTCCGGTATCGACCGAAAAAGATATCAAAGTAGAAGCGGTAAATGTGTCGCAGGCAATCATGGATAAGGAAACCGGCAAACTCATGTGGCGCTATACGTTGAAACCTTCGGAATCGCGTAGCATGAATGTGAAATACACCGTGAAATATCCGAAAGGAAAAACGGTGGTGCTGGAATAATCAAAGAAATAGATGATATCAGATTGCATTTTGTCATTCTGAACAAAGCGAAGAATCTGTATATGCAGTAGATTCTTCGCTTTGTTCAGAATGACAAGAGATACCGCTCTTAATAAAATATTCGGCCATAAATTTGTATATTGCATGCTATATGCAAAGTCATTATGTTACCTACTGAAAAAATACTCTCTGTCTCGCAAATCCGCGAGGCCGATGCTTTCACGATTCGCGAAGGAAATATGGCTTCCATCGATTTAATGGAACAGGCAGCTACGGCTTGTGTGAATTGGATAGCAGAAAATATGGGTGTTGCGAAG
>JAVBOD010000075.1:0-6852 GCA_031551045.1 Bacteroidales bacterium
GAGCTGAAAGCCCGCAAAACCATCAACAGCGAGAGCGAGCGGCTCTACATGGTAAAATCGCTGAAAGCCGTAAAAGATGCCTGGATAAACTCCGGCGGCGGACTGCTCGATTTCGGCGAAGACCTGAAGCGCCTGCAACCCGACATTTTCTTTGTGAACGAAGACGGGCACAGCGCTGAAAAAGAACGGCTTTGTAAAATACTCGGAATCGAATACGTCGTAAGCAAACGCATTCCGCACGCCAATCTTCCGGCGCGTTCCACCACCGCTTTGCGCAAGGAATGTTTGATTCCCTATCGTATCGATTTGGCCGGCGGCTGGCTCGACCAACCGTATGTATCGAAACATGCGCCGGGAGCCGTGCTCACCATTTCTATCGAACCCGATTATGAATTCAACGACCGCAGCGGCATGGCCACCAGTTCGCGCAAAAAAGCCGTCGAACTTTGGCAAACCGATATTCCGGAAGGCGATAAACAAAAACTGGCACGCACCTTATTTTGTTATGAAAATCCTCCGGGAACCCAATATGTAAGCGGCTCGCAGGATGCCATCGGAATCACCCTTCCGGGTTTAAACCGCTTATATTACAACAATGATTACTGGCCCAATGAAATAAATTCCATCCACGATGAAACTATTTTCTCGTGGCTCGAGCAGCATTTATATTTGGTAACACTGTATCCGCGCCACGACCATTACGATGTGCTGGCGAATACAAATATCACACCAGAGAATGCGACTAAGCTGGCGCAAGCAGCCGACGACTGCTGGAATGCCATCTTGAAAAAAGATTTACACGTATTCGGTGCCGCTTTCCGCGCTTCGTTCGAGGCGCAAATAGCCATGTTCCCAAATATGGTAAGCCCCGACATCTTGAATGAAATAGAACAAGTAAAAAACAATGTGCTGGGATGGAAAGTAAGTGGTGCAGGCGGTGGCGGATACCTCACATTAATATCGAAAAATCCGATAGAAAAAGCTCTTAAAATCCGCATCAGACGATAGGTCTATAACCCGAAAAAATAAAAAAATCATGAATAAAACAGCGCTTATCACCGGCATCAACGGACAGGACGGTTCATACTTGGCCGAATTCCTATTGGAAAAAGGATACAACGTACACGGCGTCATTCGCCGCAGTTCGACGTTCAATACGCAGAAAATCGAACATCTTTATATCGACGATTTGATTGAGGACATGCACAAAGACCGCAAAATTTACTTGCATTACGGCGATATGACGGACTCGTCCAGCCTCATCCGTTTGGTACAAACCATTCAACCCGACGAGATTTATAACTTGGCCGCACAATCGCACGTAAAAGTTTCGTTCGAAGTGCCGGAATACACTGCCGAAGCCGATGCCATCGGCACGTTGCGTTTATTAGAGGCCGTGCGTATGCTGGGATTGGAGAAAAAAACAAAAATCTACCAGGCATCCACTTCGGAATTATATGGTTTGGTGCAGGAAGTGCCGCAATCCGAAACCACGCCGTTCTATCCGCGTTCTCCTTATGCTGTTGCGAAATTATACGGATTCTGGATTACTAAAAATTACCGCGAAGCTTATGGAATGTTTGCCGTAAACGGCATTTTATTCAATCACGAAAGCGAGCGTCGCGGCGAAACTTTTGTAACCCGTAAAATTACGATGGCTGCGGCACGCATTGCACGCGGTTATCAGAAAAAATTGTACCTCGGGAATCTCGATTCCCTACGCGATTGGGGCTATGCCAAAGATTATGTGGAGTGCATGTGGCTCATTCTGCAACACCACACGCCCGAAGATTTTGTAATAGCCACCGGCGAAATGCACACCGTACGCGAGTTTTGCACATTGGCATTTAAAGAACTCGGCATTGAATTGGAATGGAAAGGCATCGGTGTTGATGAAAAAGGCATCTGCAAAAAAACAGGAAACATACTAGTAGAAGTGGACCCGAAATATTTCCGCCCCACAGAAGTAGAGCAATTATTAGGAAATCCGGCCAAAGCCAAAACGCTTTTAGGATGGAACCCTACCAGCACTCCGTTCCCCGAACTGGTCAAGAAAATGGCACGGTTCGATTATGACTATGTAGAAAAAGTGAACAATTCGCGGATCAAGTTTTAGCCACAGATTACAGTCCACAGATTTCACAGATTAACACAGATTTTATGGAATTAAACAGTAGGATCTACGTAGCAGGAGGCAACGGCATGGTAGGCTCTGCCATCATTCGCAATTTGCAAAGTAAAGGATTCAAAAACATTCTTTCACGAAGCAGTAAAGAGTTAGATTTGCGCAACCAGCAAGCCGTTGACGATTTCTTTGCAAAAGAAAAACCCGATTATGTATTTTTGGCTGCTGCTAAAGTTGGCGGCATTCATGCGAACAACACCTACCCAGCCCAATTCATCTACGACAATTTGATGATTGAAACAAACATTATTCATTCATCGTATAAATATAATGTAAAGAAGTTGCTTTTTCTGGGCAGTTCGTGTATTTATCCGAAAATGGCGCCACAGCCCATTAAGGAAGAGTATCTGCTGAGCGGATATTTGGAACCGACCAACGAAGCATACGCCATTGCAAAAATTGCGGGCATTGAATTATGTAAATTTTACCGGCGCGAATACGGCTGCAATTTTATTTCGGCTATGCCCACGAACTTATACGGCATCAACGACAATTTCGATTTGCAAAACTCGCATGTACTGCCGGCGTTGATTCGGAAATTTCACGAGGCCAAACAGCAAAAAGCGCCCAATGTGGTAATGTGGGGAACGGGAACACCCAAGCGTGAATTTTTATACGTGGACGATTTAGCCGATGCATGCACCTTTTTGATGCAAAATTACAATGAAGAATTGCACGTAAACGTGGGAACCGGCGAAGATGTTGAAATACGTGAGTTGGCGGCTATCGTAAAAAAGATTATCGGCTATGAAGGCGAAATAGTGAACGACACCACCAAACCCGACGGTACTCCGCGTAAATTATTGAATGTATCGCTCCTTCATAAACTCGGATGGAAACACAACACTTCGCTGGAAGACGGCATCCGCACGGTGTATGAATGGTACCTAAACGAGCGATGAATTATGAACGATGAATTTTGTCATTCTGAACGAAGTGAAGAATCTGTGTATTTGTTAAACTTTCAATCTCTAAAGATTCTTCACTTCGTTCAGAATGACAAGAAAGAGAAGAATCTGTAAAATCTGTGGACTAAATTTTAAATAAAGCTTTTTATGAAACCATTTCAACTACTCGACAAGTACAGCACTCCGCTCGGAGAACTGACGGTGGGCTACATCGGTCACGGCTCGCTAATGCTGCAAATCAATGGAAAAACGATACAAGTGGACCCGTACAGCGAAGTCGCCGACTATGCTACCGTTCCGAAGGCCGATATGATATTGATTACGCACAGCCATTACGACCATCTTGATAAAACGGCCTTGGAAAAAATCATCAAAGCAAACACAAAATTTATTTCAACAGAGCTTGTAGCAAAGGAATTGAACGAAGTAGAGGTGCTCCGTAACGGCGATACAACCACATGGGAGAATATACTCATCGAAGCCTTTCCGGCCTACAATATCCGGCAAATGAACCCATCGGGAAATCCGTTCCACCCGAAAGGAGAAGGCAACGGCTATATATTGAATTTCGGCGATTTCCGGCTATACATTGCAGGCGACACGGAGTTGATTCCCGAAATGAAATCGCTCGGAAAAATCGACATTGCTTTTCTTCCTAAAAATTTGCCTTACACGATGAGCGACGGCATGTTTGTGGAAACGGCCAAACTCCTGCAACCAAAAGTTTTATACCCGTATCACTATTTCGAAGTCGATAAGGAATCGCTCCGCAAAGCGTTGCCCGGCATCGATATAAGGTAAGAAAATATTTACTACCTTTGCGTTCCTTAACAAGCAGCACTCAACACACAATGGAAGAATCGTTAAACTTTCTGGAAGAAATTATTGAAGCCGATTTGGCGGCCGGAAAACACAAAAGTATCCTCACGCGCTTTCCGCCCGAACCTAACGGCTACTTACATATCGGCCATGCCAAAAGCATTTGCCTGAACTTTGGTTTGGCGAAAAAATACGGCGGAAAAACCAACTTGCGTTTCGACGATACCAATCCGGTAAAGGAAGATACCGAATACGTCGATTCCATCAAGGAAGATATTCAATGGCTCGGATTCCAATGGGCCAACGAGTTTTATGCGTCCGATTATTTTGAGCAATTATATGACTGGGCGTGCCTGCTTATCAAAAAGAGTTTGGCTTATGTGGACGACCAAACGCAGGAAGAAATCCGCCTGACGCGCGGAACCGTTACCAATCCGGGAAAAGACAGTCCTTTCCGCAATCGCAGCGTGGAAGAAAATTTGGATTTATTTGCCCGTATGCGAGCCGGCGAATTCAAAGACGGCGACAAAGTGTTGCGGGCAAAAATCGACATGGCACATACGAATATGTTGATGCGCGACCCGATTTTGTACCGCATTCTTCACGCGCATCACCACCGCACCGGCGACAAATGGTGCATCTATCCGATGTACGACTACGCGCACGGACAAAGCGATTCCATTGAGAAAATTACGCATTCTATTTGCACGTTGGAGTTCGATGTGCACCGCCCGCTTTACGATTGGTTTATCGAAAAATTAGAAATATTCCCTTCGCACCAATATGAATTTGCACGGCTCAATCTCACCTACACCGTGATGAGTAAACGCAAATTATTGGAGTTGGTAAAAAATAATTATGTCTCTGCGTGGGACGACCCACGCATGCCAACGATTTGTGGCCTACGCCGCCGCGGCTACACGCCGGAAAGTATTCGCCTGTTTGCCGAAAAAGTAGGTGTTGCCAAACGCGACAATGTAATTGACTTATCGTTATTGGAATGGTGCGTACGCGAAGATTTGAATAAACGCGCCCGCCGTTATTTAGCCGTGCTGAATCCGTTGAAAGTGGTTATCACAAACTATCCCGAAGGGCAAACAGAAGAACTGGAAGCGGTGAATAACCCTGAGGACGAAAGCGCCGGAAAGCGCAAAATTCCTTTCTCGCGAGAGATTTACATCGAGCACGACGACTTCATGGAAAATCCTCCGAAAAAATATTTCCGCCTCTCGCCGGGCAGCGAAGTGCGCCTGAAATATGCCTACATCATCAAATGCGAAGAAGTGATTAAAGATGCGCTCGGCAATGTAACGGAACTTCGTTGCACCTACGATCCCGAAACACGTAGCGGAGGCGGCAGCACCAAGCAAGTGAAAGGAACGATTCACTGGGTATCGGCTGCACATGCGGTACCTGCCGCAGTGCGCCTGTTCGACCGTTTGTTTACCGAAGCCTATATGGACGATATTCCCGAAGGAAAAGATTACAAAGATTATCTGAATTCGCTTTCGCTGCAATTGTCCAAGGCTTATTTGGAACCGGAATTAGCGAATGTGCAAGCCGGCACTAACGTGCAATTCGAGCGCATGGGTTATTTTGTGCCCGACAAGGATAGCAAGCCCGAAAAGCCGGTATTCAACCGTACCGTAACACTCAAAGATACGTGGGCAAAAATGGCGGCGAAACAATAGGAGAATTATCTATTTCTTACTAAGAATCCCAGTAGTATCTTCTGCTGGGATTTTTATTTTGCATACGCCAGCGTTACCACACTCACACGGCAACTTTCTATCTCCAGTAAACGCGCGGCGCAGGCTTCAATCGTAGCGCCGGTGGTTACCACATCGTCCACCAACAATACATGTTTGTTTTGTAAACGCTCCGGATGCTTCACCGCAAACACGTCCGATACATTTTCCCAACGCTCCATGCGACTTTTACGGGTTTGTGTTTCGGTATAAAGATTCCGCATAACACTCTCCGTATCTAATTTCCAACCGGTAACTCCGGCAATGCCGGCAGCAATTTGCTCGCTTTGATTGTAACCGCGTTTTCGCTGTTTTTTCGGGTGCAACGGAATTGGAATAACAACATCAACGGTTTGGTACAACACGGCCTCTTTCAATTCCATGCCAAAGCGGCGCCCCAACTCCACTCCTATTTCTTTCTTCCCATTGTATTTCAACTTGTGCAACAACTTGCGGAAACGGCTTCCCTTCGCAAAAAAGAAAAAAGCACAGGCATGTTCCAGTTGCACGCGCCCCCAGAAAATCCGCTCCACCGGATTACCTTGTTCTTTCCAATAATTCGTGCGGGGCAAATGATATATGCACGAAGTGCACAAGACCTGCTCGTGTGCGGAGAGCGAAACACCGCACGCCTCGCACAGCTTAGGATAAAAGAGTCCTACAAAATGATGTATGATAGTTATGATACGCATGGGGAACAAAGTTATATAAAAATTATGTACATTTGTCACCATGCAAACTTTAGATAAACGAATCGTTGATTTTTTGCACGAACATCACGTGCTGACACTGGCCACATGCAACGACAATGTGCCCTATTGCGCCTCGATGTTCTATGTTTTTTTAGAAAACGAAAACCGTTTCGTCTTTACCTCGGAAACAAAAACACGACACATTAAGGAAGTGGCAAATAATAATAACGTCGCCGGAAACATAGCATTAGAAACAGAAACCGTGGGGCTTATCCGCGGCTTGCAGTTTCAGGGTATTATGGAAAAACCGGACGGAGCGCTGAAACGAAAAGCCACCCTCGCCTATCTAAAACGCTTTCCATACGCCATTTTGAAAGGCGCTACGATTTGGACGATAGAACTCCGCTTTGCAAAATTCACCGACAACCGCTTAGGATTTGGGAAAAAACTTTATTGGGAGAAAGAAGCAATAGCTGCCAATAAAAAAACCGGCGAATAAA
>JAVBOD010000059.1:0-5977 GCA_031551045.1 Bacteroidales bacterium
CATTGCTTGATAGCCTGCATATAATTCTTGCTTTTTGCCAATTCCAGCATGGTAGTGTAAGATGTTTGAAGTTTTGCTTCAACTTCTTCTCCCGATAGCGCTTTTTCCTGCGCATAAGCAAACAAGCCGCATAGCATACAACTTCCAAATAAAACGAACGTTTTAAAGATTTTCATGGTTTTCTATTTTTTACATAAGACGAATATACACTATTTTTTGTTACAAGGGTGGATAATGATTTATCTATTTGGACGGATTAAACGGTTATAGCCTTTATTTTTAGGGGTTTTGATGCTACTTGTTTTTCGGAGCTTTCGGCTTCGCTCGTAGAATTTTATGATTATCCGCCATCACACCTAATAATCCCGACAGGGAATTACGCCCGGTAGCATAAGCAATTTATGAACACAACCGGCATCCCGTTAGGGATGCATCCTTACAGGATGCTATGTTAGGATGCGCCCCTATTTCTACCAAGCGATAATGCCTTTGGCATTGTTTAGGGCGCTTTCCGGATAATCGTATAAAATTTAAACAGTTGCTAAAACAACCATTGAATTTGTCCTCGATAGCTGTAAAATCATAAAAGCACGGAGGGTTCATTGCTGCGCCTCCGTGCTTCCATGTTTGTTTTACAATATTATGCTTATTCCCAATCCGTTTCTTCTATTTCGTACCGCTCGCGGAATGCTTTGCCGAAAATCACCGCTTTCCCTTCCGGAACACGGATACGAAGGCGGAGCAATTCGCCGGTCCACCGGTTGTCTTTCGTATATACCAGCGGGTCGATAGTCAGCAATGAATCTTTCAATTGATAATTCAAAAGCAACTGCCGGGCATGTGTATAAGCTGTTCGAGAATTTTTCCCGGCAGCGCTTTTGCGTATGTCTATGGTGAAAGTAGCGGCATTGGTCGAACGGTCGGTTTCTACTACCGGCAACAGAAGCAGTTCTTCGTCCGCCTGATGATTATTTTTGTAGAGAAAGAAAAGCGACCGCTCGTCGATTTCTTTCCAATTGTTGGCATCGTCGGGGCTGTATTTCCACGTGCTGACCGTGTGGCCGAAGAGGCGTATTCTGCCCGTTTCCCGGCATGCTTCTCCGTTGCGCCTTTGGTGATGAATGCCCCAATCTGCGAGACGGGCAAGCACCGATTCGTACGTTCCGTCCGCATAATATTTTTGAGGAATATCTATGTATAACGTATCTGATGACACGGCCGGCAATTCCACATATTCATGCACCGTTCTCCAGTGGAAAAAAGATTTGGCGGAAAAAATTCCAATGCCAATCATCGTAAATAGGGCGGCTAACCAAACTAAGAAAATAATAAGTCCGATTTTTATGTTGGTTTTAATGTTGAACAGTAACTTGATTCCTCCATAAAGTATCCCGAGGAAGGGAAGGAATAGCACGGCAGAAAGGAGGGCAAAGAACCACCACGGATGCCATTGAATATCCACATATTCCATGATATCGGAGAAGGGCGTGCTGCTCAATATCTGCCCCGAAACCATGGCAGCAATAAAAATGGTAAGCGCTCCGATAGCGACCAGCACTAAACAAATACCGACAACTATCATGCAAATTTTCCCGATAACGCGGAATATCTCATTAATGACCGGTTTCGTTTTTTGAGCGGAGCGTTTTACTTCATGCAGTTCTTCTTCCACTTTTCGTTGGATATTTTTTACGGTCGGTGTTTCGCCGTGCATCTCGAATCGTTGCTGCACGGTGCGAGCCGGAGGAGTAATAATCCACAGTAAAATGTACAAGAAAAAAGTAGTGCCGCCGGTGAAACGGAAGAAGTGAATATTAAACATGGAAAATCCAATGAAGAATACCACAAACAGCACACGTACAAGAACGACGTCGATATTAAAATAGGTGGCAAGGCCGCTGCACACGCCTCCGAAGACCTTATGGTCGATGTCGCGGTACAATTTTTTACGGGTACTGTCTTTCCCGTTGTCCGGAATGGTACTATTGCCGATTGTATCATCGGCGCCTATTTCTTCGGGCTGGCCTAAAATAGCCAACACTTCTTTGGCAACGGTTTCGGAAATTACCTGTTCGGGAGCATCGATGCGTTCTCCCATCAATTCCGCAATACGCAATTCAATGTCTTCGACAATTTCTTTTCCGCCGCTTACCTTTTCGTAGTGCCGTTGCAGGCGTTCCAAATATTGTTTGAGCAGGCGATAGGCGTCTTCCTCCAAATTGAAAGCCACGCCGCTGATACTGACTTTTATAGTGGGTTTCATAATCTCTTAATTGAATAAATGATGAATTAATTAGCCGATTTCCGAAGGTGCTCCACCGTGGTGACTATTTCCGACCAGGCGGCATCTAATTCTTGCAGCACCTGCCGGCCTTTTTCGGTAAGCGTGTAATATTTCCGGGGAGGCCCCTGCGGCGATTCTTCCCATCGGTAGCTCAACAATCCTTGGTTTTTCTGACGAGTAAGCAAGGGATACAAGGTGCCTTCCACTACAATCATCTGTGCGTTTTTCAACTCGTTGATGATAGAGGTGGCATAAGCGTCGTTTTTGGAGAGAATACTCAGGATGCAATATTCCAAAATACCTTTCCGCATTTGCGCTTTTACATTATCGGTATTAATTGTTTCGATAGTCATGATTCATTAATTTAGAAAAATTCATTTTCGTGAAAATTTGAGGATATTCTCTGCCGTAACAGGTTCGCCGCGCATTTGTAATTTCTCGGTAATGGTCTTCGCCTTTGGAACAGCTATCCACATGATGATATACACCCAAAAAGAAAGGGTTCCGAAGAAAAGGCCTATCAGAAAGACTACCCGTACCAACGTTAAGTCCACATTAAAATACGCGCCTAATCCGCTACACACGCCGCCGATCATGGTATTATCGGGGTCGCGGAAAAGGCGTTTCGGAGCTTTGGCCGACGCGTCGAATGCCGTGGCCTTTTCTTCCACGCGCGGAGCTCCTTCCGGATACCCCAGCAAAGCAATTACTTTGTCGACTAATTTCATGTCCACTACCTGAGAGGATGTTTTCAGGGTTTCCTGAAAAATTTCGGCCACCCGCGATTCGATATCCTCCATAATTTCGGCTGCATCGCGCTTGTCGGCAATCGATGCACGGAAAGAATTCAGGTAAGCATCCAAGCGAGCATAAGCATCTTCTTCTACTACGAAGCAGAATCCACCGACGTTGGCTGTAAGTACTTTTTTCATGACCTTTTATTTTTAGTTGTTATATTTTAATTTTATTTGGCATTACAAATATATAGATAAAATTTAATATCTTGTATCACATAGTAGTAAAATAATTTCTAAATCGCTAATTGTCAATAAAATAATTTTCTACTATTTTTATTGATATGTTGAAAATTCATTACTTTTGTAAAAAATTATTCTTTCATATGCTCGAAAATTCAGCCGAAAAATTCATGCGCGAAGCCTTAAAAGAAGCGCAGGAAGCTTTAGCAAAAGATGAGATTCCCGTGGGTGCGGTCATGGTGTGCGGCAATCGTATTATAGCCCGCGCTCACAATCTTACCGAAACATTGAACGACCCGACGGCCCATGCCGAAATGCAAGCCATTACTTCGGCCACCAATGCTTTGGGGGGGAAATATTTGAATGATTGTACGCTTTATGTGACGCTCGAACCATGCGTAATGTGTGCCGGAGCGCTTTATTGGTCGCAGATAGGAAAAATTATATACGGCGCCGATGATCCCAAACGAGGTTATGCTTTAATAGAAAAAAACGTATTGCATCCTAAGACCGTTGTCGAAAGGGGAGTGCTGGCAAAGGAGTGTGCACAACTGTTAATTGATTTTTTCAAACAAAAGCGTAAGATAAATCAGTAAATTTTTATACCTTTGTAAGTTAGACATGTTTAATATTTTGCGCTATGGGATTAAGACTTAGTTTTTTCAAAACGCCTAAACACAAGGTGTTCAATTATAGGCCGATGTATTGGAATCCGGAAAAAGAAGAGCTGGATACCCGCGTCAGGCGTGCGCAGGCCGAAGCCGGTATTTTAGACGAGGGGCCTTCGCGCATGAAACGTAGTGAAGTTCATGGCGCTTTTCAAAAAGCCATGTATCAAAGCAGGCGGCATGCCGGAAATCAAAAAGCCTTGCGTATTATTGTTATTCTTTCATTTGCAGCACTACTAACCGCGCTATTCTATTTTACCAAATTCATGGAAATATTATTTTCGAAATTGTAGTGTTTGGATGATTCAACTGTTACCGGACCATATTGCCAATCAAATTGCCGCGGGTGAAGTGGTGCAGCGCCCTGCCTCGGTAGTGAAAGAGCTGCTCGAAAACGCCGTGGACGCAGGAGCTACGGCTGTGAGCATTGTCGCCAAAGATGCCGGCCGCACATTGCTGCAAGTCGTCGATAACGGTTGCGGCATGAGCCCGACCGATGCGCGCATGGCTTTTGAACGCCATGCTACTTCCAAAATCCATACGATGGATGATTTGAATACTATCCGCACGTTCGGTTTCCGGGGCGAAGCCCTGGCCTCTATTGCCGCCGTGGCCGAGGTAGATTTGAGGACACGGGCTAAGGAGGATGAAACCGGCGTGCAATTGGTGATTAACGGTTCGGAAGTGAAGATACAGCAACCGGTAGCCTGCGATAAAGGGACATCTATTGCCGTCCGTAATCTTTTTTTCAACGTACCGGCTCGCCGTAAATTTTTGAAATCGGACGCCATAGAATTAAAACATATCGTGGCGGAATTTCAGCGGGTAGCCCTGTGCCATCCCGAAGTGGCGCTGAAGTTGATACACAATAATACGGAGCTTTATAACCTGCCGGTATCCAACTTGCGCCAACGGATTGTGAATTTCATGGGAAAGGAGATTAACCAACAATTGATAGATATACATGTATCGACGTCGTTGGTCAATATTAAGGGATTTGTAGGAAAGCCCGAAAGCGCTAAGCGCACCGCCGGAAATCAATATTTCTTTGTCAACGACCGTTATTTTAAAAGCCCTTATTTTCAAAAAGCGGTTATAAATGCCTATGAACATTTGTTGCCGGAACAAACGTTCCCGACCTTTTTTATTTATTTCGAACTACCTCCCGACAAAATAGATGTCAATATTCATCCGGCTAAAGTAGAAGTGAAATTTGAAGACGAACCGGTAATATTTCAAATGCTGAATGCCGTGGTGCGGGAATCGTTGGGAAAATTCGCCGTGGTACCTTCGTTGGATTTCGACCAGGAAGGGGCGCCGGAGATTCCTGTCCTGCGCAAAGGGGTTATCCCGAAATCGCCGGAAGTGACGATTGACAGGACGTTTAATCCTTTTCATGAAGAACAGCAACAAACCGTTCCGCCTAATTGGAGGAAGCTATACGACGGATTGCCTACTCATAATGCCACGTTTGAATCGGACTTCCCGGAAGAAACGCCACAACAAACCACGCTGGAAATATTGCCGGGTGTGGAGCGTACCGGCATTCAATTGAAAGGCCGCTATTTGATAACCACCGTGAAATCGGGATTAATGATTATCGACGGCCAACGCGCCCAGCAGCGGATTTTGTACGAACGTTTTTTAAATAAGTTGGAAAACCATTTGCACGAAACGCAACAGGAAATTTTTCCGCAAACCGTGGAATTGGCTCCGGTGGATTACACCTTGCTCGAAACCGTTTTGGAGGATTTAAAACAATTAGGCTACGATATTCGCCCGTTTGGCAATAGCACGGTGGTGGTCAACGGCCTTCCTTCCGGCCTTCCGGCGATGGACGTAAAAGAAATGCTGGATGTGTTGTTGCACGACTTGCACGAACAGACCGATAGCTGGAAAGAGCAGCGGCAGCGGAAATTAGCGGAGTCGTTGGCCAAAGCGAGCGGATACCGGACCGAACAACTCAATCAGGAACAAGCGCAGGTATTGATAGATGCCTTGTTTGCCTGTCAATCTCCGATAATTACCCCCGACGGAAAACCTACGTT
>JAVBOD010000071.1:0-9586 GCA_031551045.1 Bacteroidales bacterium
GGTTTCCTTGGGTATCGAGATGCGTAAACTTGGTTCCTTCGCCGAATTCGCGAATAATAAAGCGCTGCGCAATGGAACTGTAATACACAAACGGATAGTTTTGCGACGATGCCGTAGCCATGCGCACCATAGCAGGCACTGCCCACAACAAAATCAGCGAACTCACGGCTAAGAGGATAATGGTATATATTTTTTTATTCTTCATGATCATTTTTCTCCATGGGTTTATTGCTCGCCGTCTTTAAAGCGGATAAGGGAATAGTACGAAAACAAGCCGCACAGCACTGCCAGTAAAATCAGGAACGGAAGAAAACCGGCATAACTTCCGGGCGTCGCTCTAAAATAATACAACGACAGGATAACGACCGCCATCACCGCATTAAAAATCCGCTGCCGCCACACCGGCTCTATGCAAACCCACGCGGTAAGCAGGTATCCGGCCAAGCCGCTCCACAGCCACGGATGAACGGAAGCCAAATTCCAAGCAGCAATCTCGTGCGAGAAATAATTTTTTACGCCGAAGTTGATAGTAAGATAAGTGAGCAGGAATAAAATGGACAAACTTACGATACCAAATAAAAGCATGGTAAGCAACATGCGAAATTCCGGCAACGGAAGGTGCAAGGTCAATTTTAAGCGTTTATTTGTCATTTCGGGAACATATTGCGAAAGCGCCAACACAATGCCGGCCAACAGCGGAAGGAATTTCAAATAATTGAAATGCGTTACGCCTTTTTGGAGAATCATTTCCCAAACCTCGCCGTAGCCGTTAAGCCGGATATCGCGCGCAATGCCGATAAATGCATAAGCGGTAACGGCCGCCAATACCAACAGGATGATCAGCAATACCCAACGGGATTTTGTCCATTCTTTAAAAAATAATGATTTTATCATATGTCGTTCTCCTTTTAATATTTCCCGGTTAATCCGATAAAGGCGTCCTCCAGCGACAGCGAATCTTGTGTCAAATTAGCCACAGCAACGCCCATTGCGCTTAGTTCTTTCCGCACTTCTTCCAGTGGTAAAAAGGAATACGTTTCCCATGTGTCGCCAATTTTCTCGGTATTCCAAAATGCGCTATTGGAGGGAGTATCAACCGCCGCCGCACCGGAAAATCTGAACCGGTGAAAAGTATTCAAAATTTCGGCCGTGGGCTTGTGCAGCAGCAAACGCCCGTAGTCCATAATCATGCAATCGTCAATCAGCAGTTCCATATCCTGAATGATATGCGAGGTAAGGAATACGGTTTTTCCTTCGGCCGAAGCGTATTCTTTCAAATTTTCGACAAACAAGCGCCGGTAACCGGGGTCGAGGCCCATCGAAAAATCGTCGAGAATCATCAACTCCGGGTCTTGGGCGAAAATCAATCCCAGCGCCACTTGCGAACGTTGCCCGCACGACATGGTGCTGATTTTTTGCGTCCGCGATACTTTTAGTTTTTTCAATAAATTGTAGTACGCTTCTTTCTTCCAATTCGGGAAAAAGCGGCTGTAATAGCGCTCAATTTGCTCTACGTTGAAGTAACTGTGCTGTATGTGCCCTTCGAGCAACAGACCGACCCGCGCTTTTGTTTTCGGCGAAAGGCTTTCCATGCTTTCGCCAAACAGACGGCACACGCCCGAACGCGGCTTCAGATAGCCATTCAGGATATTGATAATGGTTGTTTTTCCCGTTCCGTTTTTTCCCAGCAGCCCCAGTATTTTCCCGCGCGGCACTTCAAAATTGAGGTGCTCGTATATCAGGCGGTTGCCATAGTAATGTGTGATGTCTTCACACTGTATAATCATTTCCATAATTTTATTTTTAAAAAGTGCAGCCTATTGTAAGTTTCCACCTATTAAAATTGCTGCCGCTTAAGTAATCCACATTAAAGGCTTTTGTGTATTCGTATTGCAACTTTACGTATCCTTGCAATGATTTGAACGAGCGGAAATATTGCACACCAGCATTAGCTCCTACGCGCTCTGCTGTAAGGTATTCGTATTCCCTGTAGAGGTAACGGTCAATGGTTTTGGGGCTCGCCTGACCTTCGGACGGAGTAGCATATAAACCGTCGGTTTTGGGCGTACCGCCGCCTTTTCCGTATAATGCACCAAGCGCAAAGCTATACATATTTTTTCCACGTACAAGGTTTCTCTTCGCATTCAGATAAGCATCCATACTCCAAACATCCTGCTTGCGGTAGTAGGGATATTTAGAAGCTGTTTGTGTGCATTGGTGAAAATTACCACCTGTTTTCAATACCCATGTGGGATTATAATCTGCAACGCCTAAATTTCCGGTATATTCCGCATTCGCGAGAAGCACGCTTCTATCCAGCGTTTTTAATGCATCATAGTAAACAATGCTTTTACGTCCGCCCTCTGTGTTTTCTTCGCGATATACATTTTCATCGTTTTCCAGTTTTTCGGACGATATGCTTGCTTTTAGAAGGTGCAACTGCCGTTTCTTCCGGAATGATAAAATGGTTTTGTTTTCAAAGATAGTTGAGTGGTGCCGGGTGTAGGTAATGCTGTTCGTGCCCGGTTCACCATAGTATCCGGAACGTGCTTTACAGGATGTTTCGTTATAGAGCGACCATGATTTTCCCAGTGTAAAATCCAACTGCAGAGCGCCGCCATTAAATTTATTGAACATCGGTTTGGTTTCGTTCGTGTTGGTGTAGCCGGTTTGAGAAAGCGTCTCGAGCCGTCCGAGAAAAGCGCCGTAATCTATTAAATATTGATATTGTTTATCCTGCGTACCATAAATCTTGAAAGAAACACTCTCGATGCTGCGCCGGTAGAGATAATTCACACCGGCTTCCAGGCAGGGCGCCAGCCGGTAACTCAGCCCAAGGCTGAGCGTAAGGTCTAAATACTTATTGGTATGCCGCGCATCTTTGTGTTTTGCATAATTGCCCGTTTGGTAATCAATTTTCCCGCCTATATTCAAACCCTTGGCTATAGTGGCGCTCACCGCACCTATTAAATGATACGATTCCCTGTTTTTCGTGCCGCGCGTGTCATCGGTATATTCCACTATATCGAACGGATTATAGTACGGGTCGATAAAAACAGAACCGCCCATGTTTTTACCGGTAACGTTCGTATAGTTCACTTTTCCATAAAAAACAACCCGCGGATTAATCTTGTAAAACGATTCGGTTTGCAAGCCCCATTGGTAACTATCGTTCGATTGGTAGTAGTTGATAAAATCGCCATTCTTCTTTTCGAACAAGCCTTCGGCTATAGAGCTATTTTTTACGGGCAACACATGCAGCCCCGACGCATTTTCGCTCGTAAGCCAGGCATCGGATTGTTTTATAAACTCAAAACTACGATGCCGCGCCGTACTGTCGGTTTGTGCCGAAAGGCAGGCGGGACACACTAACCCACCTGCTAACAATCCGGCAATTATAACTATTTTTTTTAGGACAGACATGTAGTTTTTCTTTTTTATCTCTCCCCCAGCCCTTTCCCCATAAGAGAGGGACTTTCCGCTCCCTCTCCTGTGGAAAGGGATTTAGGGAGAGGTTTTAATTCTTTATGGATGCTTTTCCCCGTTGGTGAAAATCATTCGTCGAGTTATTCGTATCTTTATAGATGATGATGGCTCCGGCTTTCATCGAGGCTTCGGCATCAATCCCGCTGGGGTCGGTGCTGGGATTTCCGTCAATTTCGGTACCACCGTTATAGTTGTACACCAACTTCGCGGCGTTATCCGGGATTGCTTTGGTGGCTTCGGCATCTACATTACGGTAACTGGTATAGCCCAATTTATTTTCCACCCATACATATCCGGCATCAACCGTAGAAGTGAGACGTTTCTGGTTTCCATTGCTGGTAGTGGTAAATACCTCCACCGCATCCAATATCCATTCCACCGGTACTTTCAAGCGAGCGTTTGAAGGCGTTTGAGTATTTCCATGATAATTCATATTTGCAGCATCGTTGGCAAAAGCTTCGGGAGTGGTGCCATCCGTCAAAAAAAGGAAGAATGCTGGCGATGTGGTACTTATAGTCCATCCAGTGGCTTGACCATACTTAATAGCAGATAGATAGTGCGAAACAGGAATTACAGAAGATGGCGCCGGATAGTATGATGTGAGGTTGTAACCCGATGCCGGATCATACATACAATAGTAATTGGGATTGGCAAAGTTAATGGAATTGCTATAGGTTGTCGTATTATCAATAGACCCCATCATGGAAACCACCATTTGCGTATAAGGAGCTATAGTAACACCTTGAGGAAAGAACCAAATGCCATCTCCTGCAGGAATCCAACCTTCGGTTTCGTAAAACAATTTTCCATCTATGTAATCTTTATTCGTGGACTGAGCGTTGTATGGAATTGTTATAGCCAAACATACATTATCCAAACTTACTGCTTTACTGCTATTATTGTATAAAATAGCATATTTGTCCGTTTGAAATACGCCCGAACCGTCGTTTTTCTGGCAGCCGCCCACGTACAGTTCTTTAATGAGTAGCTGGCCGGATTTCGATTCCTTTAAGTCCAACTTTACAACGGTTCCTGCAACCCAATCCGTTCCGACAACCACATTGCTTTGCACGCCGTTATACATAAACACATCCATGTCTTTCACCCGCCTGTCGGTAGCCGATGCTTCATACACGCCGGCAGGCACCGTGAATAAGGCTTTTCCGGAAGAATCAGTAGTCGCGTCAAAACTGGCACCGCCATTAGTGCCGGCGAGTACCACCCTGACCCCCTCCACGGCCGCAAGCTGGCTGCTTGCCGGATATTCCAACTGAACCGTAAGTTCATACGTTTTATAATCGTCTTCATTATCGTTGTTACAGGCGCTCGCTATAAACAAGAGGCCAAAAAGTAAGTAATAGATTTTTTTCATAATGTCTTATTGTTTTTAAATTTTAATTATAGTTTTAATCGTAATGATAGCCCATAGTAGAATTCAGGAATGGCAGTATTTCCGTATAAAGAATAAGTACTGTTGTTCTGGCTCGATGTTACCGAAGCCATGGTGTTCACAAAATTATTGGCATTGAAAGACAGGGATACATGCTTGCCGATTTCCTTGGTTACGCTGATGTTGGCCGAAAAATAGGCCGATATCCGGTCGGGGTTGAAAATATAATCATACATCGTGGACTTCACGACCATTTGCGCTAAGTCGTTATACAGGGAAGGGTCGTTAGCCTTGGCCCATGCAAATTTTTCGGCAAAAGGAATTTGGGTGTTCATATCATCGTAACTGGTATAATACAACGGATATGTGGCCGTATAATGATTGCCGCCATATATATTGGTAGCGGTTGTTGACGGAGTGTATGAATCTTTATTGTCAATCACAAAACTCCGCTGTCCGCCGCTATATTCGCTCAATGTTTGCGCGTATTTGTAGAAACAGCTTTCGATACGTAGCGACACAATGAGCCGTATAGCCGGGATATGCGTTGTAATCGTCATATTCGAATTTACCTGCTTGGAAAGGTCGCCGTTGGAATAGCCGGCTTCTCCCACATAATATCCAATATAAGGATATTGATTGTTGGGGCTTGAAGGCAGATTGGCAACAATACTTTCATTGGTTCCGCGATAGTAGTAATATTTCCCGTCCACGCGAACGGACGTGTTCAGCGGCCGTATTTTAGGAAAATCAATCACCCATTCAATCCCGCGCCTTGTAATCGGAGTGGCGTTGTAGCACATGCTGCGCACTTGGAATGCTTTTCTTGTTTCGTAATTGAGTTGCACGGCTTCTTTTTCGCCTGTTTGGTCTCTCACTGTCACAATACCCGTTACCGGATCAATACCATAAACCCTGTCTTTCTCCGGTATAGCAAGGACTTCCGGCTTAGGCGTATAATTAAATGCGTATGGCGTATATATCGATTTAGTTTGATACGGATTGTATGTTTTGTTATCATAGAACGATAGCGATACGCTTGTTCCACCCAACATGGCGTCCATGCCGAATTCGGTTTGCAGGTTATACTGCCATTGCAGGTCGGGGTTATAGAGCGGTGTAGTCGGGTATGTATAATAAGCGTATATGGCCGATTTATCTTCGTAAGTAGAGATGGAAAAGGCCAATTTGTCGGCATAGGTTGGCCTGGGGTAAAGCATTTCGAACGATGGTAGTTTTACCGCCTTTCCCCAAGCGCCGCGGAGGCTTACATTATGTAAAAACCGGCCGGTATTTTCCCAAAAAGTATATTTCAAATTGAAGCGTGGCGACAGGCTGCTGATAACTCCGTAAGTAGAACCGCTTACCGCCGTAATATCGGAACGTAAGCCGGCCGTAGCTTGCAAATAGGAATTTGCAAACGGCAGCGTTGCTTTCTCTTCGGCATAGAGCGCCGTATTGCTCATGAAAGGCAGTTCATCGAAACGGTATTCGCGCCAAGTGGGCGCTTTACTCATATCGTCATAATAAAGCCCCCGTCCCAGATTTCCGGTAGATGTAAACTCTGCTCCCATCATTAATTTATTGATAAAGCGGCCGAATTTCCGGCTCCAATTTGCTTTTACTTTTGCAAAATAACTGATGGGCTTACTATCATGGAACGATAATTCGTACCAATAGCCTTTCGGCAAAAGAGTTACCGGCGCTTGCGGATCAGGATTGTCCGGGTGGGAAATGAAATAGCCTTCCTCCGTAGTGCGTAGCGCGGGTTGCAGCGATGAACTGGACTTGTTCGTATTCTTTTCCGAGAACTTGTCGGCATAATTCACGGAACCCGATACTTCAAGATTAGTAATCCAAGACTTGTTCAATAACCAATTGAGCGAAAAATTTCCACGAATGGCGTTATCCCTGTCCTTGGTATAAGTTTCACGAAAAGCGTCGGGGTCAGCCTCCGAATTGTAGCCGCCGATATTTCCGGCCATCCCTACGGAAAGCGTAATCGGCTGTTTGTTTTGCCGGAATGTATTGGAATAGTTGAGCGAAACGGTATTGCGGTCGTACGCCGTGTAAGGCGAAGCCAAATCTCCGATGGATTTGGTATATTCCGCGCTCACATTCAGTACGCCGGCTTTAGCGCCCAATCCGAAACCTTTGCTCACGGCAATTTGTTTGGTATTCGGTTTGGTGGCCATATCAACAATAAACGGCGTGCGGCCTTTGCGCGTATTGATTTTAACGATGCCGTTCGATAAGTCGCCATATTCCACCGATGGCGTACCTGTAACTACTTCTACCGATTCTACATTGGTGGAACTTATATTGCGGGTATCCGCACCATGCATGTTCAGGTTACCCGAAGAATATACCGGCCTACTGCCGGCAAACTCTCCGAACGAAGCATTGGTCGAGAGCCGCACGCCATCCACTTCAACGGCCGTTCCGAAGCTGACGTTTCCTATTTCGTAACCCGATCCGCTACGCAACGCCATCCACTTTGGGGCGGAAGTAAGTGAAAGCGGAGCCCTTGATTGTTCTCCGGGCAAAAGGCCGGTAATATCCGCAACATTAATAATTTGTTGATGGTCCAGCGTTGTGCGGTCCATCACATAGGTGGTAGCGTTATCTTTCGATTTACGTTGCGCCGTAATAACCACTTCGCTGAGCGTAAGATTTTTTTCTTGCAAGAAAAACCGGATACCTGATGTATCCTTGCTAACGCTTATCTCTTTCGAGAAATCAGCATAACCGGCATGGGAAGTACTAAATATATGTTTCCCTCCCGGTACGTTTTTCAGCACAAAAACGCCTTTTTCGTCGGCCATTGCCCACATTCCCAATTCATTAATCTGCACTACAGCTTGTGGAACAGGAATGTTTGTTCCGTACTCCATTATTGTACCGGAAACAACATACTTTGCAGGAATAATGGAACTATGCTCTGCATAAATGCCAGATGAGGACAATAAACAAACCAGAAAAAAAACAATGTTACGTATATGGTTAAACAAACTCAACTCTCCTTAAAAATTGGAGTGCAAAAGTAGGCTGTTCAACATTATCCGTCAATCGCTATTTATAATGATTTTAAGCCTGAAAAAGCCACCGCCATCACCTTAAAAGGTGATAGCGGCGGCTTGCTCCTCACGCAAGCACATGCCGCTCACTTGCACCGGGCGCCGCTACGCCTGCCCGACTACATCATTCAGACGGGCTTTGCCCTGTACTATGTAAATGGCCACTTCGTAGCGAAAAATACATTTGCAAATAATTTTTTTTGACCATCCGCAATCACACCTACTATCCTGTAGGGATTTACGCCCGGTAGCATAAGCAATTGATGAACACATGGGGCATCCTGTAGGGATGCCCCATGTTAGAATTCACTCTATTTCTATCAAGCGATAATGCCTACGGCATTATTTAGAACACTTTGCAGATAAGCATTTAAAATTTAAACAATCATACGTATTAAAAAATCGCCATCAACAAATTTGTCCATGGCGATTTTTAGTTCATCTATAAAGCAATCTACTTCGTGTTTCCTTCTATCCAGTCCACAATCGTGTCGCAATCGGGCGCTTCTTTAGGAGGTACCATCCCCACTACGTTCCCGTTTTCATCGATCATAAACTTTTGAAAGTTCCATTGTATGGGAGCGTCCACCACTCCATTCTCACTTTTCTGCGTCAGCCATTTGTAAATCGGGGCCATATCTTTACCACTTACAGAAATTTTTGACATAACAGGAAAAGTTACATCATACGTAACTTTGCAAAATTCTTTAATTTCGGCATTGCTGCCGGGCTCTTGTGCTCCAAAATCATTGGAAGGAAATGCAATCACTACAAAATGCTTATCTCCATACTTTTCATACAGTTCTTGTAATTGTGCGTATTGCGGCGTTAATCCGCATTTTGAAGCCGTGTTTACCACCAAGACTTTCTTTCCTTTCAGACTTGCCATATTAAACGTTTCCCCATCTATATCTTTTACGGTAAAGCTATGGAACGTTTTAGTTGCTATCGGCATTGCGCTTAATAGCATCGTGGAAAACAATATTCCAAAAATAATTAAACTTTGTTTCATAATTTGTAAATTTAGCTTTATATAAGAACAAAAAGCATGCCAAACATAAACTTCTATAAGATAAGACATAACCTTTTTTTTTGGAGAAGTTCACATGATTGCCAATGAAAAAATCGCTTGGATTTTAACATTCCTCACAAGCGATTTCTACATAACAGTCGGGGTGATGTGACTCGAACACACGGCCTCCACGTCCCGAACGTGGCGTCACGCCGGAGGCGTGACTACACCCCTGCTGTTTTTTATTCTTCCAGCACATTATTGTCCAGCAAAAATCGCCGTATCCCTCTTTTCTTAATTTTACGTTCCAATATTATGGCATCTGTCCGGCATGTTTCTTCTTTTGACCAGATTATACTCCATGGCTGCCCTTTTTTTGTATAACGGGCATTCACACTATTATGCTCTTCAAGACGTTTTAGTAAGTTTCTCGTTTGTCCTGCATAAAAAGTTTTATCTTTCAAGCTTTGTAGTACATATACATAATAATTTTCCATCATCCCGGATTTAAAGAAAAAGAAGTTTTAAGTCCTTTCGGGCTTTTAAATCAAGCAAATATAATCATATTTAAACTTTTGTAATTGTACTTCAATAAAAATATATATCTTTGCAGCCTCAAAT
>JAVBOD010000062.1:0-26757 GCA_031551045.1 Bacteroidales bacterium
GAAAGTATCCGCGGAAATTGCAGCAAAACGGACGTTTGGAATAAAATGGCTGAGATCGTAGAAATCATGAGCAATTCCATTGATGCCGGATTACGCGGAACGGACTATAAAGATAGAATATTGGGAGCGCAATCGCCAAAAATGCAGGCAGCGGCGGTGGCCGGGAAAACAATTCCATGCGGGCTTAACAACACGGTAATTGCCTGCACCATGGCCATGATGGAAGTAAAAAGCTCTATGGGGATCATTGTGGCTGCTCCTACAGCCGGGTCATGCGCCGTATTGCCGGGCGCCCTTCTCGGGACAGCAAGGGAATTAGGCTTAAGCAGAGAGCAATGCGTTAAAGCCATGTTGGCGGCCGGGCTCATCGGCGTACTCATTGCCGAACATTCCACATTTGCGGCAGAAGTGTGCGGATGTCAGGCCGAATGCGGCGCCGGTTCGGGAATGGCAGCGGCAGGAATTGTTCAATTGATGAATGGCACTACGGAACAAGCAATAGCTGCAGCATCCATGGCGCTGCAAAACATCATGGGCATGGTGTGCGACCCGGTGGCGAATAGGGTAGAGGTGCCTTGTTTAGGAAAAAATATCATGGCGGCCGTTAACGCTATCACTTCGGCCAATATGGCTTTAGCGGGTATCGATGCTGTCATTCCGTTGGACGAAGTCATTCAGGCTATGGATGCCGTAGGACGAGCGCTTCCCTACGAAGTGCGTTGCACCGGATACGGAGGACTTTCCATAACTCCTGCTTCCAAAGAAATTGAAAAACGATTGAAACAAACCTGAAAAAACGATTATGAAACATATTTTTCGCGCTCTGTGCACAACGTTTTTTGCTTGTTTTCTTTTTCATGATGCTATTGCTTCTAAAACCGACACGGTCAAGATTTACAGCCCGTCGATGAAAAAAGAAATAAAAGCGATTGTTGTTACTCCGGAGCCTTTAGTTGCCGGGAAACGTTATCCGGCAGTATATATGATTCACGGCCACAGCGGCGATTTTGACGATTACCTGAGCGCCATTCCGCATTTAACCCAGTCGAGCGACGATTTGCAATTGATTTTTGTATTCCCCGACGGCGGTTATGGCAGTTGGTATTTCGATAGTCCCGTTGACTCCGCTTTTCAATACGAAACACATGTCAGCAAAGAAGTCGTCAACTTTGTCGATGCACACTATCCGACTATTGCCAATAAAAATGGCCGTGCTATTACAGGGATGAGCATGGGCGGGCACGGTGCATTATACTTGGCGCTACGGCATCCCGATGTATTTGGCGTAGCCGGTAGCATGAGCGGCGGCGTAGATTTAACCTACTCCGTTACAAGTTGGGATATTGCCAAACGCTTGGGCGATTACAAGGATAATGTACAAGAATGGGAAAAACGCTCGGTAATTAATTTAATCGGCAATTTGTTGGAACATCCCATGCCCATTATTATTGATTGCGGGGTAGATGATTTCTTTTACAAAATCAACATAGCGCTCCACGAAAAGATGTTGCGATTAAAAATCCCGCACGATTATATCGAGCGCCCCGGCGTACATAATTGGCCGTATTGGGATAACGCCATCGACTATCAGTTGTTATTTTTCAAAAAATATTTTTTAAACCGGTAGCGATTATTCAACGTCGTTCTTTGATAACTTGATCCAATTCAGGTAGCCATAAATGGCATTGACCAGGAATAGCGACCACATGACAATCATAACTACGGCATTCGGCTCTTTATTAATAAGTGCTATCACCCACATTATAATTGTTATCAGGTTTATAATGATCCATAGAACCCATTGTTCTACATAAGCCCGTACCATTAGCACCATGGCTATAATCGATAACACGGTGGATGCCGCATCCCAATAGGGCGCTGTCCCTTTTAGATATTCAAGTAACGAGCCGCACAATAAGGTAGCGATAATTGTTATAAATAACCAAAGAAAACGTTCCTGATGAGTCATGTTCTTGGGCTTTACCAAATCTTGTTGGCCCAAATTTTTGCGCCAGCTGACAAAGCCTACAAATTGCATCGGCATGAAATACAGGGCATGAAGGATAACCTCCCCGTAGAGCTTCGATTGCCATGAAACAAAGGCATATAAACAAACTTGGATGAATCCGAAAAAATAACAGGCAAGATGCCCTTTTGCGGTGAGCACCACGCTTAATACGCCGGCAATGGACGCTACCGAAGCCCACCAGTTGGCTTTTCCGGAAAGCAATGCTTCTAAAATCGTAAAGGCAACAATGGTTACAATCAATGTGCTTTCGAACACATTAAAGCGCAAACGAGGAAATACTTTTGAGGTATATTTTTTCATTTTTTAAAGATGCCGCAAAAATAGCTTTATTTTGAGTAATTTGCCTAATTAAATACAGGAAGTGCAAATTTTTTTTAAATTCAAATTTTAACACTTCTTATGATTTAGGTTTTTATTTTTCATATAATATATTGATAATTAGTATATTGAAAAATTTTTTTAACCCGGGAAGCCTTATGGAAAACCGAACCGTAAAATATTTTTTAAAAATACATTATAATTTATTTCATTATTTAAAAAATTTTATGTAAAATTGCGCTACATTTCGTATATAACCGTGTCGTAAAAATAAAATTAGTATATCCATGCAAAAGTTTGTGATATTGCTATATTGTTATGCGAAAGAATATTTAATGGAGAATAATAGAATTAACTAATTTACTAAATAAACAAATAAAACTATGGAGCAGTTATATTTTAAGATACTAAAAACAGCGGAGGAATCTATCCTCGTGGAAGAGTCGAAAATGCCCTATTTTTATAGCCGCGTGCATTTTCACCCAGAGTATCAGTTAACACTTATTTATAATAGTTCGGGTTCGCTTTTTATCGGCGATAAATTAGAAGCTTTTGAACCGGGCGACGTGTTTATCATTGGGGCAAATGTGCCACACGTTTTTATCAATAATGAAAACGACGCCGTGATAAAAGATAATTCGCTGAATGCCATATCTATCTTTTTTACGAAAGAATCTTTCGGCGGGTTCCTCGACCTCCCGGAATTGAAGCAAGTGAGCGATATGCTGCAAAAAGCGGAATTTGGAGTAAAAGCAGAAGGTTCTTGCCGGAAAAGAGTTTCTATCCAATTAGCCTCTGTAGGAAGATTGCCGCGTTTCGACAGGCTGCTTACAGTGTTGTCGGCCTTGCAAACAATTGCTACTTCCGACGAAATTTCACTGATTTCCTCGTCGAGCATGCCTTTGGTATTCGAACGGAATGAAAGTAATAAAGTAGATATCGTGTATGAATACACGTTGAAGAATTATATGAACAAAATCAAGCTGAAAGAAGTGGCCGATTTAATGAATATGACGCCGACATCTTTCTGTAAGTATTTCAAATTGCATACACGGAAAACCTATGTGGAATTTTTAATCGGGATTAGAATAAGCAACGCTTGCCGCCAATTGGTTAGCGGGCGGAAAAATGTTTCGGAAATTGCCTATTCCTGTGGTTTCAGCAATTTGTCAAACTTCACGCGGCAATTTAAGAGCCTGATAGGAATGTCGCCCCGGGAATACCGGAAAACTATTTATAAACAATATAGAGATAGCGGAGAAGATATTTACGCTAAAATTACCGAAAGAATGGCTGAATAAGGCTCTCCGGGAAGGCCCAGCAAATGGGCGAAAGCCGGTTCCGTTTTCATGCCTTGCTTTTTAAGGGCGATGATTTGCTTGCGAAAATCATCGCCCTTTTCTTTTAATACATGATATTCCACCAGCATATGCCGGTAGGCTCTTTGTTGCTCGGTCGGCATATTTTGTGCAAAAAGCTCCACCAGAAAATCATCGATTGTAAAGCGGCTGATTACGCAGGATTCGCCGTCTATTTCCTGAAAATGAATCTCAAAGCCGTTATATCCTGAAAAATGTTCTTGCACGGTACGCGTAAACGCCGTAAAATCATTGCAACAGCAAATAACATCCAAATCGCTTTCCGGAAGATCGATGGCTATTGGAATAGTCCCTGTTAAAATCGGCCGGTATCCGGCCAATATTTCAAAAAGACGACAAGCGGTCAACACGTGGTAGGCCGCTTGTTGTCGTTCGTTTCCCGACTTTAGGTAATCAATCGTAGTAAAATCCACCGTTTATTCGAATAATATGTCCGGAGCTTCGCGTTGCAACAAATGCCGGTACCAGAAACGCCATGTTTCATTGCGTTTCTGAATGGCTTTGTTACCGCCCCAGCCGTGGCGTCCGCCGGGATACAACATAAATTCGAATTCTTTCGTAGCCTCTTCCAAAGCGTCAATCAACTGAATACTGTTTTGCATGTGCACATTGTCGTCCATTGTGCCGTGCACTACGCGCAACATGGCGCCCTTGCCGCCTTTGTATTTCGATACATAGTTCATCACGCATCCATTTTTATATCCTTCCGGATTTTCGGCAGGAGCGTCCATATAGCGTTCGGTATAGTGAGAATCATAGAGTTCCCAGGCCATCACGCCGAAATCGGCAATGCCATAGTTAAAATATTCGGAACCATAGGTCAATGCCATAGCTGTGACAAAACCTCCGTAGCTTCCGCCGGTGATGCCGATGCGCTCGCGGTTAACATAGGGAAAATCATACAGCCATTTCACCCATTGAATATAATCGGCCATTTCCCATTTGCCGAGGTTGCGGTGCATGTAATTCATCCCGTTTTTACCGCAATGTCCCGAACCGCGATGGTCAATCGTTATTTGAATAATGCCCTCTTTGGCAAATAGCTGATTCTGCATGCCTTTCCAGCTATCCATCACCGAGCCGGCATTCGGGCCTCCGTAAACATTGATTAGTACGGGATATTTCTTATCTTTATTGAAATTAACAGGATACATAATGGTTGCCGGCAGTTTGAACCCTTCTGATGTTTGTATCCACACCATTTCGTTTTTACCGATTACATAGTTGTGGAGTTCCGTTCCGCGGCTGTCGGCTATTTCTTTCACTATTTTCCCGTCGGCAACACTCACGACGGCTATTTTTGTCGGGGTCGAAACATTCGAATAACTTGTAATAAAATGTTTTCTGTCGGGTGAAAGTTGAATGCCCTGGTGGTTATAGTTCCCGAATGAGAGGCGTTTCAGATTTTTCCCATCGAATTTTACCGAATAAAAATCGTAGCGGGTAGAGATTTCGCCACGCGAAGTAAAGTAAACGATTTTGGCTTTTTCATCAATATTTACAAACGATGTTCCCCAAAAATGTTTATCGGTTAATTTGGCTATCAATTTACCATCCATGTTGTGATAGTAGATTTGTTCCCAGCCGTCGAAATCACGCACCATGAAAAAGCCGTTGCCGGCAAACTGGATTTTTTCAATCCAGTCAACCCATGTTTGTTGATTTTCAGTGTAGATTTCCTTTTTGGCTCCGGTTTCCTTATCAATTGCATACAGTTTCAAATTATCCTGTGAGCGGGGCATCCATTGCAACCATAAGTCGCCTTGCGGTGTCCAGAAAGGTTGGCCGAAATATTGATCGTCTTTTTCGTTAAACCCGGCCCAAACCACTTTTCCTCCTTCGGTTTTCACAACGCCTACTTTCACGTCGGGGTTCGGATCGCCGGCTTTAGGGTAACGTGTTTCTTCCAAAAATCCGTGTTGCCCTTCGGAGTTGTATAGCGGAAACATCGGCACCTTGCTATCGTCGGAGCGGAAAAAGGCGATATGCTTACTATCGGGCGACCACCAGAAAGCGCGGTAGCGGCTGGGCCGTCCCAATATTTCTTCGTAATACACCCACGAAGCCCAACCGTTGAGAATTAAATCCGAACCGTCGGTTGTGTAGCGAACTTCTTTTCCCGTCTCAATTTCAACCGCATACAAATCGTTGTTGCGCGTAAATGCCACCCATTTTCCGTCGGGCGACAGTGTCGGATTTTTTTCTTCCTCGCGTGTGCCGGTCAATCGTTTCTCTACTCCGCCGCTTGACAGGTAGTAAATATCACCATCTTTAAGTTGGACGCTGTTTTCTTTAGGAGCTGCATATGATGTTACTTTTCCTGTTTTCAAATCCACCGCTTTATAGGAAAACAGCCCTTCTCTTCGTTCGGAAAGGATATAGGTATTATTATCCACCCAGCCGGTTGCCACCGGTAATTGGCGGGTGATAACATCGCCTCCGCCCTTTAAAATTTGATTGTACGTTAATGATTTTACTTGTGCGGAACTGCCGGCCGACACTACTAATCCTATGGCTAAAGCAACAACTAATTTCTTCATGTGTCTATATGATTATTTAAATAATTAGAACGTATTGGCCAAGAAAAAGAACGGAACCGCCAACATCATAAGAATACTGAGGCCTATGCCGACGATAATAAGGATACCCACAAATTTGCTGTACAATTGGAGGTTCGAAAAAGCAGGGTTTATCAATTCCTGGTTTCCGGTTCGCAACGCCTGCTGCATTTTTGTCGAAAAATTGTAAAGAAAAATACAAGGGATAAGATAAATCCCGGCAACAATGAAATATATGATACCCAAGAAACCTGCTCCAATCTTTCCATAGGCTGCACTTTCGACAAGAGCGCCGATAGAGCTTCCCATTAAAAAGAAGGTTATGCTTCCGAGTATCATAAACCCGCAGGATACAAACCCTATAATGCTGATAAACATGTTCCATTTGGCAGCCGACATTAAATAAACGCTTGCCTGCTGATCAATTTTCAATTCCGGATAAGAAGTGTTTTCCATACTATTTTTATTTTAAATATTGGTTTAGTCTAAAATTCGAAGTCTGTAGCAGCCGGGCATCACACTATTTTTACGAATACTTTCACCCCTTCTGTTTTCACCACTTCCACTGCTTGCTGCGCATTGATAATCCCTTCACGGGCAGTGGCTTCCACCTCCACGCCGTTGATGCGCACTTTCCCCATGGGCGCTAAACGAGTCAATGCAATGCCCTGCATTCCTACGACAATTCCCTTCGCGTCGGCCGATGTATCTACCTGCGCTGTAATATTTTCTTTCAGCGTGAGTTTGTTCCATGTTTTAGGTTGCAATGCATACCACAAAAAGATGGCCGAAAATACCAATGTGACCGCCAACGTGATATGTCCGGTAAGGGCAGAGTGTGTGGTGTAGGCCAATACAATACCTCCTATTAAGGATAAAATGCCTAAAATCCCGGTAATGCCAAAACCCGGAATAATGAGGAGTTCTGTTAAAAGGAGAATGAATCCGAGTGCAATAAGGGTGATAATAAGCGCCATAAATTTATAGAGTATTATGTGATTTTGAACTCTACAAAATTAAGAAGCTTTTACGGGAAATCAAAATAGCGAAGAAAATTATAAGGAAGATAACCCGTGACGCGACCTACAATATTTTTCCTGTTGGAGCAGTTATGAAGTTGTAGAAAAGACGTGTGTGTTATTTTCGTCAACGGGTTATCTTTAATTTGGTTGTTATAGCTCGAATATACCGGAACTCATGTTATTGTTCGAATCTGAAATATAAATAGTATATACTCCTGAAGGCCAGCCTGCTGTGCTGAAAGTTAGGGTTGAGGTAGTCGCTGTATTCACAATCGTTTGATATACTGTATTATTCTGTGAATCTATTACTTTCACGGTAAGAGCGCCTAAATTAATGAACGTTATTGCTACCGCATCAGTATATTGCAATGCTGTAATTGCCGGTTGGATTCTGGCCGACTTTATTTCTGTAGGGGGTAATGTTCCTTTTATAGGAATATCTTTGGGATCATCTACTCTTATGAATGAAGAATTCAGGCTAAAAGTAGCTTGTGCAAATAAACTAAAGCACAAAACAAGAAAGGGAAGAAATAATAACTTTTTCATAGCCGTTGTGTTTACAAATATTTCTGAGGGCAAACGTAATGATAAAACCAACGTGAAAAAGCAGGGTATAGTTCAATATAATTTATTTATTGTTTTTAAAATTAAATTATATTGATTATCAGGATATTGATTATTTCTTAATATAGTCTAACTATAGTTTTTGCTTTTGAGAGGAGGGGTGTTTTTAGCAAATTTTTCTATTAAACCGTCTTTGATATTACCTCGTTCGGCAATACTTAATTTTTTTCGCACCAATACTTTTTTGGTTTGAATGGTATTAATGCTTAAATTTAACAAATTGGCCATTTCTTGATTGGTGAAATCAGCAAGAGATAAGCTGCATATTTTGAACTCGGTTTTATCTAATTCGGGAATCTGTTTCTTCACCCGGTCTAATATTCCGTCATATACCTGATTAATAAGTGGATAGAAGGATTCCCACGTGAGCCCTTCTTCCGTGCCGGCAATCATTTGTTTTACTTTTTTTAATAAACCGGCATTTCGCATCTGTTCCTGCTGGGGGAATAAATTCTCGAAAAAAGCGGTGTGTTTATATACGTTCAACCATTGGTGGTTTAATTCTTTGTTTTCTCCTTTGGTTTTCAGCAGTTCGGCTTTTTGAAGGACGCTTCGCCGGTAAAAGAAAAAGCCCAGGCCGGCAAGTATTAACAAGGCACAGGCGGCCAGCAAAGAAATCCATAAGCGTTGTATGAGCAATTTATTATTTTTATTTTTAAGTACCTCAAAATTATATTGTTCCTGTATTCCGATTATTGATTTTTGCTCGTTTTCCTGGTATATATAATACAATTTTCCAACATACCGTTTATAATAAGCCAGTGCTTGCTGGTAGTTTCCGGCCTCCGATTCTATGTTCGATAACAATTCATAAGTCGTTAATGCAGTATAGCTGTTTTTTTCATCTTCCAACATTTGTAAGGCTTTTTTTGCATAGAATATCGCCGAATCATTTTGTTGCAGGTCATGATAAATAAGCGCTAAATTCTGGTATCGCCAAGCTTTTCCTACTTCCAAGGGGTCAAGCATAATAGCTTGCTGGGCATATTCCTTGGCTTTTATTTTATTATTCATTCCCCGGTAAGCAACACTGATGCCTTGCAGTACGGATGCGCATGCGCCGGAATCATTATGGGCAACGGCGACATCCAGCCCTTTTTCATAATAATACAGGGAGCTGTCTTGCTGCTTGTTAAGCAACATGCAATTCCCGATAGCTACATAAGAAGTAATCACATGTTTATAGCGGCCGGCTGATTGAAAATAAGTATTCGCTTTTTTATATTTCGAGATCGCTTGATCATAATGTGACTGCTTATAATACAACTCTCCAAGATTATGTTGTATTAAGGCTTTGCGTTTATCATTGTCAATATTCTCCGCATAGTTTTCTGCCTCCAGAAAAGCCTGCGTGGCACGAGGGAAATCATTCCTTTTGGTAAAAACACGGCCCAAGTAAAAAGCCGCTAAACTGGCTTTATTCCAGTTGTTTTTTTGAGAAAAATATTCCTTTGCCTCGGCTATGGCAGTATCGGCCGAGATGTCCTTGTCGGACCTGTCCTTTGCTTCTATCAATAACAATTGATAGTTCATATAGGTCTTTTTACCGAGGTGTTCAGGCTCGGCAATAGCTTTTAGACACACCAATGCACTGTCGGGATGTTCAGCTATCACTGATTCTGCTTGTGAGAGCAATGCTACTTTTTCGGGTTGAAAAAGATTACATGAAAAGCAGCCAATTATCATGGAAAGCATTAATCCGGCGCCGGAGTAGTTTTTCATATTTAATTATCCTTGAAAAATAAACCATCCAAAACAACAACAAGGGACACTTCTCCTCTCCATAACTTACAGGAGAATAATTTTTTGATGGCTGTAGTTTAAATTATTTTTTTATCACATCGACCTTTACTCCTGCAAATCCTTCGCTAAGTAAAGCGTCCTTCACGTTGTCCGCTTCTTCCCGGGAAGCGAAGCCTCCAATAACATACGCATTGCCGGATTTAGCAATTTCGTTATCCGTAATTTTTTTCACTGCGGCTAATAATTCAGGCGGCAGGCCGGAAGCATACACCCCTAATTCTACCTGGTAGAATTCATTGATTGATGCGCTTTCTTTTTTAGGTTTGAGTTCTTCCTCGCGTGCTGCTTTTACCGTAATACTTTTATTGTCTAAACGGGCAATAATAATAGCATCGCCGAAGTTTCGTTTTTTCACTTCTGTCAGCGCTTTTGCAGCCTCGTTATAAGTCGTAAATTGCCCGGCGGCGTACAACCATTTGCCGGTCGGTGTTTTCTCTACAAAAACAGGGCTGATGCCGCGCCACAATTTCGCCTCCACTTTATGGGAAAAAACACCCAATTGAATCCGGTAAATCAGTCCGCTTACGGCTGGATAATCAGAATGTACTTCCGAGAGACCACCGACACGGAAGGAAAGATCAATTTCCGGCTCGGGGGGAGAAGGCGGTTGAACTTGTAAACTCTCCAAGGAGGCTAAATCTCTTTTCTGTAAAGAGAATGTTGTAGCCGTGCTTGTTGTCTCTTGCTTTGCACCGGCTGCGGCCACATCGGGGATAGCCACTCCCTTCGCCTTCAATTTTTCGCCGGCTCGGTATAACGATTCCTCTGCCTGCCTCACATTTTCTTGTAATGGCAAGAGTTGTGCTTCGCCGGCAAGAATTTTACCGGCCACTGCTTGGCGGGCTGTTTCATTTTGAGTCGTTTCATATTGATTCCGCAAAGCATCTAACTGTTTTTGCGCATCATTCAGTTTTTGTTTGCTCTCCTTCGTATTTTTAGCTAATGATACGTACTCTGCGGCCTCTTGTGTTCCTGCTGTTTTTTGAGGTTCGCTTACATCGTTTGGCAGAGCGACGTTCAAACCGGCTATTGCTTGAATCGTTTTTAAATCCGTTAGCGATTGTTTGATGGGATTCGTCGGACGGACTATTTTGTAAAGAGTGATGAATCCCTGTTCCTGCTCCCGGGTAGAGGCAAAATAGGCGAAAGGGCCTTCGCGGTCGGGAACATATAACAAATCATCATAAGGCGACGAATAAGGAAAACCCAAATTCTCGGGGGCGCCCCATGTTTGCGATGCGACATCGAAGGTGCTTTTGTATAAATCGAAACCTCCCATCCCGAAATGGCCATTAGAGGCAAAATACAGTGTTTTTCCATCGGGAGAATACGGAAATAATTCATCGTAAGGTGAATTAACCGCATCATTTAACCGTTCGGGAGCGCTCCACTGAGCATCGCTTATTTTTTTGATGACATAAATATCCCAGCCGGTATTTCCGGAAAGGCCGGGCGAGGCATAAAAAAGCTGTGTGGGATCACCGTCCGGCACAAATACCGGCGATACATAATCAACTTTTCCGGGCTTTGAATGCAACCATGACGAGGGAACCAATGCCCAATGCCCTCCAAAATTAAAGTCATAGAAACGAAAAAACTCTTCTAAAGGCACTGTTTGCTTTCCCAGCACAGTCGGTTTATCGGCATAGCGAAGCATGCTTTGCCCGTTTTGGCAAACCGTCAGCCATTTTGTAGCCGTTGCCATCGAGTTCGAATCGCTCGCTTGTTTTATTATCCGGGAGTATATCTCTATTGCCTTCTCAAATTGATAGTTAAACCGATACTCATTGGCTAATTTCATATTTTTTTGCAGGTCAATGGTTTGCCCTGTTATATCGACTGCCAAAAGGCTTAAAAAGAATATGATAACACTTTTTTTCATAATGCAAAAATACAATAGTTTCTTTGTTTTACGAAAAAATACTACCTTTGCAACCTTAATTTCGAAATTAAACTATTTAAAACTCTCTAAAACCATGCAAAGTAAAGGAGCCATTCGTTTTGTAGCCATTCTTTTTGCCTTGGCGTGTATCTATCAACTTTCATTCACCTTTGTAACCCGTTATCAAGAAGGGAAAGCGAAAGACTATGCCCAAGTTTTTGTTACACACGAACAACAAAACCCGGAATTTTTGGCCAACGTGGACGAAAACAACCGTACACACTATTTAGATTCGCTCTTTGGTGTAAAAGAAAAATATTATCTCGACTCTATTGCCGCCGAAAAAGTCTTTTTAGGCTTTACATTCAAGGAGTGTAAGGACAAGGAATTGAACTTGGGACTCGACCTTAAAGGCGGGATGAACGTGACGATGGAAGTGTCGGTGGCGGATATTGTCCGCGCACTGGGCAATAATAATCCAGACCCGAAATTTCAAGAAGCCCTTGCATTAGCCGTTAAAAATCAAAAAAACAGCGTTACTGATTTTGTAACCTTGTTCGGAGAAGCATGGGAGCAAGTGGCTCCGGGCGAGCGCCTTTCAAAAATTTTCGGCACCTATGAGTTGCGTGATCGTATTAAACCCGAAACCTCCAACACAGAGGTGTTGACATTGCTCCGCCACGAATCGGAAAGCGCCGTAGCTGCCTCGTTCAATGTGCTCCGCAGCCGTATCGATAAATTCGGGGTAACACAGCCGAATATCCAACGTTTAGGTAATACCGGCCGTATTTTAGTGGAGTTGCCGGGGGTGAAAGAACCCGAGCGTGTACGCAAACTCCTGCAAGGAACCGCCTCCCTGGAGTTTTGGGCGACTTACAGCAACACTGATCCTGAAATCTCTAAAGCATTAATAGAGGCAAATAAGTTGATTAAAGAAATGCAGGAAGAGGAGAACAAAACAGTTGATTCCACGGGAATACATACGGCAGCCTCTTCTGCCGCCGCTGCAAAAAGCGATACTGCAAGCAACGAATTATTGTCGCAAATAGAACAGCAACAAGACACCTCTGCTACGCTGGATAATCAAAACTGGGCGAAAAGTAATCCATTATTTGCATTGCTCAACCCTTCTTTGGATCAACAGGGGCAAATGGCTTTCGGGGCGTGTATCGGACGTGCTGTTTATCGCGACACCAGTAAAATCAACCGCTGGTTTGCCATGCCGCAAGTGCGCGCCTTGTTCCCTCGCGACTTTGTGCCGATGTGGAGCGTACAACCTATTGATAAAAGCGGAGCAGGAGTTATTTATGAACTGATAGCCATTAAAGCGAATACCCGCGATGGAAAAGCGCCGCTCGATGGAGGCGTAATAACCGATGCCCGTAAAGGAATTGATAACCATGGCGCTCCGCAGGTAAGCATGTCGATGAACGGCGAAGGGGCCAAAACATGGGCACGCTTGACAGCCGATAACATAGGCCGTCAGATTGCTATTGTATTGGACGGTGCGGTATATTCTTATCCGAAAGTAGATAATGAAATTTCCGGCGGACAATCGCAAATCTCCGGACAATTTACGGTTCAAGAAACCGAAGACTTGGCAAACGTTTTGAATTCCGGTAAACTGCCTGCTCCTGCACGCATTGTTCAGGAAGCTGTCGTAGGGCCTACTTTGGGGCAAGAATCCATTAACGCCGGCTTGGTTTCATTTGTACTGGCGTTCATCCTGGTTCTCGCCTACATGTTGTTTTTCTATAACGGAGCCGGTATTGCAGCTAACGTAGCGCTTGTTACCAATGTATTATTCCTGTTCGGAGCATTAGCGGCCTTTGGAGCGGTATTGACCATGCCGGGTATTGCCGGTATTGTGCTGACCCTTGGTATGGCGGTGGATGCCAACGTAATTATTTATGAGCGGATTAAAGAAGAAATGCGATCGGGGAAAGCCTTGCGTTTAGCCGTTTCTGACGGATACCGGAACGCTTACTCGGCAATTATTGACGGAAACCTTACCACCATTATTACCGGAATCGTACTGTTTTTCTTCGGATCCGGCCCTGTAAAAGGATTTGCCACCACATTGGTAGTGGGTATTATTACATCCATGGTATCTTCTATTTTCATTTCGCGCCTTATTTTCGAATGGCGGCTCGATCGTAATAAAAACATTACTTTCTCCAATAAGTTCACGAGAAACTTCCTGTCCAATACGCATGTTGACTTTGTTAAGATAAGGAAATATGCTTATATATTCTCCATTGCCGTCTGTGTTATTTCTTTAGCATCTATTTTCACCAAAGGATTTACTTACGGGGTTGACTTTACCGGCGGACGTACTTATGTGATACGTTTCGACCAGCAAGTTTCGACCAACGACCTGCGCGATGCCTTGTTCAATGAATTTAACGAATCGATTGAAGTAAAACAATTCGGCGCTGGTAGCCAAGTGAAAGTTACGACCAAATACATGATTAACGACAACTCTACGGCAGTAGATAGTTTGGTTGACACAAAATTATACCATGCCTTGAAAGGATTCTTTGCGAAAGGAGATATAAGTTATGGTGAATTTATTTCAACCGTGGATAACCCGAATGGTATCGTTAGTTCCGAAAAAGTGGGGCCCACCATTGCAAATGATATGAAACGCGATGCGGTATTTGCGGTGATTCTTTCATTGCTGGCTATTTTCTTGTACATTGCCGCTCGTTTCCGCAACTGGTATTGGGGTACGGGAGGGCTGCTCTCCATTGTGCACGATGCGATTGTTGTTCTCGGGTTCTTCTCCCTGTTCAGCGGAATATTGCCTTTCAGTTTAGATGTCGATCAAACATTTATTGCGGCAATACTTACTGTAATCGGGTATTCTATTAATGACTCGGTGGTGATCTTCGACCGTATTCGTGAATACCGCACGTTGTATCCGAAACGGGGCGTGCGCATGAATGTAAACGAAGCATTGAACAGCACCTTATCGCGTACGGTGAACACCGGTGGAACGACATTAGTGGTATTGATTGCTATATCTATCTTCGGCGGTGAGGTAATTCGCGGTTTCTCCGTAGCACTGATTGTAGGTATCATCATCGGCACTTATTCTTCTATATTTGTAGGAACGCCTGTCGTATATGACTTCTATGCCCGCAATGAGAAAAAGGACGCTTTAAAAGAAGCTTCTGCTAAAAAATAAAAACGGGTTTTACTATACGAAAACCGCCATTCGAGAAAACGAGTGGCGGTTTTTTATTTTTGCCGAACCGAACATTATTCATATCTTTGAATTTATGATTCGAGCCGAAAACATAACCAAATCGTATGATAGCCTGCAGGTGTTAAAAGGCATCGACGTGGAGATTAAAAAAACGGAAGTAGTTACTATCGTTGGCCCCAGCGGAGCCGGTAAGACCACGTTGCTGCAGATTATCGGCACATTGGGAAAACCCGATTCCGGAAACGTATGGATTGATAATACATCGGTATTCGCCCTGAGCGACAAGCAACTGTCGGACTTTCGTAACCGTCATATTGGCTTTGTATTCCAATTCCATCATTTATTACCCGAATTTACCGCCTTAGAAAATGTATGCATGCCGGCTTTTATTGCTCAAAAAAGCAAAGCCGAAGCAAGCAAACGCGCCAAAGAATTACTTGATTTTTTGGGGCTGAAAGACCGCTTGACTCATAAACCGAATGAATTGAGCGGAGGCGAACAACAACGGGTGGCCGTGGCGCGCGCCTTAATGAACGAACCGTCGGTGTTGCTGGCCGATGAGCCATCCGGGAATCTCGATACGCGAAACAAGCAGGAACTTCATAACCTGTTTTTCAAATTGCGCGATGAACTTCAGCAAACCATAGTAATCGTTACGCATGATAATGAATTGGCCACTATGAGCGACCGTGTGCTGACCATGAGAGACGGCCTGATAACACACGACACGGATATAAAAGGATAATACGGCTTCTTTCACGGAGGCTTCCGGTTTGCTTTATCTTAAACGTATGTCAAACGCTTATTTTCGTTTTAAACAATTTACCATACAACAGCACAACACGGCGATGAAAGTGAATACCGACGGGGTGTTGCTGGGAGCTTGGGCTGATATACGAAATGCCCGGCGCATCGTTGATGTCGGGACGGGGACGGGCGTTGTTGCCTTGATGTTAGCGCAGCGTAATGCAAACGCCGTGATTGATGCGGTGGAAATCGACGCAGCATCGGCCGGACAAGCGCTGGAAAATGTGATGCAAAGTGGCTGGAGCCAACGCATCAATATAATCCATGATGATTTTCTCCATTTTGCCTCGCAGCATGCCGGGCAATATGACGCCATTGTGTCCAATCCGCCTTATTTCGTTGATTCTTTATTGCCGCCTGAAGCAACGCGTACCATAGCTCGCCATGCCGAACAGTTGCCGCACGGGGCGCTTATCGAAAGTTCTTTATGGGCCTTATCATCCGCAGGAAAATTGCACCTTATTTTGCCTTATGTGGAAGGAACCGTATTTATAGCCGAGGCAGCGGCAAAAGGCCTTTATTGTGTGCGAAAGACCACGGTACATAGCGCCGGTAATAAATCGCCCAAACGTCTTTTATTATCTTTCGCGCGGAAGGTTGAAGTATTGCATGAAAACACTCTTTATATTCATCAGGTGGGCAGCACCGATTACACCCCGGAATACAAAGCATTAACCGGTGATTTTTATTTAAATTTCTAACGCGATAATTTTTCCTTAAATAGACTAAACCCTATGAAAAAAGAAAATGCCTATCCCATTGCGCCGTTCAGCGTGCCTGTTAAACGCTATTGTCAAGTATTGGACTTGAAGGACGACCCTAATCTGATTAACGAATATGAATACTGGCACTCTCCGGAACACATTTGGCCGGAGATACCGCGCGGAATATGCGAAGTAGGTATTTTATCCATGGAGATTTACCGGTGGCGCAATCGATTGGTTATGATTGTGGAAACACCGCTTGATTTTGACTGGGAACGTGCTTTTTCGCGCTTGGCAGGATTGGAACGCCAGCCCGAATGGGAAGCATTTGTTGCGAAATATCAACTTGCCGGTGAAAACGCTTCTTCTGCCGAAAAATGGCAATTGATGAAACGTATTTTTACATTGAACGGATAACCATAAAGGAGAGGTGCAAAAAGTATTTTTGAACGCAAAGAACGCTGAAAAAGCGCAAAGGCCGCAAAGTTTAAAATCTTCGCGGAAACTCTTTGCGCCTTTGCGGTTAGTGTATTACTGGCTTTTTGAACAGCCTCTTTATTTTTATGTTCTAAATAGCTAAAGCCTTACATAATCCTTTTGCTTGTTCGCCATGAAAAAACAAGGTATCGGTAATACTTTGATATTCATAAGGAACAAACTGCTGCAACTGTGCGGCCACAAAATTTTTATTGCTTTCTACATAAACGTTGAGGGCTAAAGCAGTATTCGAACTCTCTTTTATAGCATAATTCTGCTTGATGTGTCCATGCACTAAACAATTAAGAAGATAATCCTTGTCTTCTAAATTATAGAAAGCTTTTTTCTGTTTTACCGGCTTTCCGGTCACCGTATATTGGTATTGGGGCGCCTTTACTAATTTTACCACGCCGAGACAAATGATCATGAGTCCGATAAAAGGCTTAATGACCCAATGTAGCTTTGCCGAAACGGTTTCGGGCAAAGGCAATAATAGAACAGCAATACCGGCCAGTAATATTACCAGGGGGATGATGATATATCGTTTTTTTATAATTTTATTTTCTGATGATTTTGTAATAAACGTTTCCTGAATAGGAGAATAATTTTCCATATTTTTTATTTTAAAAGATTAAACATAAGTAAATGCACTCTATAATAATAGTGTGCTCCTTACTATAAATTACCAATCTACCAATGGCAATAAAGCCATTGATAAAAAATCAATATAAAAAAAGGGAAATTTAAATACGCAGCTTACGCAACGTGATGAGATAATAGCCGGCATCGTGTTCGGCCGGCACATATAGCGGCAACAAGCTTGTGAGGGCTTCTTCCCCGGGAAGAGGCGATTTAATCGAAACCGCCAGCGGACGGCCGATTTTTACGATTAAGCGCGACAATTCCTGAAAATTAGTTATAATCGTCCCCGATTGTATCGCTGCAAAGGGCGTATCCCAAAGATTTTTTAAAGAAGAAACTTCTTGCGCATTCAAAAAAGTGGTAATAGGAGAGTCCTGTGAGAGTAGTACATATTTACTCACTTCGTGTTCTCCGACGAAGAAGTAGGCCAAAACAGCCAGCGAGCAAATTTTTAAATATGTAGATACTTTTCTCATAGCAACAGTTCCTGTTATACTTATGCAAATACCATTCCTGATAATAAGCAAAGGTAAGCAAAATAAACAGGCCGGTACGGCATGGAAAAATTTTTAATAATTCGGAAGCGGTTTTAGCCGCATTTTAATCGGCTATAAGTCCGGCAGGGTAAAAAATATTTTATTGATAATCAATCATATGTTTAATATCTATAAAATAAATTTGGTTTATATCATAAACTTGTTTATATTTGCAGTGTAATTAAAATCTAAAATGTTGAATCTTGAATCAGGAATTATTGAATTTAAAAAAAATATGGAACCGAAATTTACCGAACAACAGAGCTTAGCCCTCATCAGCGAGATGATAGAGCAGGCGAGGAATAACTTTCAACAAGGTGCAGGCAATGCTTTTATCTTAAATGGTTGTGCGGTGGCTTTCATCGCCTTGCTGACAATTGCGTTAGCATTTATTTTCCCAAACTCGAATCAAGTATTCTGGGTTTGGTGTTTAATGGTACCGGTTTCGTTCATCGACCGGATGATGGACAAGCGGGTGGACAGAAACGCGATGGTGAAAACGCACATCGACAAAATTATTTCCACCACCTGGCGTGCCTTTGGAATTGCGGTCGGATTATTCCTGTTCGTTGTTTTCGGCTATTCTATTGCCGGAAGTAATCATGGCATTGAAAATAGCTGGCGGCTGTGTGTCCTTATCACGCCCGTGATTATGATTATGGCGGGCACGGCGGAATTTATCACGGCTAAAGCCTGCCGTTTCAAACCTATTTTAACAGGAGCTTATATTATGTGGGGCGGCGCGTTAGCTTGTTTGGCCAATTACGCATTTTGTCATAAGTGGTCGGGCGTGGCAGGTTTTGTAATATTAGCGGTATGTATGTTGCTGGCCTTTGCTGTCCCCGGTTACAAGTTGAATAAAATGGCCAAAGAAAATGTTTAAAGAATTAGACCCCTTGTTGCATTCGCAGTTGCGATTGGCCGTCATGTCGCTGCTGATTGGCGTGGCCGAAGCCGACTTTGTTTTTTTGAAAGAAAAGACGGGCGCCACGGCCGGCAACCTCAGTGTGCAAATCGACAAGTTGAACGAAGCGGGATATATCTCGGTCGAAAAAACATTTGCCGGAAAAATGCCGCGCACCATTTGCCGCATCACGCCCAAAGGCGTAAAAGCATTCGACGATTATGTGAAAGCGTTGAAAACGTACCTGAATAGCTAAAAGGGTGAAAAGAGGACAAAGCTTCAATGGTGAAAGGATTCAATTGCCGTCTGCTTTAGCTGATGGATAAATAAGAACATTTTTTGCAGGACGCGCGAAGCAAAGGCTGTCCTTCGAAATAAAAGTTGTACTTCGCGCGTGATTATCGAAACTGTTTTTTCATCCGTCAGCTAAAGCAGACGGCAAACGGCAGAACAAAAAAGCAATTTTTAAAAAAAATAAACAATGGAAACAATCAACAACATCAGCCGCCGGAGAGCGGAAAAGCGTGTCGAAGAATTGCGCGGATTTTATGTGCACTGCATCGTATATGTCGCGGTAAACGGCTTATTATTGTGCCTGAACTATTTTCAATCGCCCGGCCACTGGTGGTTTCAATGGCCGCTGTTGGGCTGGGGAATCGGCTTGGCCATGAACGGATTGAGCGTATGGAAAAACGGCCTGTTCGGCGAAGCATGGAAAGAACGCAAAGTGGAAGAACTGATGAGGAAAGGATAATAATTTTTTTGCTCATGTGGTTTATATTGTAAACTAATTTATGATAATAAAATTGAAAAAACAGGCTGAAAGCCTTGCGTATTATAGCACAGGGCATAGCGCAGCGACGCCCTGTGTTTTGGAACAGAAAAGAAATTTCGCGCGGGATTCCGCTGGTCTTTCAAAGGATAGTCTTTGTTTCGCGCGAATATTGCATGGCTTTCCTTGTCGTAGGGCATCGCTACGCTGTGCCCTACGCTATATGCTGCTGCCCCTTTGGGGCGGAAAAACCCGTTTGCGGTTAATTTTTATGCTATTATTACTTTTCAGTGTGAACCTCCATGCCCAAACCCGCCTCGCAGGCGAAGTGCTCGATAAAACGAACGTCCCCGTGCCCGGCGCCTTGGTCGATTTCGGCAACGGACGGCAACGTGTAGTAACCGGCGACGACGGAAAATTTACGCTGACTTATTCCGACAGCTTGAAAAACCACCCGCTCCGCATTTCGGCTTATGCTTATAAAACCAAGACAATGGTCGTAAACAAAGGACAGGAATACGTCCGCGTGGTATTGCTCGACAGCGCTATTAGCCTGCGAAGCGTCACGGTGTCGGCCTCGAAGCACGGTCGGTTCAGCGACTACTCGGCGCAAACGGTGCAACTGTCGTCGTTCGACATTGTGACCAATCCGGCGGCGATGGCCGATATTATTGCGAACATGCGCGTGCTGCCCGGCGTACAAACCAACGACAACGACGGCCGGCTGATTATCCAAGGCGGCAGTCCCGACGAGTCGAAGTATTACATCAACGAATTGATGGTGGCGAATCCCTACACGCTGTCGTCGAAAAATTCCGGCGTGCGCAGCCGGTTTTCCTCGGATTTATTTGAAGGCATCGTTCTGCAATCGGGTGGATTCAATGCCGAGTTCGGACAAGCGTTATCGGGTATTGTAAATCTCAATACGAAAGAAAAAGAAAAGATGGAAGCCAAAACCGATATCGCGCTTTCTTCGGTATTTGCAGGCGTTACGCACATCGGGCAAGGTGCGTCGTATGCTTACCGCGCCGATTTACAGTATAGCAATATCGGTGTTTACAATCGATTATTTCCCGACGATTACGACTGGCGCAAACCGTATCAGCAAATAAGCGCCGACTTTTTCCTGACAAAGGAATTTTCAACTAAAATTAAAATGACGGCGCAGGTAAACGCGAGTAGCGCTGGTGGCGAATATTCGTACTACAACGTGGACAGCGTATATTTTACAAACAACATGCAAGAACAATACCTTTATGCGCAAGTAAATTTGTATCATGCGTTCAATTCGCATTTCAACTTAAGTGTGGCAAGCAATGTGATTTTCGATAAATTATCTGCCACCGAAGTACGTTATCAAGGCGATGAAATAGAAACTGCGGGCGCGTGGAATCATAACAAAATCAACTTGCAATACAGCAACGGAAAACTCACGAACCGCACGGGCGTGGAGTTTATCTGCAATCCGTTCGACGAAACATACTTATTAGATTTGACAAATTTTGGAAATTTGTCAAATCTCTCTTTCAACGCTGAAATCAATAACAATTTGTGGAGCGTATATAACGATACGAAAATTTTCATCGGGCGGAACTTCACGATGAGCGCGGGTTTTCGGGGCGAATATTCCACCTATTTAAAACAATTCAACTTCGCGCCGCGTTTTTATGCAGGCTACCGGTGGAATAAGTCAACTATCCTGTCGGCGTCGGTGGGCAACTATTTTCAATTGCCCGACATCAGTTATTTGGCGATGAGCAACGGCCTCGATTTTACATCGGCCACGAAGGGCACGCTTTCGTACAGTTATGTAAAGCGCAACGAAAAATTTCAGGCGGATGTGTATTACAAAAAATATAAAGATGTAGTGACATACGAACAAGGGCAATATACGCCTGAAAAGCTGGCCAACGGCGGCGCGGGATACGGTTATGGCGCCGATGTTTTCTGGAAAAGTCATTTCAAACGGGTGGAATATTGGCTAACCTATTCGTTCAATCAAACGGAGAAGCGCTATGCGTATTTTACCGAGGAAGTCGCGCCAAGCTATCTATCGCAACATTCGTTCAACATCACCTTGAAATATTGGGTAGCGCCGTTGAAATCGTTAATCGGAGCGGCTTACAATATAGCTTCGGGCGCGCCGTATTACAGCGATTCGACGCCTTACGAAAAATTGGGCGACACGCCGTTGCGCAACCGCTTGGATGTGTCGTGGTCGTTTCTTCCGAAACAGTGGATAATCGTGCATTTCGGCTGCACCAATGTGTTGGGTTATCGCAACGTGTACGGCTACGAGTATTCGAAGTTAACGCCGGGTTTGCGCAAAGCCGTTACCAGCCCCGACAAACGGTTTTTGTTCGTAGGCCTGTTCATCACATTCAGTCATAATAAACAATTGAATCAGTTGAAAAATTTGTAACAGCCCCTAACCCCCCAAAGGGGGAGTAAAGACACGAGAAAGCATTGTGATTGCGAGCAAAGCGAAGCAGTCTTAACAAAAAGAGAGAAACATAAAATCAAATATTAACTTGCCTTTCAAAAGTCCCCTTTTGGGGGATTTAGGGGGCCTAAACACAATCATTATGAAAAAAATTATTTTAGCAGCAACATTATTGTTTGCAACAGTTGCGCTTAGCGCACAACACAAACTTACCATTCAAGTGGATGGAATTGAAAAAATGAAAGGCCGGTTATTTGTAGCCCTGTATGACGAAGCGAACTTTATGAAAAAGCCCGTGTACTGGAAAATCGCTAAAGTCGATACGCAGGAAATGACGGTGACTATTGACAGCGTGGCCGCCGGAAGCTATGCCGTTTCGATGTTTCAGGATGTAAACGACAATAATAAATTAGACATGGGTTCCTTCGGCCCCTCGGAACCGTGGGCTTTCAGCAACAACGCCAAAGGACAGTACGGCCCGCCGGCGTTCAAAGATTGCCTGTTTAAAATGGACGAAGATGTGACGATATATATCACCTTGCAATAGCACTATACTTGTAGCGAAACACGTTTTGAATTTAATAATGCGTAAAAGTGTTAATTCTTTTTTACTTTTGTAAAGTATATCCGCATCGCTGATTGTTTCTATTGGCTTTCAGTTTATCGATATAGTCAAAAAAAACATGTATGAAAAAGATACTTCTGTTCACTTCTTTTGTGTGGTTGCTTGGCACTATTGCCTATGGGCAGGCAAGCGTTTTAAACGATATTCAACAGCAAATTGATACGGCATTTTACCGCTCGGTTAAATCCGGCCGGCTATCGGATTTAACGGCATTGGAGCGCTCGCTGTCGGCCGATACAAATCCGCTATCTGTCTATTGGCAGGCTTATGCCAAGTATTATGAAGCCGCTTATTATCTTACTAAAAACGACAAAGAAATAAGCGAGAAAGTGATTAATGAAGGTATTAGTCTTTTGAATGACAAGAGAGACAAGACTTCGGACGATTATGCCTTGCTGGCCATCATGCAGACTTTTTCGATGCAGTTCATGACCAACGCTATTAAGATGAAATTCCGGTCGAATACGATTTTGAAAAATATCGACCGCGCCATTCAAGACGATGATAGCAATGTGCGGGCTTATTTGGCGGGAGGCGTTACCGATTATTATACACCGGCGGAATATGGCGGCCGCAAGAAAGTGGAGGGCTATTTAAAAAGGGCCGTTTCGCTGAACAGCCGGAGAGTAGCGGGCGCTGAGCAACCCACTTGGGGAAAAGAATTAGCCTATCAACTGCTGATCAATTTTTATTTGGATAAAAAAGAGGACGACAAAGCAGAACATTATATGGAAGAAGCCTTGCGCCTGTATCCTTCCGATTATGGCTTGAATCAATTGCAGCGGGAAATCGAACAATCGTACGGATTATTGAGAGAGATAATGAGGTAAGAATCGGCAACCGTAAATAAAAAATCGCATATATATTCAGCCTATATGCGATTTTTTATTACACTATTGTTTTGCTAATATTACTTTATCACACCTAATTCTTTTCCTACTTTCACAAAAGCGGTAATCGCTTTGTCCAAGTGTGCTTTTTCGTGTCCGGCCGAAATCTGCACGCGAATGCGGGCTTGGTCTTTGGGCACTACCGGATAGTAGAAACCAACCACGTAAATACCTTCTTCCAACATGCGGGCTGCAAAATCCTGCGAAAGTTTTGCATCATAAAGCATCACTGCACAAATGGCGCTTTGCGTAGGTTTGATATCAAAGCCGGCCGCTATCATTTTTTCGCGGAAATAGCGGACATTTTCCTGTTGTTTGTCATGCAATTCATCGCTTTCGTCCAGCATTTTGAATACTTCTAAACTGGCGCCCACTACCGCCGGTGGAATAGAATTGGAAAATAAATAAGGGCGGGAGCGTTGACGCAACAAGGCTATAATTTCCTTCGGGCCGGTGGTAAATCCGCCAATGGCGCCGCCGAAAGCTTTTCCGAGTGTTCCGGTATAAATATCAACTCGGCCATAGGTGTTGAAATGTTCGCTCACGCCGCGGCCGGTTTTTCCGACTACGCCGGCAGAGTGGCATTCGTCCACCATCACCAGGGCGTTATACTTTTCGGCCAATGCGCAAATTTTATCCATTGGCGCTACATTGCCATCCATAGAGAATACGCCATCGGTAACGATAATGCGGTAACGTTGCGCCTGTGCTTTTTTCAGGCATTCTTCCAACTCATTCATGTCGGCGTTGGCATAGCGGTAGCGTTGCGCTTTACACAAGCGAACGCCATCGATAATAGAAGCGTGGTTGAGGGCATCGGAAATAATAGCGTCGTTTTCATCGAACAGCGGTTCGAAAACGCCGCCATTGGCATCAAAACAAGCGGCATATAGAATGGCATCTTCCGTTTTGAAATACCGTGCAATAGCCGCTTCCAATTCTTTATGAAGATCTTGTGTGCCGCAAATGAAGCGTACGCTCGACATGCCATAACCATGCGTATCCATGGCTGCTTGCGCCGCTTTAACCACCCGCGGATGATTCGACAGGCCTAAATAATTGTTGGCGCAAAAATTTAATACTTCTTGTCCTGTATTTACGCGAATAGCCGCTTGTTGCGGAGTCACGATAATACGCTCGTTTTTGTAAAGCCCCGCTTGTTCGATTTCGGTCAGCGTATCGGCCAAATGATTTTTAAAATTTCCGTACATATTGAGTAGATATTAGTTTCACCTTTCAGGTTTCAGGTTTTTTATTTCACGTTTAATAATCCTGAAAACTGAAATAAAAAACTTGAAATAACAAGCTGTAAATTATTTATAGATATAATTCAAAACAGCGGCTAAATGCTCGGCAGCCTTTGTCAGGCGCGATTCTAAAAGCGGCAAATATTCGTAATTATACTTGTAAGCATTTCCCGTCTTATCGGCAGAATGGTAAATAACCGGCACGGCAGCGTATGTTTCCCACGCCCAATCAAGAATCATGGATGTTTGCCCGTTAAAATTTATTTTCTGCAATTTATTCACCCGCATTAAATGTGTGGCGTATTCGGTATAGCTTAATTTTTGAAAATCGACTATTGCGTCATCCCATAAGCTGTGCAAACTCCTCTCGCTGCCTTGCCATTTGATACGCACTTTGTTTCCGCCCTGATCTTCCGGATAGCCCAAATGCATGGGGCAATGCATGTCTTCTATCAAATGCACCAGCATCTTCAACATATTCGTATCGTTCGGATGTTGTTTCAAATAGGCTGTCAAGCTTACCACACGATAAATGTTTTCTCCATGGATTTTTTTCAGCGCTAACGTGTCAAAAGCCGCGCGGGATAGATTTGCTTCCATATCCGAGTAATGCCATACGGAGGTGCTGTCGTAGGCCGGATTATTGCGTACAAAATCGCCCCAATTGGAAATCATGGCCACGCTGGCATTATCGAAGAGCGCCGTGATGCGTTGGCGAACTTTTTTATCTAACAAACTTTCGCTCATCTCGCCGATAATACGATGCCCCGAAGGCCCCCAGGCCGAAGCCGTAAAAGCAATCACAAAGCAGAAGGACAAAAAGGTAAAAAATCGTTTCATGATGATTGCCTATTGCATTAAAAAGTTGATATCGTCGTTAGCGGTATATTCTTTCGGTTCCTGTCCGTATTTGAATACCCGCAACGTACGCTGCCCGTCCATGCGCAATTTGTTGCCTTCTACATAGAACATGCAAGCTTCGCGTAAACCGGCCACATAGCGGTTCTTATTGGCGGCCAGATATTCCATAATCCGCTGTTCGCGTGTTTCGCCGCCGTGTCCTTCGGGATGTGCATCTAAATAATGCGGATTGATCTGGAAAGGAATCAGGTTAAAGGCATTGAAACTTTGCGGTTCTACAATCGGCATATCGTTAGTGGTGCAAATAGTAGGGCACGTCAGGTTCGAGCCGGCGCTCCAGCCTACGTAGGGCGTTCCGGCCAGCACTTTTTGGCGCACCATTTCTACTAATCCTAAGTCTTGAATACTTTTCAGCAAATGGAAAGTATTTCCACCTCCTACTACAATGGCCTGTGCTTCGGCAACCGCTTTTCGAGCATCGGAATGACGGTGAATACTATCTACTTCGATGCCTAAGGGAAGTAACTTGTCACTTACTTTCTGTTCGTATTCGTCATACGAGAAAGTAACGGCAGCAAAAGGGAAGAATAAGGCTTTTCTTACTTTTTTTGCTTTTAAAAAATCGGCAATACGTTGTTTGCAATACTCCAAATAGGGCTCTCCTACATTGGTAGAGTTGCTGATTAATAGAAGGTTCATGCTATATGAGATTTAGTAAAATAAAGAAGCAATTTACGAAGATTTTTTGAATTACAAAAAAACAATAGGGGCAGTGCTGACGTATCTAAATGCTGTTGGACTAAAGGGCGCTTGCCACGAAGTGGTATATGAATAACCACGGGTTGCGTTTCGCTTACCCGTGGTTACCCATATCAGCATAGCCTTTCGCGCGGCGCTCTTCAAGTGTTTCAAGGCTCGGACTTGTTGCCGCGCGCTTATTAACATCTATCCCGAAGGGGATAAAATAATGGCACAAATTACAATGTAGATGCGTTTGCCCCGGGGCAATGAGGCGCTAAAAAG
>JAVBOD010000041.1:0-11387 GCA_031551045.1 Bacteroidales bacterium
TGCTATGATACTCTGCACGGGTGCGGCTTGTTCGCCGCAATTGCCGGAGTTGATTCGCCGTACGAAATTCCGTTGCGGCCTGATTGATTTGCCGCAAGTCGATAATAATTTATTCGAACAATTATTCCCTTTGGAAAACGGTGTGTGGAAGGTGAACGAACAAACCGGCGAAATGTACGAACTGGCCGCTTCGGTATTTACCTTTACCGATGAAGCTGAAAAATTACTGGAAGCAAGAGCAACGGTTTATGCAAGTGGTGCGGTAACCGACGAATTTTTGAAAATACTGTGTAATAAAAAATATACCGAAATAAAATTAATTGTACGCGATTTTTCCAAACTGTTTGTACAGCAAGGAACGTTCGACCGTTTTATACGGCGTGGCGGGCGGATAGAAGTGCTGCAAAAAGCAAAATTGCTGGGCGTATGCACCAATCCAACTTCGCCCGATGGCGCGCGGTTAGATGCGGTATTGCTGCGTAACGAAATGGAAAAAGCCTTGCAATTGCCCGTATATGATATTGTAGCGATAGAAAACAAATTTACCACAAAGTAAATCTTTGTGTCCCTTTGTGACACCTTTGTGTTACTTCGTGGTTAAAAAATAAAAATATGCAAAAAAGTAAATTAGGACTGGATTTTTTGAAAGTAGCGAAAGCAAAACAAATAGCGCAAAACATTGCCGTTGATGTGCAACAATTTGTGGACGGCTACACTACCGTGGCCGTGGAGCGTACCTTGTGCCGCTTAATAGGCATTGATGGCGTGGACGAAAACAATGTACCGTTGCCGAATGTTTTAGTGGACGCACTGAAAGAGGCTGAAATGCTGAGCAGCGGTGCGCTCTCTGCGCTGGGCAACGCGATGCTCGAAACGGGCTTTACTCCGCAAGCCATTGCCGAAAAAGTAGCAACCGATGAAATTGATATTGCAAAATATAAAACACATTCAACAGCGGAAATCAACAAAGTGTTGAAACCTTTTGTGGATGCGGCAGTCGAGCGTATCGGCAATAATCGCCGCCGCCGCGAAGAAACCATTGCGAAAATCGGCGAAGGCGCTAAACCCTATTTGTATGTGATTGTGGCTACCGGCAACATCTACGAAGATGTGGTACAGGCGCAGGCCGCCGCACGGCAAGGCGCCGACATTATTGCCGTTATCCGCACCACGGGGCAAAGCCTGTTGGATTACGTGCCTTACGGCGCTACCACCGAGGGATTCGGCGGAACATTTGCCACGCAGGAAAATTTCCGTATCATGCGCAAAGCGCTCGACGAAGTAGGGCAGGAAGTTGGCCGCTACATTCGCTTGTGCAACTACTGCTCCGGCTTGTGTATGCCCGAAATTGCCGCCATGGGCGCGTTGGAAGGCTTGGATGTGATGCTCAACGATGCATTGTACGGCATTCTGTTCCGCGACATTAATATGCAACGCACGCTGGTCGATCAGTATTTTTCGCGCATTATCAATGGCTTTGCAGGCGTGATTATCAACACCGGAGAAGATAACTATCTTACCACTTCCGATGCTTTTGAAGAAGCGCACACGGTGCTCACGTCCGATTTTATCAACGAACAATTGGCCTTGCTGGCCGGGATTCCCGAAGAACAAATGGGCTTGGGACACGCCTTTGAAATGGATCCCGAGTTGAAAAACGGGTTCTTGTACGAATTGGCGCAAGCGCAGATGACACGCGAAATTTTTCCGAAAGCGCCCCTCAAATACATGCCGCCCACTAAATTTATGACCGGAAATGTTTTTCGTGGGCATATACAAAACGCCTTGTTCAACGAAATTGCCATTTGGACGGGACAAGGCATTCAACTGCTGGGCATGTTGACCGAAGCGGTACACACGCCGTTCATGTCCGACCGATTTTTGGCCATAGAGAATGCTAAATATATTTTCAACAACCTGCACAATATCGGCGACGAGGTAGAATTTAAGTCCGGCGGACTCATTCAAAGTCGTGCACAGCAAGTGCTGGACGATGCGTTGTCATTATTGGAAAAAATAGAACGAGAAGGATTATTCACGGCTTTGGAAAACGGTTCGTTTGCCAACATCAAACGTCCGAAAACCGGTGGAAAAGGCTTGGCGGGCGTGGCTGAAAAAGGAATAAATTATTTGAATCCGTTTATTGACCTTATGAAAAAACAATAGCACACAGATAACGCAGATCGAACAGATGCTCACTGATTCCTATCTTGTAAAGATCACGTTTAATCAATGTCATCCGTGTGCTTAAAATGAAAAAATTATGAGCGACTATATCGAACAAGATTTAACCGATAAAATCATTAAAGCATTTTACAAAGTGTACAATGAATTGGGCTTCGGATTTTTGGAAAAAGTTTATGAAAATGCGTTGTGTTTTGAATTAATACGTAGCGGATTACAGGTCGATGCGCAGCGAAAAATAAAAGTATATTACGAAGACCGTCTTGTAGGCGAATATGCGGCAGACTTGATCGTAGACGATGTAGTTATTTTGGAATTGAAAGCAGCGGAATGCCTGATAGAAGAACACGAATTACAATTGATTAATTATTTGAAAGCGACCGATAAAGAAATAGGATTGTTATTGAATTTCGGTAAACGGCCGGAAATACGAAGAAAAATATTTACAAACAACAGGAAACGATTAGCACACAGATAGAACGGATGATCACTGATTTTTTATCTTGTGAAAATCATGTAAAATCAGTGTCATCAGTGTGCAAAAAATAAAAATTATGAGCTCAGGACTATATTCAACAACCCCAAAAGATTTTGATCAAACATTAGATTTGACCAACATTAAACCCTACGGCGATACGCTGAACGACGGCAAAGTGCAACTCAGCTTTACCTTGCCCGTGCCGTGTTGCGACGAATCTATCGAAGCGGCGAAGCAGCTGATGCGCAAAATGGGATTCGACAATCCGCAAGTGGTGTTCTACAAAGAACTCACCGAAGGATACACATTTTTCAATTGCTACGGCAGCGCCACACACATGGTCGATTACACGCAAATCCACGTGCCGAAAGTAGAAACATCGACATGGAGCATGCACGACACCGACGAATTTATAAAGAAACACATCGGCCGGAAGATTGTGATTGTGGGCGCCAGCACCGGCACCGATGCGCATACGGTGGGAATCGATGCCATTATGAACATGAAAGGCTATGCCGGACACTACGGGCTGGAACGCTACGAAATGATTACGGCCATCAACATGGGCAGTCAGGTGCCGAACGAAGAGTTCATCCGTAAAGCTATCGAAGTGAATGCCGATGCACTGCTGGTGTCGCAAACCGTAACGCAAAAAGATGTACACGTAAAAAATTTGACGGAACTGATAGAAATGCTGGACGCCGAAGGCTTGCGCAGCAAGATGATTGTGGCCTGCGGAGGACCGCGTGTTTCGCACGAATTAGCCAAAGAATTGGGCTACGATGCAGGCTTCGGGATGAATACCTACGCCGACGATGTAGCCTCGTTTATAGCGCAGGAAGTAGCAAGAAGAGCAGAAGCGCACAGATAACACAGATTGTGCACGATGACCGCCGATTTCATCTGTTAAAATCATGTCAAATCAGTGTCAACGGTGTGCTAAAAAATAGAATAGATTATGGATAAAAATCAAATCAGAGAAATTATTGCCCGCCGCGCTGCCCGAGAGTTGCACGACGGCGACGTGGTAAACCTTGGTATCGGTTTGCCGACGCTCATTCCCAATTATATTCCGGAAGGCGTACACGTGATATTGCAATCTGAAAACGGATTACTGGGCATGGGGCCTACGCCCGAAGCCGGAACCGAAGACTGCGAATTTATTAATGCCGGCGGCGGTTACGTAACGGCATTGCCCGGCGCTTCGACATTCGACAGCGCTATGTCGTTCGGCATTATCCGCGGAAAGCATGTAGATGTGTCGATTCTGGGTGCCTTACAAGTCGATGAAAAAGGCGATTTGGCCAATTGGATTATTCCCGGAAAGAAAGTCCCCGGCATGGGTGGCGCGATGGATTTGTTGGTGGGAGCGCGCCGCGTGATTTTGGCGATGGAACATACGGCCGGCGAAAGTAAAAAGATTTTGAAAAAATGCACGCTTCCGTTGACAGCCGCCGGACAGGTAAACATGATTATCACCGAAATGGGTGTGATGGAAATTACGGAAAAAGGAATTGTGTTGAAAGAAATTCATCCGGAATTTACCGTAGAGCAAGTGCAAGCCGCCACCGAAGCGGATCTTATCGTTGATAGTGGGCTTAAGAAAATGGAAGTGTAATGCACCACGAAGGCACGCAAAGTATCTCCACAAAGGGACACCAAGAAAACCTTTGTGCTACTTCGTGAAGTCCTTCGTGTTACTTTGTGGTAAAAAAATATTAAAAATAAAAGATATGAATAAAATTTACATTGTAGCAGCCAAGCGTACCGCTATCGGAAAATTTCTGGGCACGCTGACACCCTTGTCGCCGGCCGATTTGGCGGTACCGGTTATTAAAAATATTTTAGCCGAAACAAAAATTAATCCGGCGGATTTGGATGAAGTCGTTGTCGGAAATATTCTGATGGCCGGCCAAAAACAAGGTATTGCAAGGCAAGCCGCCATTCGTGCAGGTATTCCGAATACCGTTCCGGCTTACGGATTGAATATGATTTGCGGCAGCGGCATGAAATCTATTATCAACGCATACCTTGCCGTTAAAGCAGGCGAAGCCAATTTGATTTTGGCGGGTGGTACCGAAAATATGTCGAATTCCGGTTTTGTAATTCCCGGCAGCACCATGCGCAATGGGCAAAAAATGGGCGATTTTAAAGTGATTGACCACATGGTGTGCGACGGACTTACCGATGCTTTTGCCGATTACCACATGGGCGTAACAGCCGAACATATTGCGGCGCAATATACTATTTCACGCGAAGCACAAGACTCGTTCAGCTATGCCTCGCAACAAAAAGCCATTGCGGCTATTGACGGCGGCAAGTTCAAAAACGAAATTGTGCCGGTCGAAATTCCTTCGCGCAAAGAAACGATTGTATTCGATACCGACGAATTTCCGAATCGTAGCACTTCGCCTGAAAAATTAGCGACGCTGAAACCCGCCTTCAAGAAAGACGGTACGGTAACCGCCGGTAATGCTTCTGGTTTGAACGACGGCGCTTCGTTCGTGTTGGTAGCCTCGGAAGAAGCAGTAAAAAAATACAACCTTACACCGCTGGTAGAAATTGTAGCTACCGGTCAAGGAGGCGTAGATCCTGCGACGATGGGCATGGGGCCTGTGCCTGCTATCGCCCAAGCGTTGAAAAAAGCCGGAAGAAAATTGACCGATATGGATGTTATAGAATTAAATGAAGCCTTTGCCGCGCAATCTATCGGTGTAATGCACCAATTGTGCGTGGATCACGGCGTAGAGTGCGAATGGCTGCGCGAACGCACCAACGTCAACGGCGGTGCCATTGCGTTGGGACATCCTATTGGCTCGTCGGGCAACCGCATTGTAGTAACATTGGTTCACGAGATGCTGCGCCGCAAAGCCCCGTACGGGTTGGCTTCGCTCTGCATCGGCGGCGGCATGGGAACGGCAGTGGTGCTGAAAGGCGTATAGAATCACTGGTTAATCTTTTATTCGTCACGTATAATACAAAATTGGCGCGAAAAGCAGTAATATGGTTATTGCTTTTCGCGCTTTATGTTGTAAGATATAGAGACTAAAAGCTTTGTTTTGTGAAAAATAATTGCTAAATTGCAAGCGAAATACATGAAGCAGGAATGGTGTTCCTCACACAATGTAAAAAAAGCGAGGCTTACGCCCCGCCTTAAATGTTTTCACAACGGAATAATCCTTATTGTGATTTGATTGCGAAAGCAAAGATACGAAAGATTTTAAAACCTACAACTATGAATAAAAAAATTTTAGGGCTTGATTTAGGAACCAATAGCATTGGGTGGGCGTTGGTCAATGAAGGAACTGATGAAAATGAAAACTCTTCAATTATAAAACTTGGTGTTCGGGTAAATCCGCTAACGGTCGATGAATTGACAAATTTTGAAAAAGGAAAAAGCATCACCACTAATGCCGACAGAACGTTGAAACGGAGCATGCGCCGTAACCTGCAACGCTATAAACTTCGCCGTGAAACCCTCATCGAAATCCTGAAAAAGCAAGGTTTTATTACTGACGAAACCATTTTATCAGAAAATGGCAATAAGAGCACTTTTGAAACGTACAGCCTTCGCGCAAAAGCGGCTACCGATGAAGTTACGTTGGAACAATTCGCCCGTATTTTGCTGATGATAAATAAAAAACGAGGCTACAAAAGCAGCCGTAAAGCAAAATTGCAGGACGAAGGGCAACTTATCGACGGAATGGCTATTGCGAAAAAAATATATGAAGAAAATCTGACGCCCGGACAATTGGTTTTGCAAATCTTGAAAGAAGGAAAAAAGTATATTCCTGATTTCTACCGCTCGGATTTGCAAGCGGAATTTGATAAAATATGGGGGTTTCAAAAACAGTTTTATCCCGAAATATTAACCGACGAGTTTCGAGGAGAAATCGAAGGAAAAGGGCAACGGGTTACAGCTGCCGCTTTTTGGAAAAAATATAATTTCAATACCGCCGAAAACAAAGGAACAAGGGATGAGAAAAAGTTACAAGCTTACACGTGGCGGGCGAAGGCAACTGATATAAAATTGACGAAAGAGGAAGTTGCTTTTGTGTTGGCTGAAGTTAATAACAATTTGAATGCATCAAGCGGCTATTTGGGTGCCATTAGCGACCGAAGCAAAGAATTATACTTCAACAAACAAACCGTTGGCCAATACCTGATGGCTCAATTGGCGGAAAATCCACATACGCGCTTGAAAAATCAAGTGTTTTACCGTCAGGATTATTTGGATGAATTTAACCGGCTATGGGAAACGCAAGCTCAATACCACAAAGAGCTAACCGATGAATTAAAAGCGGAAATCCGCGATGTGGTTATCTTTTACCAGCGTCGCTTGAAAAGCCAAAAGGGATTGATTAGTTTTTGTGAATTTGAAAGTCGTCAAATTGAGGTGGAAATTGACGGAAAAAAGAAAATAAAAACCGTTGGCTCGAAAGTTTGCCCGAAATCATCGCCTTTGTACCAAGAATTTAAAATCTGGCAAATTCTGAATAATGTAGAGGTTTCGGAAAAAGCGACCGATGCAAAAAGGGCGTTGGAGCAAGATGAAAAAGAAATTTTATTTTCCGAGTTAAATATAAAAGGTAAATTATCCAAAGCTGATGCATTGAAATTATTGTTCAAAAATCACAAAGATTTAGACCTTAATTATAAAGATATTGATGGAAATAGAACGCAGGCAGCATTATTCGAGGCGTATCGCCAAATTATCGAATTGAGCGGACACGGCGAATATGATTTTTCGAAAATGGAATCTGCTAAAATTATAGAAACCGTAAAAACTATTTTTGCAGGATTGGGATACAGTACCGCAATCTTAACATTCCACTCGGATTTGGAAGGCGACGCATTGGAAAAACAACCGCTTTATCAATTATGGCATTTGTTGTATTCTTTTGAAGGCGACAATTCAGCCTTGGGTAACGAAAACCTGATAAACAAGATTTCTACTTTGTATGGTTTTCCCAAAGAATTTGCTACCATCATTGCCAACATTACCTTTCAGGAAGACTATGGCAGTGTAAGCACAAAAGCCATTCGCAAAATACTGCCTCATTTGAAAGAGGGGAATCAATTTGATGTCGCGTGCCAATATGCAGGATACCGCCATTCGAAAAGCTCATTGACTAAAGAAGAAAAAGAACAGAAAGTTTTAAAAGATAAGTTGGAAATACTACCCAAAAATAGTTTGCGCAATCCGGTGGTTGAAAAGATTTTGAACCAGATGGTCAATGTGGTCAACGGAGTAATTACGGCTTATGGAAAACCGGATGAAATTCGGATAGAGTTGGCGCGTGAGTTGAAGAAAAATGCCAAAGAACGTGAAGAGTTAACCAACGCTATCAATAAAACTACGGCTGAACACGAGAAATACAGGGCTATTTTGCAAAAGGAATTTGGCCTTTCACACGTAAGCCGTAACGATATTGTTCGCTATAAACTCTATTTGGAATTAGAATCTCGCGGATATAAAACATTGTATTCCAATACGTATATTCCACAAGAAAAACTGTTCAGCAAAGAATTTGACATTGAGCATATCATACCGCAATCGCGCTTGTTCGACGATTCTTTTTCGAACAAAACATTGGAAAGCCGAGCGGTGAATATTGAAAAGGATAAGGAAACCGCTTATGATTATGTGCTGAACAAATATGGTGAAGCCAATATGGATGACTATTTGGGGCGTATAGAAGATTTATATATAGCAGGTAAAATTTCCAAAACGAAGTATAATAAACTTCGGATGAAGGGTGCGGATATTCCCGATGGATTTATCAATAGGGATTTGCGCGATACGCAATACATTGCCAAGAAAGCAAAAAACATGTTGGAAGAGTTGGTCAAAGATGTAATTTCCACCACCGGTTCTGTTACCGACCGTCTGCGCGAAGATTGGCAACTGGTGGATGTGATGCAGGAGTTGAACTGGGACAAATACAACAAGTTGGGGCTGACGGAAATTATTGAAAACCGCGACGGACAAAAAATCCGGCGAATCAAAGATTGGACAAAGCGCAACGATCATCGCCACCATGCCATGGATGCCTTAACTGTTGCCTTTACCAAGAGAAGCCACATCCAATACCTGAATAACCTGAATGCACGAAGCGACAAATCGAGCAGTATTTATGGTATTGAAGCTAAAGAATTGTATCGGGATGATAGGGGGAAATTGAAATTCAAACCGCCCATGCCTTTGAACGATTTTAGGACGGAAGCAAAAAGGCAGTTGGAAAATACCTTGATTTCCATCAAAGCAAAAAACAAAGTGGTAACCATCAATACGAATACAACGAAAAAATCAGGAGGCGTAAATAAAAAGAAACAGCTAACACCGCGTGGACAATTGCACAACGAAACGGTGTATGGAAGTATTCAACAACGCGTAGTAAAATTGGAAAAAATCGGCGGCGCCTTCAACGAAGAACAAATTGCGAAAGTTTCGAAGAAAATTTACAGAGAAGCCTTGATGAAGCGCTTGCAAGAATTTGGAAATGATCCTAAAAAGGCATTTACAGCAAAAAACAGTTTGGAAAAAAATCCTCTTTTTATAGATGCTTTGCAAACGCAGAAAGTGCCGGAAAAGGTGAAAACCTTTACCATGGAAACCGTTTATACCATTCGCAAGGAAATCAATGGTGATTTGAATGTAGAAAAGATAATAGACCCCAAAATCAAGGCGATTTTAGAAACCCGGATCAATGAATTTGGTGGCGATGCCAAAAAAGCATTCTCTAATCTGGACGAAAAGCCGATTTGGTTGAATCAGGAAAAAGGAATTGCCATCAAACGTGTTACTATCAGCGGTATCAGCAATGCCGAAGCCTTGCACGACAAACGCGACAAAGAAGGAAAGCTTTTGTTGGATAAAAACGACCATCCGCAACCGGTGGATTTTGTGAATACCGGAAATAATCACCACGTTGCAATCTATCGCGACGAAAATGGGAATTTGCAAGAAAATGTAGTTTCTTTCTTTGAAGCTTTGGCGCGGGTAAATAACAAACTTCCTATCATTGATAAAGAGTATAAAAAATCGGAAGGTTGGCAATTTCTGTTTACCATGAAACAAAACGAATATTTTATTTTCCCGAATGAAAAAACAGGCTTTAATCCGCATGAAACTGATTTGTTGAATCCTGATAATTATGCGATCATTAGTCCGAATTTATTTAGGGTACAAACAATGTCCAAAGTTATGTATGGAACAAGTGTTATACGTGATTATAAATTTAGACATCATTTTGAAACAACAGTCAAAGACAATAAAGATTTAAAAGATATGGCATATAAGCAATATAAAACACTATCATTTGCCAATGAAGTTGTAAAAGTTCGAATTAATCATATTGGGCAAATTGTAACAGTAGGAGAATATTGATATGAATCCCGAAACCAATAAAATCATCCTCTACACCGCACCTAATGGTGATATTCGTGTAGATGTATATATCGAAGACGAAACCGTTTGGCTTACACAAAAATCTATGGATGAATTGTTTGGTGTGGAAGTACATACTGTCAATTATCACCTAAAAGAAACTTATAAAAGCGCTGAATTGCGGGAAGATTCAACTATTCGAAAAATTCGAATAGTTCAACAAGAAGGTAATAGACAAGTGAATCGAGGTATTGAATATGCATCTGTCTGTGGTTATGGATTTGCAGATGAAACAGCAGAAATTTATTACAGTTATTATCAAGAAAAATAGTAAAGCTATGCAAGAAAAAATAGCATCAGAGGGCAAATGCTTGTTTTGTGGCGAAGCATTTGCCAAAGCTGGAATCAATAAGCATTTATCGACCCATTTAAAAGAAAAAGCAAAAACCGAGAAAGCCGGCTGCTCTTTCTTAGTAAAAGTAGAACCCGATAATAGCTGGAGCACTGCTCCGTACTTTCTAAGCCTTTGGATTGACGGCGAAGCCACCTTTAAAGCCATTGATAAATTTCTGCGCGACATTTGGCTGGAGTGTTGCGGACACCTGAGCCGTTTTCATGGGGTAGGAATGTCAAAAAAAGTCCAAGATGTTTTTGAAAAAGGCGCACAGCTGGACTACGAGTACGACTACGGAGATACCACGGCGCTGACGCTTAAGGTTGTTGAAGAGTATGCCATAAAAGCCGACAAAAAAATTGTGTTGCTATCGCGCAACGAACCGTTGAAAAGAATGTGTTGCGACTGTAAAAAAGTTCCGGCAACGCAAATGTGTACCGTTTGCTGTTATGACGAAGAAGCCTTATTTTGCAATAAGTGCGCCGAAAAACATGCTGAAAAATGCGGAGATTTTGCCGATTATGCGGCAATGCCCATTGTCAATTCGCCACGCATGAGCGTGTGCGGCTATACCGGTGGAGTCATTGATGTTGAGCGAGATGGAATTTATAAAACATAGCCGAAAACTTTATGATTAAGAAAACCCTCTACTTTGGCAATCCTGCCTACCTGAGCCTCGACAAAAAGCAGCTACTCATAAGGCTTCCGGAAGTGGTGAAAAACGATACTCTGCCCGAATCGTTCAAAGAGGCATCGGAGGTGCTGCGGGCAATAGAGGATATTGGGATGGTGATTTTAGACCACCAACAAATTACCATTACGCACGGTTTGCTTACTGCATTGTTGGAAAACAACGTGGCTGTTATTCAATGTAACGATACGCATCATCCGGTTGGGTTAATGCTGAACTTGGACGGACATACGCTGCAAACTCAGCGCTT
>JAVBOD010000077.1:0-46063 GCA_031551045.1 Bacteroidales bacterium
CTCGCTGTTGTTGCGGGTTTGGAAATCTTTCCAAGTGAAGTCGTTGTCCTTTGTTTCGGGGGCGTTGGCGCAAAGCACATAGCGCAATACATCTTCTTTTCCGGGAAACTCATCTAAATATTCGTGCAACCATACGGCCCAATTGCGCGAAGTCGAAATTTTATCGCCTTCCAAATTCAAAAATTCATTGGCCGGCACATTGTCCGGTAAGATATAGCCGCCATGCGCCTTTAACATCGCGGGAAATACGATGCAATGGAATACGATATTGTCTTTTCCGATGAAGTGTACCATCTTCGTATCTTCGTTTTTCCACCATGTTTCCCATTCGCCGGGCAGTAATTCAATGGTGTTCGAAATATAGCCGATAGGCGCATCGAACCACACATACAGCACTTTTCCTTCGGCTTCGGGCAGCGGAACTTTCACGCCCCAGTCGAGATCGCGCGTTACGGCGCGTGGTTGCAAGCCACCATCGAGCCACGATTTGCATTGCCCGTAAACATTGGTTTTCCATTCTTTATGTTCATTCAAAATCCACTCGCGCAACCACGGCTCGTGTTGGTCGAGCGGCAAGTACCAGTGCGATGTTTCGCGCAGCACCGGCTTGTTTCCGCTGATCATCGAACGCGGATTTTGCAGTTCGGTGGGGCTTAACGTATTACCGCATTTTTCGCATTGGTCGCCGTAGGCATTATCGTTGCCGCATTTCGGGCAAGTGCCCACAATGTAGCGGTCGGCCAAAAATTGCTTGGCTTCCTCGTCATAGTATTGTTCCGATTTTTGCTCGATGAATTTTCCGTCTTCGTATAACTTCTTGAAAAAATCGGCGGCGGTTTTATGGTGTGTTTTCGAGGAAGTACGCGAATAAATATCAAACGTAATTCCGAAACGTTCAAAAGAATCTTTGATGATAAGATGGTATTTATCTACGACATCCTGTGGCGTGATACCTAATTGACGCGCTTTAATCGTAATAGGAACGCCGTGTTCATCGGAGCCGCAAATAAATTTTACATCGCGGCCGCGCAGGCGGAGATAGCGTACATAAATATCGGCCGGAATATATACGCCGGCCAAATGGCCTATGTGCACCGGGCCGTTGGCATACGGTAAAGCAGCAGTAACAAGATGTCTTTTATAGTCTTTCTTCATTGGAAATAGAATGATTTTAGTTTGCAAAGGTAGCATTTTTTCACTACATTTGCGGATGTGTTATTGTCTTTATACACTTAATATAATTCATTATGAATCAACCGCCTTATTTGAAAGAGAAGGATAGGATTGCCATCGTCGCCCCGGCTTCGCATATTACCGAAGATGCATTGATGCCGGCCGTGCGCTGCATGGAAAACTGGGGGTTGCAGGTGCAGTTGGGAGAACATGTGTTGGCGGAATATTTTCAATTTGCCGGTACTGATTTACAGCGTGTAGCCGATTTGCAGGCCGCCATAAGTAATCCTGAAATTAAAGCAATTATCTGTGCCCGCGGCGGCTACGGCTGCGGACGGATTATAGAAGCCGTGGATTTTACGCCATTATTGACGAATCCGAAGTGGCTGGTAGGATTTAGCGATATTACCGTGCTGCACGCCCGTTTGAGCCGCTTGCAAATACCCAGTATTCATGGAATAATGGCCAAAAATTTTCCGGAAGACGGAACGGAGAATCTGAGTACTGCTTCCTTGCGCAAAGCCTTGTTCGGCGAGCTGAAATCGCACACGGTATCGCCCCATTCATGGAATAAAAAAGGCTCGGTGAAAGCGATGCTGGTGGGCGGAAACTTATCGCTCATCGGGCATTTGAACGGTACACCCGATGCGTTGGACACCACCGGGCGTATTTTGTTGATAGAAGATGTGGGCGAATACCTGTATAATATCGACCGGTTAATGATACAGTTGAAACGCAGCGGCGCCTTGGCAAGCCTTGCCGGCATGATTGTAGGGACGTTCACAAAAATGAAAGATAATGATGTTCCCTTTGGAAAGATTGCCGAAGAAATTATTCTGAGCTATGTGTCGGACTTGAATATTCCGGTAGCCTTTAATTTTCCGGCAGGGCACAGTGAGCCGAATGTTGCATTGTATCTTGGACGGCAGATCGTATTTACCGTTTCCGACGAAAAAACCGTTGTCGAATTTTGTTAAATGACCGGGAAACAGGATACGGGACAACGTGCCGAGCAGATTGCCGTTGACTATTTACGGGCCAACGGCTTTGCTATTCGCACTACGAATTGGCGCGCCGGACACAAAGAAGTGGATATTGTGGCCGAGAAAAACAATGTGTTGCATATTGTGGAAGTGCGTTCGCTGAATTCTACCTATTTTCAACAGCCCTATCAAAGTATCGACCGGGCGAAGCAGCGCAACCTGATTCAGGCTGCCGATGCGTATATCCAACGCTATAAACTGACGATGGAAGTGCAGTTAGATGTGATTTCCGTGGTGTTCAACGGCGCCGAGCATATGATAGACTATTTGCCCAACGCCATTTATCCCAAAGCATAAACGGAGCGAAGCAATCTATTTCTTATTGGAAGATTGCTTCACTCCGCTCGCAATGACGGAAAAGTCGGGCAAATTCAGAATGACGAACTACGCAACAAAGGCGTTTTCATTCATCATTAAAAGGCCTTTATCCCCACCGCTTTTCGTACTTCTTTCATGGTCGTCTGTGCGCTTTCGCGGGCTTTTTCTGCTCCGTGCTTTGTCACTTTATGCAGGTATGCATCGTCGGCGCTGATAGCCTCGATACGTTCGCGGATAGGTAACGTCACTTTACAGATATCTTCGGCCAATTGCTTTTTCAAATCGCCGTAGCGAATACTGCAATTATTATATTGTTCGCGAAAATGTTGCACCGTGCCGGGTGTGGAAACAACTTCCAGCAAAGCGAAGATATTTTTTATCGGTTCCGGCATTTCGCTGTTGGGCGTTGCCGGGCCGCTGTCCGTCACGGCACGCATTACTTTTTTGTGAATCGTTTTTTCATCGTCGATTAAATAAATGCCGTTGCCCTCGCTTTTGCCCATTTTCCCGCTACCGTCCAGCCCGGGAATTTTTATCAGCTCGCTGCCGAAATTGTAGGCTGTGGGTTCCGGGAATATTTCCGCGCCATATAAATTATTGAAACGGCGGGCAAACACGCGCGTCATTTCCAAATGCTGCTCTTGGTCTTTTCCCACCGGCACTTTGGTGGCGCGATGTACCAAAATATCGGCGGCCATGAGTACCGGATAGGTAAGCAATCCCGCGTTTACATTATCTTCCTGCTTGCGCACTTTATCTTTAAACGAAGCCGTGCGTTCCAATTCTCCTTTGTAGGCCAGCATGTTCAGCAAAACATATAATTCCGAAACTTCCGGCACATCGCTCTGCACAAAGAGTGTAGCTGTTTCAGGATCTAAGCCCGCAGCTAAATATTCCGACAATACACGCCGCACGTTGCCGTGATAATCTTCCGGTTTCGGATGCGTGGTCAGTGAATGTAAATCGGCAATAAAGAAATAACAATGGTGTTCGTGCTGCATTTTGATGAAATTGCGCAAAGCGCCGAAATAGTTGCCGAGATGCAGGTTTCCTGTAGAGCGTATGCCGCTGAGGACCGTTTCTTTCATATCTTACTTAGGACTTTAAAAGTAAATTTAATCGTAAATTTTAGCAAAGATAAGAAATTGCTACCTTTGTACATAAATTATTTAACGATGGAACAGGAAAGCACACGTCAGCAGAAAGTGGGAAAACAGCTACAAAAAGATTTGGCAGAGATAATCCAGCATCAGGGAATGGCCATGTATGGCGGCGCCATGGTGTCGGTTACCGATGTGCGCATGAGTCCCGATTTGGCCTTGGCAAAAGTGTGGCTGAGCGTATTCCCGTCCAGTAAAGCAGGAGAGGTCATGAAAACCGTGGAACACCATTCCCGCGCTATCCGCGGCGAATTAGGCAAACGGGTGGCCAAGCAAATGCGTATTGTGCCGGAACTGGCGTTTTATATAGATAATTCGTTGGATTACGTCGAAAAAATAGATAAGCTACTGGCCTCCCAACCCCCAAAGGAGGAGTAATAAAACTGCATTTTTGTGGTTTTTTATTGTGAAAATTATTAAACGGATATAGGTTTTATGAAATTTGGTTCTTGTTGTCATTCTGAGCGAAGCGAAGAATCTGTTCGTCATTGCGAACGAAGTGACGCAATCTATTCCGATTTTCAGATTCTTCGCTTCGCTCAGAATGACAAAAGGGGATTTCGTTGAAAATCTATACTAAAATTTGATTTATTAAATAAATGTCCAAAGAGCATTCGCAACAAATAAACAGCGCCCGTCATCGCTCCCGCTTTGGAGGCGGGGGGGGCTTTCTTCCGTTTTTCATTGCCCGCCGTTATTTGTTTGCAAAAAAATCACACAATGTGATTAATATTATTTCGCTGATTAGCGCTATCGGCGTGATGATCGGCACGATGGCTTTGATAGTGGTCATGTCGGCTTTCAACGGCTTGGACGATTTATTAAAATCGCTCTACAATACGTTTGACGCCGATATCCGCATCACGCCGGTGGAAGGAAAAGTGTTTGCGCCGACATCCGATGCGTTTGTGCAAGTGCGCACTATGAAAGGCGTGCGTTCGTTTTCCGAAGTATTGGAAGAAGCCGTATTGCTGGAATACCGCGGACATCAGGAAGTGGCTACGATGAAAGGTGTGGACAGTGTTTTTGAAGCGAATACCGCTATTCGAAATGCCATGTACGACGGTGAATTTAAATTGCATCATGGCGACCTGGAGCAAGCAGTGGCAGGCATTGGACTTGCACAGAAATTACACATCGGTATTTTTTTCGTGGACCCGCTTTTTTTTCATATTCCCCGCCGTACGGGCCCGGTTTCCTTAATGAATCCGAGGGAAGCGCTAAACACGGAACGTACGTATCCCGCCGGAATTTTCGAAATAGAAAAATCGTTCGACAGTCAATATATTTTTGTATCTATTGAATTTGCACGCCGATTGCTGGAATACACCAACGAAGTGTCGGCCGTTGAAATACAATTGCAACCGGGAGTGGAGTTGGGAAAAATTCAAAAAAATATAGAAAAAGTATTGGGGCCGGACTACAAAGTACGCAGCCGTTATCAACAAAATGAGTCGTTGTACAATATGATGAGTTCCGAGAAAATGGTGGTATATTTTATTATGCTATTTATCATCGTGATTATTTCCTGCAATGTAGTGGGGTCGCTTACCATGCTTATCATCGAGAAAAAAGGCGATACGGAAACTTTGCGCAGCTTGGGTGCGGACAGAAAACTTATCAGCCGCATCTTTTTACTCGAAGGTTGGATGATATCCTTACTGGGAATTATTGCAGGCACAGTGCTGGGACTGGCGCTATGTGCAGCACAGCAGCAATTCGGCATTATCCGGATGGCGGGACATTTTCTCGTAAATTTTTATCCGGTTACCATCGTATGGAAAGACGTATTGCTGGCAGTGGTTTCCGTAGCAGCTATCGGTTTTGTGGCGGCGTGGTTGCCGGTTTATTTCATCAATAAGCCCGTGCGTCCACGTCCTCGTAAAAATTGATAAAAGCTTTGTTCGCAACGACATTGCCGCCGGGCGTAGGGTAATTTCCGGTAAAATACCAATCGCCGTTATGCACTTTAATGGCTTCGTGCAGGTTTTCGATGCTTTGAAACACAATTTCAATTTTCGCTTTCACATCGTCCGCCGTTACTAATTCCGCTACTTTTCTCGATATTTCTTCGTCCGTGAACGGAGCGTAGATTTTTTGCACGCTATTCGTTACTTCTTCTTTCGGCAAGGTGAGTTGTGCTTTTGCTTCGCGATATACTTCTTCAATAATATGCTCGCGCCCTGTTTCTTTCAGCAAAGCCATCGCAGCCCTGAAAGCTACAAATGTTCCGAGGCGCGACATATCGATGCCGTAACAATCGGGGTAGCGGATTTGCGGCGCCGACGAGGCAATCACTATTTTCTTGGGCGAAAGGCGGTCTAAAATACGGATGATACTTTGCCGCAAAGTAGTGCCACGGACAATAGAATCATCGATAATTACCAAATTATCGGCGTTTTTTCGTACCGAACCGTAAGTGATATCATAAACGTGTGCCACCATGTGGTCGCGTTCGTTATCTTGCGTGATGAATGTACGCAGCTTCGCATCTTTGATGGCCACCTTTTCGGCACGCGGCATGAAACCTACAATCTCGGTCACTCTTTCGGGAGTGAGCGATGCTTTTTCGGCTATCAGTTTTTCCACTTTTTGGCGGTTGCAATATTCGTGCATTCCTTCAATCATACCGAAATAAGCGCTTTCCGCCGTATTCGGGATATAAGAAAACACCGTATTTTCCACATCGTAATCCACCGTTTTCAAGATAGCAGGCACCAACAATTTTCCGAGTTGCTTGCGTTCACGGTAAATATCCTGATCGCTGCCGCGTGAAAAATAAATCCGCTCGAACGCGCAAGGCCGCACAGGGCGTGGTTCTATAAACGGTTCTTCCGAAATTGTCCCATGATGCTTAACAATTAAAGCATGCGCCGGTTTTAATTCTTTGACCGACTCATACGGAACATTCAGTGTCGTTTGAATTACGGCACGTTCCGAGGCGGCTACTACAATCTCCTCGTCGTGATAATAAAATGCCGGACGAATACCGTTCGGGTCGCGCATGACAAATGCATCGCCGTGGCCTATCATGCCTGCCATAACGTAGCCGCCGTCCCAACGCGAAGCCGCTTTAGTCAACACTTTTTGTACCGAGAGCTGGTCGGCCAACAAACGCGTAGCATCGCGTTTCGAGATACTGTCGTCTTTGATAGTGCGGTAAAGGTCTTCATTTTCCATATCGAGAAAATGCCCGATACGCTCCAACACCGTCACGGTATCGGTAGTAGCCGACGGATATTGCCCTAAACGCAGCAAACGTTCGAAAAGCTCGTCGATATTCGTCAAATTAAAGTTGCCGGCCAGTACCAGATTGCGTGTCATCCAATTATTTTCACGCGACACAGGATGTACATTCTCTATATTATTAGCGCCGTAAGTGCCGTAGCGCAAGTGTCCTAAAAAAAGTTCTCCGGCAAATTCCACATTTTCTTTCAGCCAGTCTATATTATGTAATAAGCCCTGATTATGTTGTGTTTTTTGCTGAATATGCTCGTGGATTTGTGCAAATACATCTTTAATGGAATTAGCGCTATTCGAGCGCATGCGGTTGATGTATGAAAGGCCGGGTTTCAGATTCAGTTTAATGGAAGCCAGCCCCGCCCCGTCTTGTCCGCGGTTATGCTGCTTTTCCATCAAAATATACATCCGGTTGATGCCGTAGAAAGCCGTGCCGTACTTCTCTAAATAATAATCCAGCGGCTTCAATAGGCGAATCATTGCGATGCCGCATTCATGTTTTATATAATCACTCATTGATAAATTTATTCAAAAGAAAAATTAAAAAGCAAAGATAATAAAAAGCTTTAAGATTGGATGCTTTAAATTGCTAATGAATGTGAATCAGATTCTTGTAGTATAGTTATGTTGGCACAATCTTTTCTCTACATCTTCCGTTTGTCCGATGTAAAATTTGTCAGCCGCCGGGGAATATAAGATATATACATAAAACATAACAAAAAAGGCATCCATATTTCTTGATGCCTTTTGCTCCTCTCCCGAGGTATCGGGATGAACCAAGTACCCCCTGATTAATCCCGCCCTGGCGGGACTCTAAGCGCCTGAACTATGAATGCGAGGTCGTCTTTGTTTTCAATAAGTTTTTGGATAAATTTTCTGCTTTTCTGCCGCTTGATATATTTTTCTACGGCCATTGCATCCGCACGGAACAAGGAAATCGGGATGCATAGCTTGAGTTCCCACGGTATATATTTGGCGGTGTATTTATCCATTCTTACAGGATTGTTATGTTGGTACAATCTTTTCTCTACATCTTCCGTCTGTCCGATGTAAAATTTGTCAGCCGCCGGGGGGAATATAAGATATATACATAAAACATAACAAAAAAGGCATCCATGTTTTTTGATGCCTTTTGCTCCTCAGCTAGGACTTGAACCTAGGACCCCCTGATTAACAGTCAGGTGCTCTAACCGACTGAGCTACTGAGGAATATTTTTCGTTCTTTATTTCATCCTCTCCCGACATGTATCGGGTTGAACTTTGGCTCCCTGATTAATCCCGCAAAGCGGGACTCAACCGACTGAGCTACTGAGGAATATTTTCCGTTCTTTATTTCATCCTCTCCCGACGTGTATCGAGTTGAACTTTGGCTCCTGATTAATCCCGCAAGGCGGGACTCAACCGACTGAGCTACTGAGGAATATTTTTTGTTCTTTATTTCATCCTCTCCCGACGTGTATCGGGTTGAACTTTGGCTCCCTGATTAATCCCGCAAGGCGGGACTCAACCGACTGAGCTACTGAGGAATATTTTTTGTTGTTTTTCACAACGGAGTGCAAAGGTAAATGTTTTTACGAAATCTGCAAAACAAATTTTTAGTATCTTTACAAAATCAAAGATAGTGGCTTTATTAGTAATTGATTATGACGAAGGCGGATTATAAAAAACGAATAATCGAAGCATGTATAACCCTTTTGCGCGAGACAGCGGCCAATGCCAAACGCGAAATGGACGACGCCCAGCAACAGGCTAACGACTACGGACAACCCAAAGACCGTTACGATTCGTTTCGTACCAAACTGATGCGTACGCGCGATATGTTTGCCAAACAATATGCCTTGGCTAACGAAAATATCAAACGGTTGGAAGAATTCGATTGTAACAAGTTATCGGAAAAAGTGGAGTACGGTTGCGTGGTGATTACCGACAAGCAACGTCTCTTTGTGGCGTTGGGCTTGGGAAAAATTCCGGTGGACGATATTGCGTTTTATGCCATATCGTTGAACGTACCGGTTTTCGAAGCGATGAAAGGCCGTAAAAAGGGCGATAGCTTTACGTTTAATGGCATCCGGCAAGAGATAAAAGATGTTTTTTAGCTTGTGCTCCTATATAATTTTACTACCTTTACCTTTTTAAATATTGTTATGGAATTGTTGTATCTCTTTATAGGCCTGCTGGTTGGCGGCGTGGTTGTTTTCCTGTTAAAAAAACCGGATAACAGACGTGCAGAACAGTTGTTGCAGGAGTTAGCGGCGGCTAAAGCGGAACAGGTAGGTTTGGAAGCGGAAAACAAGCATCTCTATAAAACAAATGCTACGCTCGAGGCCGAGAAAAAGGCCTTGCTTGAAAAGTTGGAAGAGCAAAAGGAAAATTTGGAAAACGTGCGTAAGCAAATGTATGCCGAGTTTCAGGTGATGGCCAATAAAATCATGGATGACAAAAGCCGGAAACTGGTAGATGTGAACGAGGAAAAGTTGGCGAACATCCTGAATCCGCTCAAAGAAAAAATCCATTTATTTGAGAAGAAAGTAGAAGAAACATATAGCGCTGAAACACGCGAAAAAGCGGCGCTCCGTAAAGAGTTAGAGCAAATTGTGGCGGCTAACCGGCAAATGACGGAAGAGGCGAATAAACTGACGAAGGCATTGAAAGGCGACAGCAAAACGCAAGGCGACTGGGGCGAAGTGCAGTTGGAGTTGTTATTGGAAAAAGCCGGACTGCAACGCGATATTCATTTCCGTCGGCAGGAAAATTTCAAAACGGAAGACGGCGCCAACGTACGTCCCGACTTTGTGATTAATCTTCCCGAGGGCAAAAATTTTATTATAGATAGTAAAGTTTCGCTTACGGCTTACGAGAATTATTTCAATACGGATGAAGAAACGTCGCGTGTAAAATTCTTACAGGAGCATGTGAACAGTTTGGCGCGCCATATTGCCGATTTGGGAAGCAAAAATTATCAACATTTGTATGGTATCAATCCTCCCGATTATGTGTTTTTATTTGTACCTATCGAGCCGGCGCTGACCGTGGCGTTGCAAACCGACCATTCGCTGTTCGACAAGGCGTTGGCGCGAAACGTGGTGCTGGTTACAACCTCCACGCTATTGGCTACCTTGCGTACCATTTCTTTCATTTGGAAACAGGAAAACCAACGCCGCAACGTGTTGGAAATTGCAAAGGAAGGCGGTGCGTTATATGATAAATTTGTCGGCTTTGTGACCGATTTGATTGGAGTTGGCAAGAAAATTGATGATGCAAAAGACGGCTACAAAGATGCTATGAATAAATTGGTAGAATCGCCCAAAAAAGGCGATACGATAATCGGACGCGTGGAAAAAATTAAGAGCCTGGGGGCCAATGCCACCAAGGCGTTACCGCAATCGTTATTAGATAGGATAGATAATTAATTGACGAAGGAAATGTTAAAAATATTTTTTAACCGCAAAGAAAGAGGAAAGGCCGCGAAGTTTTGAAACAGATTGCTTCGCTACACTCGCAATGACGCGCGTTGTGAACCTTAGTGCTACTTTGTGTGCTTAGTGGTTAAATGAAATTGGACAAATAAATTAAAACATTTAATAAACAAAAAAAGCCATACTAAATATCTATTTCAAAGGCGGATGTTGTTATCAATATTCCCCTTTTGGGAGTTAGGGGCTTGTCTTTTTACTTATGAAAAAAATTCTCGGAGTAGGAAATGCATTGGTCGATATATTGGCCTCACTGAAAAATGAAATTTTATTAGAAAAGTTCTCGCTGCCGCGAGGCAGCATGCAGCATGTGGATGAAAACACCAGCAACCGCATTTGGAAAGATTTACGCACCTTAGGCGTGCAGCAAGTAGCCGGCGGTTGTGCGGCAAACACCATTGCCGGTGTGGCGCAGTTGGGCATGGATGCCGCTTTTATTGGGAAAGTGGGCGACGACGAGTTGGGACGCGCCTTTGCCGAAGACCAGCGCAATCATTGGATCCGGCCGGTGCTCTTGAAAAGCAACACTTCTACGGGGCGTTGCATGGTATTTATCTCGCCCGATTCCGAACGTACGATGGCAACGTATCTGGGTGCAGCCATTGAGCTTACCGGCCAAGATTTAAACGAAAATATGTTTGCCGGCTACGATTATTTTCACATAGAAGGATACCTTGTGCAAAACCATGAATTGATAAGGCGTGCCGTGGAATTGGCCAAAGCGCATAACATGACGGTTTCGCTCGATATGGCCAGCTACAACGTAGTCGAAGCAAATAAGGCGTTTTTGTTAGATGTCGTAAAAAATTATGTGGACATTGTATTTGCCAACGAAGCGGAAGCGGAAATTTTTACCGGAAAAACACCTCACGAAGCGCTCGATGAGTTAAGCAGCATGACGGAAGTGGCGGTAGTGAAAATCGGAGCCGAAGGCTCGCTGGTGCAGCGAAAAGGCGAGAAGCATGTAATAACCGCTTGTCCGACAAACGCAATTGATGCAACCGGCGCCGGCGACTTGTATGCTTCCGGATTTTTATATGGCCATTCATTGGGCTTGCCGCTTGAAAAATGTGGCGGAATCGGTTCGTTGGTTGCCGCCAATGTCGTGGAAATGATAGGCCCGAAGATAGACGAAAAACGTTGGCACAACATAAAGGAGCGAATACAGCAAATGATTTAATACGTGGTATTATGAATAAAATAATCATCAATGGTGCGGCTACCGATTCGTTGATTTTGATAGGGGAGTCTATCAAAAACCTGGCGCATCATATTCCGGAAGGAAAGATTGTGGTGATTACCGATGCTAATGTGAACCGCTTGTACAATACGCTTTTCCATCAATATCCCGTAATTGAAATCCAAGCGGGAGAAGAACAAAAAACATTGGAAACAGCGAATTATTTGTACGGGCAATTAATCGCGTTGGAGGCCGACCGCGCTACGTTTATCGTAGGTATCGGCGGCGGCGTGGTATGCGATATTGCCGGTTTTGTAGCCTCGACTTATATGCGCGGATTGGATTTCGGATTTGTGGCTACAAGCCTTCTGGCGCAAGTCGATGCCAGCGTGGGCGGCAAAAACGGCGTGAACTTCCGGCGATTCAAAAACATGGTGGGCACGTTCAATCAACCGGAATTTGTAATTTGCGATATCGATTTGTTGAAAACACTTCCCGAAAATGAAATCCGTTGCGGCCTGGGCGAAATTGTGAAACACGCTATCATTGCCGACGAAGAACTATTCGCATTGTTGGAAGAACACTCCGATAAAATTTTAGCTTTGGATAAAGAGCTGGTTGAAAAAGTGGTTACCGATTCTTTATTGATAAAATCGGATATTGTAAATCGCGACGAGAGGGAGGCGAACGAGCGGCGCCTGTTGAACTTCGGACATACGGTGGGGCATGCCGTGGAAAAGGCTACCGGCTTGACACACGGCGAAGCGTTGGGTGTCGGCATTACGGCAGCTTCTAAATTGTCGAAAAAACGAGGCCTGTTGAGCCATGCCGATTATCAGCGGATTATTGCCTTGCTGAAAAAATTACATTTACCAACGGAAACCGAGGTGTCTGACGAGGAATTGGTGCAAGCCATTCGCTTGGATAAAAAGCGGGAAGGAGAGGCTCTCAACATGGTGCTGATTACTAAAATCGGTCATGCCTTAGTCGAAAAAATTTCCTTGGACGAATTGGAAGAAGCAATAAAATAAAGAGTATTGTTGTTTTAGTATAGCTTCTATTGTTATTCTGAGCGAAGCGAAGAATCTGCCCGTCATTGCGAACGAAGTGACGCAATCTATTCCGATTTACAGATTCTTCGCTTCGCTCAGAATGACAAAAAGCGTCCACATCTATAAAAAATAAACCAGTTACTATGATTTGTATAAGTCTTTCAAAATCGTCGTTTCCTCAATTGCTGCAACAGGTGGAGAAAGCCGGCATGGCCGAAATCCGCCTCGATTTGCTGTCGCTTTCTTCGAATGAAATTCAACAACTTTTTACTGTACACGGAAAAAAATTAATAGCCGCTTGCCGTCCCGGAACGCATTCCGATGTGGAGCGGATGAATATCTTGAAACTGGCTGTTGACAACGGTTGCGCTTATGTCGATATGGAGATCGATGCGCCGGGCGCGTTTTTAGATGAGCTTATTCCGTATGCGAAAAAGAAAGGCTGCAACGTCATTTTATCCTACCACAATTTCGAATCAATGCCCGAGAAAGAAGCGTTGATGCTCGTTATTATGGAGTGTATGCTATGCGGCGCCGATATCGTAAAAATAGCCGTGCGCACACAATCGGAAGCCGAAGTGGCCATGTTGTTATCCTTGTATGCCGGCTATGAAAATCTGGTAGCTATCGGCATGGGCGAAAAAGGAAAAATTTCCCGCATAGCCTCTTTATTTTTAGGCGCCCCTTTTACCTACGCTGCGCCGGACGATGGCGAACCCACGGCGCCCGGCCAATTTACCGAAAGCGAAATGCGCGAATTGCTGCGGTTGATTCGGTAGTCTCTTATCATTCAAAGGTCGCAAGGAAAAAGCCGGTGGTTTTCAAAACTGCACATTGTGGTAGTGTTGTTGCTTTTTGAACAACCTCATGAAAAGGGCAATATTAATATGGCTTTAGTCAAATTTTAAGGGAGCAATTTTCTCCAAACGTGCCGCTGGTTATGCTAATAATTCAACCACTGCTTAAATGCCGCCACTTTCTCGCGGCTCACAATAATTTGTTCTTTGAACGGCGGTTCGACATGTACCACCGCGCGGTTTTGAAAATACGGCTCAATCCGTTGGATAGCATCGATTTTTAAGATGGTTTGCCGGTTGGCACGGAAAAATAAATCGGGGTCCAGTTCGTTGCATAACTGTTCCAGCGTTTGCTCTACCAAATATTCTTTATGTTGGCCGGTAACGGCAAAGGTACACTTGTTTCTGCTGTAGAAATAAGCTATATCGTCAATTTGCAAGGTAATGAATTTGTCTCCCACATCGACCAATATCCGCGAGCGGTATTTTTTTCCTTTTCCCTGTACGATTTGCAAAATATCCGCAAGCTGCTCTTGATGGAAGCGCGGCGTTAACTTGGCATGCAGGTATTCAAAGCGGGTAATGGTTTCGAGTAATCGTTCGCGACGGATGGGCTTCAACAAATAGTCGATGCTGTTAACCGAAAAAGCGCGAATGGCAAACTCATCGTAGGCCGTAGTAAACACAATCAGGCTGGCCGGTTGGGCTTGTTCAATAAATTGAAACGAATTGCCGTCGGTCAGTTGAATATCCAAAAACAAAAGGTCGGGATGAGGGATCCGGCTGAAGTGTTCTACCGATTCCTCCACGCTGCCGGGCAATGCCTGTATTTCCCACTCCGGGCGTAGTTCATGGAGCATGTTATTCAGCAAGCGGGTAGCCGGAAGCTCGTCTTCAATAATGGCTGCGGTAATTTTACTCATTCAATAAAGGTGTTTTAACGGTAAAATGGGCGTTGTGCTGTTCCACCACGATATCCATGCCGCACAACAGTTGATAGCGCATAGAAAGATTTTTCAACCCTTTCCCGGAGGGAATAGCGTCTTTCCGGATACGTATTTCGTTCCTCACATGCAAGTAATTTCCGGCATCTACCGACAAGTCGATCCGCATCGGTTTGCTTTGGCTGATGACATTGTGTTTGATAACGTTCTCGGCCAGCAGTTGCAGGGTCAGTGGCGGTACTCGTTTTTCCAGTAATTCCGGCGCAATATTTTTTTGAATATGAATGCAATCTCCCAAACGTACCCGGTGCAGAAAAATATAGGAATCTAAAAATTCCAACTCCTCGCGGAGGGTGGTCAACGAGCAGTCGTGGCATTGCAGAATGTAGCGGTACACCTCGGACAAGTGGCGGGTAAACTGCACCGCATTGGCCGGATTGCATTCAATTTCCGAAATCAGAGCATTCAGGTTATTGAACAAAAAGTGCGGATTTAACTGGCTTTGCAGCGCCTGCAATTTCGCTTTGGCCGAACTTTCTTCCAATTCTTCGGTCTGTTTCCGCAATAAAATAAAATGATGGTAAAAAATATTTACAATAATTTGCCCTGTAACGACCAATTCGACCAACCACACCAGCAACAATATCCGCACACCCCGATTGGGCAGCACAAACGGTTCGTCCCAACCCATCATCCAGCGAACAACGGCCATCATCAGGTAATTGACGGCCAGTAACAATATTGCCACTAACGGCAGGTAGAGCAATCGCCGGCGGTTATCTTTCAGCATGCCCGGAAAAGCTTTTTTGAGGCGCTTGTTGAGGTATAGTACGCTGAATCCTACAAAATTGGCAATGAAAATAACCGCGGCCAATGCTTTAACGGAAACACGCACCAAATGTTCGACTTCAGATTGGGAATATACGCCTAAGGAAAAGTATGAAAAGCAACCTAAACCCGTAAATAACAGGCAACTGGGGAATAGTTGGTATTTACTGCTAATAATTTTCATTTTTATTTATTACGGTAAAGATACAAAAAATGAGAGAATCCGTCAAACATTCTGGTTTTCTCTAATTACAATTCAGTCGCCAAAAACAGCATTTCGGTAAAAAAATCGGCTTGCACATTATGTGTACCTTTATTTTTGTTAGCGAAAAGTGTGTCGAACGGATTGTTAAACTAAAAAATATATTACTATGAACACTACACTTATTGAAGAAGTAAAAAGCACCGTGAAAAATTGGTGGGTATCCCTTGTGTTGGGAATTATGTTTGTTATTGTATCCTTATGGCTGATGTTTCAGCCGCTGGAAGGATATGCGGCATTGGCAGTTGTATTCAGCATTTGCATGTTTGTCAGCGGGATTATGGAAATTGTTTTTGCGGCCAGCAACCGTAAAACGCTGCCGGGTTGGGGCTGGTACCTGGCCTGCGGTATTATTGATGTATTGCTGGGCTTGGTGCTGATTGCATTTCCGTTCGTAACGGCTGCCATTATCCCGTTCGTATTGGCGTTCTGGATTATGTTCCGCGGTTTCACGGCGGTTGGCTATGCAATGGATTTGAATCGTTTCGGCGTACAAGGTTGGGGCTGGTATCTGGTATTCGGCATCCTGTCTATCATCTGCTCATTGGCCGTTATTTGGCAACCTGCTGCCGGCGCATTAGCTTCGGTGTATATCATAGCTTTTGCGTTCCTGTTCATGGGCTTTTTCCGCATTATGCTGTCGTTCGACCTGCGCCGTTTATACAAGCACGGTAAGGAATTGAAAGAAAAAATGGCGGAGTAGCCAAAAGAATAATATAGGGCCTTTACGGTTCTCCGGTATTGGTCGAAAGAAAAAGAACCGACCATGAGGACGCTTCATTGCTACCAAATATTACATTCTTAACTGAGTAAAGAATGAGCAATAGTTTATTACCAAATATATCGTAATATGAATTTAAAAACATCACTAAAACAATGCGGAAAAGCGGCTGCCGTGGGAGCGATTCTGGCTGCCGGCACATTAGTTCCGCAGAAAGCAGAGGCTCAAAAAGCAGCAGAAAGTAAAGGGAAACCGAATATCCTTGTCATCATGGGCGACGATATCGGCGTGTGGAACCTGAGTTGCTGGAGCCGCGGTATGATGGGATTTCGAACGCCAAATATCGACAGGATTGCCAACGAAGGAGTTTTGTTTACCGACTATTACGGCCAGCAATCTTGTACGGCGGGCCGGTCGGCGTTTATTACCGGGCAATGCCCGTTCCGTACCGGATTATCCAAAGTGGGGATGCCGGGCGCAAAGGTAGGGATACAAAAAGAAGACCCGACGATTGCCGAATTGCTGAAACCGCTGGGCTATATGTGCGGACAGTTCGGTAAAAACCACCTGGGCGACGGCGACGAGTTCCTTCCGACCAACCACGGCTTCGATGAGTTTTTCGGCAATCTCTATCACCTCAATGCAGAGGAAGAGCCTGAACGTCCCGATTACCCGAAAGACCCCGAATACCGCAAAAAATTCGGCCCCCGTGGCGTCATCCGTTCTACGGCAGATGGTAAAGTGGAAGACACCGGCCCCTTGACAAAAAAACGGATGGAAACCGTGGATGAGGAGTTTTTGGCTGCCACCAAGGATTTCATTACCCGTCAACACAACGCCGGAAAACCCTTCTTTACATGGTTCAACTCTACCCGTATGCACGTATTTACCCACCTGAAACCGGGCGTAGAAGGTAAAACCGGACTGGGCATACAAGCCGACGGGACTACTGAGCACGATGGACATGTAGGCGAGTTGCTGAAATTATTGGACGAATTGGGAATTGCCGAAAATACCATTGTTATTTATACCACCGATAACGGCGCCATGAAATGCGAATGGCCCGACGGCGGTTCTTCCCCTTTCCGTGGCGAAAAGAACACCAACTGGGAAGGCGCTTACCGCGTGCCCTGCCTTATGCGTTGGCCGGCACAAGTAAAAGCCGGACAAGAAATCAATGACATTTTCTCGGCCGAAGACTGGCTGCCTACCTTGGTAGCGGCTGCCGGTGGCGATCCGGATTTGCGAGAAAATGCCCGCAAAGGCATTCAGGCCGGAAGCAAATACTTCAAGGTATATATCGATGGTTACAACCAATTGCCGTTGTTGACCGGAAAAACGGACAAAGGCCCCCGGAATGAATTCTTCTATTTCAGCGATGATGGGGAATTAGTCGGATTCCGCCAAGGAAATTTTAAGTATATATATCAGGTGCAACGCGCTCAGGGGCAGGCTGTTTGGAGCGAACCATTCGTTAAGCTACGCGGCCCGAAAGTCATAGACTTACGTTCCGACCCCTTTGAGACTGCCTGGGGCAATTCTTCTTATTACGATGCCTGGGGAATGGAAAATGCCTACAGGATAGTTCCGGCACAAGCTACCGTTGCGAAATACCTGGCAACCTACAAGGAGTTTCCGCCACGGCAAGAACCGGCATCGTTTAATATCGATGCGCAAATAGAAGCCATGAAGCGTATGATTACCAACAAGTATTAGCAAATGTGCATATACCTTGCAGTTATCCGGGGCTCCTGTCTCAAAATAGTCCCGCGATAATTTGAGTCAAAAAAAGCGAACTCTTTACGGGTTCGCTTTTTTTATGCCGCATGGAATATATCTTAGCTTGGCAATAGTGCAGCGGCTAAAGCAATTGCTCGTTTCATGTTTTCTTAAAACAATTCTTCCGTTTGCCGCAATACCTCTTGCTCATCGGGATGGAAAGGGAATACAATCGATGGTTTCAGATAGTGGAGTGGTTTTCCGGCCTTGAATCGTTTTTCTCCTCCGCCGGTAATATTCAGCATTACCACATCTTGCTTTTTTACCGTGCCTTTCTTTACTTCGTTAATCAGGCTTGCCACTGCAATAGCTGCTGCCGGATGAATATCGATGCCTTCTACTTTTTCGAATACTTCGGCCGCTTGCCGCGCTTCCTCGTTGGTGGCGCATACAATATGCCCGCCCGAATCTTTCAACGCGTCGAACAGCCCGCCTGCAATGCCATACGGAGGTTTGCGGTTCGAGAGTACTTTGGCGTCGATTTGTTCTACCTGTTTTCGCGCTTCGTGTTCGTGAAGCGGAGGTAAGTCGCGCGAATTGTTTTGCCACGCATCGAACATCGGAAGGAACGGTACGTTTTGCGATACCATCAATTTCATTTTATGGGAGCCGAAACGCCCGTCGGCAATCAGGCGTAAATTGGCCTCCCACGCGGCAATGGCGCCGGTTCCGCTTCCCACGGCTTGAAAATAATAGTCGGGAATCCGCCCGATAAACGTAGTGGCCGACAACATGGTGGTGGCCATCCCGTCGCGGCGCGCCACGTTTTTGGCGCCGCCTTCGGCAAAAAATCGATTGGATTTTACTACGATGTTACTCAAATGAATGGCGTCGAAATAATCGCTGCCGCTCGCGCTGGAAATAAGTTTCACACAATCGTTCAAAGGCGCCTCGAACCATAAGGCGTTGACGCAGTCTTCGGGAACGCACAGCAATAGCGGAACAGTATTGTCGGAACAAACCTTGGCAAAAGCCCTTGCAGTGTTTCCGGCCGAAGCCACCACCAATATTTTTTGTTCATCGGCCACTAAACGGGCGCATACCGAGTAGGCTTCCGTTTCTTTGAACGAACAGGTTTGCATGCGGATGCCTTTCTCCGGCCAGTAACCGTTGAACGTGATATATAAATTTTCTAACCCCAAACATTTTGCAAAACCTTCGCTTTTGTAGGTCAGCGGAGCATCTGAGCCATGTAACATGCGATGTATGGGCAGCCAGTCGGCAAACCGGTAAAGGCCGTATTCATCGGGTTTTAATGAAAGTTGTAGGTGTTCGTAAACCGCGCGTATTAAGGAAGGCGTATCGCCTTGCGGGTCGTCCAGTAACCAGCCGGTATCGTCGAAAACGCGGCCGGTGGCAACATTCTGGAGTTGGTAATGCGTAGGTGTAATGGTCATTGATGAAATAAAAAATGTTATGCTGAGAATGGTTGCCGGGAATTATTCATTGGATAATCCCCGTATTCTTTGGGCGTCGCTATTTTTGTTTATAATGCGGGATAGTAAAATCATTTGTATTGCCGGTCGTCAGAAAATGAGCTTTGCTGGCATCTGCTAATTCTAATTAGCCGCAAAAATACGAAATTTTTCAAGAAGAGCATATTACACAGGATACGGATTTTGGAAAAACGGAGTAATCCGATAGATGGTCAGTGCTATATGCTGTATTTTGTGCAATTTTTCCATTGCCGAAAAATACGTTTTAAGCAGCATAACGCAGGCAGACGGTTTCCAAATCGTTACCCGAAATAAATACGGGCATGATTGATAGGTGATTTTATTCAGTGTTGTAGTAATGTTGCATAGCAGCAAAAAATTCGTATGCCAAAGAGGCTGTCTTATTCCAAGTTTATTATCGATTCTTTTATATTTTTAACTCCACATTTGCTTCCGTGCCTTTTCCCGGCTCCGAATAAATCTCTATACTGCCACCGAAAGCAGCAAGACGAATATGTAGATTCTTTATTCCCATGCCCTGCGGAACGGTTTGCGGATCAAAGCCACAGCCATTATCCACTACCGAAAGATAGGCCATTTCTTCATCTGTGTTGAGATGAACTTCTATGCGGGTTGCTTTGGCATGGCGTAGGGCATTGCTTACTAATTCGTAGGCGCAACGGTAAAGTACCAGTTCTTTTTCAGGGTCGAACCGGTGTCCCGGTTCCGGGCAATGGAATTCCGCTTCGGGAATAGAACGGCAAAAATCATCCAATGCTGCCGCCAATCCTTTTTCCATTAAGATGGCAGGCATAATATGATGCGCCACCCGCCGCAGTTCTACAATGGATTTATCGAGTCCGTCCAATGCTTTATTGAAATAATCCGCTTCTTTGTTTTCGAGAACAGAATATGACTTCATAATATTCATATTGTTTTTTACTACCGAGAGCATAGCGCCGACCCCATCGTGCAAATCGCGGGCGATGATTTCGCGTTCTGCTTTTTCGGCGTCTAAAGCCGAACGGGTAGCAATCAATTCTTTTTCCTGTTCCAACTGTTTAATTTGTTGTTCTGTTATTTTCCGCTTTTGTGTAGACAAACGGTAGCGATAAAACAAAAGCCCCATGGCCAGCAGTAACGCTACGGTAATTGCCACGCCTAAGCCTATGTACAGTTCCAGGGTCGCAATACGCATCTCTTTCTGTCCGGTTTTATACTGTACTTCCATGCCGGCCATGGTCTCCCGAAAGTTCTTATCCGTATTCAGTTTTATCTGATTGGAATGAAGCCGTAAATAATGATAAGCTTGCTCCTTGTTCCCTGCAAATATTTCGGCTACAGCTATATTAAAAGCTATATTAGGATTTAATTCTATCGCGGAAGGGTTGATTTTCATGGCTTTTAACGCATATTTTTCCCCGATTTCGTATTGTCCTTTGTATAAATAAATATCCGACAGCGTTGCCAATACTTTAGCCATTACCGATATATCTCCGTCTTCTTCGGCATAGGTTAAAGCTTTTTCGGCACATTCTATGGCTTGGGCATAATTTTTCCGTTTCAGGTGCACCTTTGCTAATCCTTCCATACCGTACGACATATAAAAGGCTATCCCTCCTGTGTTTTTTTGAAACTGGTAAAGAGTATCGGCCACGTGAAATGTCCGTAGCATATTTTCTTCTGCCAATTCAAGATATCCTCTCTCTAAATATACCGCACCTATGATGTAGTATATCTGAGGGCGTATGTAATTGATGGATAAATCTCCTATTTCGTTATATTTTTTCAAAGCTTGCTCGGCATAGTAAAGCGCCTGGCTATAATTGCTTATATTGTAAAAACATTCGCTGAGGTTGGCCATAGACCTGACCACATTGGAGCGTTCTCTTTTACTTTTACCTGCTTCTGCAACATCCAGCGCCTCCAGATAATACTTCAGCGCTTCGGAGTGTTTCCTATCAAAAACATAGGCATTAGCAATGTTCACTAAGATGCGCCCTCCCTCGTATTCTTTCCCGCCCGGAATATCCAGCGCTTTTCTCAGATAAAAACGGGCGGAGTCGGTATGGCCGTTTTTGGTGTATAACACCCCTATGCGAAAAAGGTATCCTATTTTCTCGTTATTAGTCGCTTTTGGCAAGCTCAATTTGTGTAGTACCGAATCAAGCAGGAGCCTGTCGAAATCCGTCATCTGGGGGGCGGCAAGTGGATTACCCGCTGGTAAAAACAGGACGAAAAGGCTTATATATAGTGACCGGATAAAAAACGGCATAACATTCATCTATTCTAACAAACCTTCTTTACGGGCCTTCGTAACAAGCTCAACCGGATTTGAGGCGTTCAATTTTAAGTTCAATTTTTTACGAAACGATCGAACTGTTGAAAGTTCTACTCTTAGTTGTCCTGCAATTTGAAGGCTACTCATTCCGATAGCAACCATTTGCAACACCTGTTTTTCACGCGGGGTAAGGCTGACTGCCTGTTGGGTTGTCTTCCGTATAACCTGCTCCATCTTCCGGCTAACATAAATTTCTCCATTTTTTACTGCGTTAATTGCTTCAAGCACTTCTCCCACAGCTTCGCTTTTCACGATATAGCCCGAAGCGCCGTTTTTCAGCATAAGCATCACCGTTGAATATTCGTTATGTCCTGTCAGTATAATGATTTTTAGTTCCGGGTACAGCTTGTGCATCTCGGCACAAAAAACAATGCCATTGCCGTCGATCATATTGATGTCGAGTAACAGTATGTCCGGAAGATTTGAGGCTAATGTCTTCCGGCATTCCGACAACTTTAGTGAATATCCGGTAACATGAGCGAAGCCCGAATGGTTGATTACCGGAATCAATAATTCCACCACCATCGCGTGGTCGTCCGCTATATGTACAGTCACCATATTTTTTATTTATTCTTTTGTTACTGCAAAAATAATCATCTCATGAAATCCGTTTATCCCCCGATGTGGGGATAAATATACGAAACTTCTCCCATAATTTTGCTTCTACAAAATTAAAATTAGTGAAAAAATCAATATTAAACAATCATCAACCACCAAATAGGGCGCATAAAAAAGAAAAAACATGAAGTTGAAAACACTCTTATTTACAGGAATATTCGTTTGCATCGCAGGAGCGGCAGTGGCGCAGCACTCGAAAGCGGAGAGAAAAGCAGCCATTGAAGAGGCGCTCGGATATGCGGAAACCGTGGCCTTTACGTACACCGATTGGGGTGCAAAATTTACGAAAAACTATCTTCGCAACAACTCTTTGAGTCAACAGCGCGCTTTTGTTTTTTATACGGGCGACGCATCCGGGTTGGACGTGAGTGTGGAGCAGCGCGAACCGTTGATCGGCACACGCTGGGTCAGGTTCGCATCCAGCCGCGTTATGGGCCATATTGGTTTGTTCGGCGGCGATTACGTTATTATTGCGGGAAGTTATGACTTGCTGGTCCCCCGCAATGGCGGCAACGCAGAGAAAACCAAAAACGGAATAACATTCGACGTCGATACGCTGACTTTCAATTTCGAGGCAGGAAAATACTATACGATAGACCGCAGGGTGAACGAAGACAACAAAATCGAGTTCTCCATCGGTGAAACATCGCCGGCGGATTATTCCGCTTTCCAGCGTGAAAACCCCGGCCATATAGACGGAACATGGAGCGGCGAAAAGAGAACGCTGAATAGCATTAACACCTGTTCCATGCAGTATAACATCGAAGGGAACCGAATGGTATTTGAGGGTAAGAACGGGAAGAAACCGTTCGTTGCGGAGGGCCGTATCATGTATAATGAGAACACCATTATTTTCATCCCCGAAAAGGGCGTTGCCAACGGAAAAGAAATCGAAGACTTCGACCGTCAGCCGCCATATAGCTGGTATTACACCCTCGGCGATGGCTTGCTCCTCCTCGAAGGCACGAAGAAAATGAATTTTGCGGGTGCACGGCCGTTTAATATAGGTATGACTATTTGGGAAAATGCCGGCGAACTTCGTAAAACGGATTGACAATATATTAACCGCCCTGTACGGGCATATAAAAATAAGGAAAATGAGCATGAAGAAAAATGTGGTTTTGGGGTTAGTAATTGTGCTGACTGCGAATTTATTATTAACAGGGTGTGCTACCAAATTACCAATGAATAATATCCCGGTAGATCAACGGGCAACATTGATTGTTTCTACATATTTTAGTGTAAGGTCTTTTTCTGATACGAAAGTAAATTGGAAAGGGACGCCATGGGGCAAAGTGGCTGTACCTATACCGAGTGGTCTCCACTCAATGAGCCTGTCTTATAATAATAACCATATATTAATTTCGGACCGCTTTCAATTTAATTTTAAAGCGGGTAAAACATACCAGTTGATTCGTACTGCTACTAATGCCCTTCGCATTGAAGAAGTGAATGAATGACGGTAACGGTGAGTAAGATGGAACTTGACTAATCAAAAAAACGCTCTGCAAGGGGCATAAAAAGGAAAAGAAGATGCCGGTATATAATTATTCAGGAAAGAGTGAACGGACAATCTATCATCGGTTCACCTGTGGTAAGTGTGGTAAAACAACAGGGTGGATACCGACTGTCATTAATTTCAAAACCTCGGTGGAGACAAGAACCAAAAGCGCAGCTTATATGCAGGAACAGTTGCGGTTAGCCTTGGTCCGCAAATGGAACAACTACTGCGATACAATAAGGAAAGGGGCGAAAAAAGGTTATTATTTCACGCCGCCCCCGTTTACCGATGCCGAATATGCCTATAACCTCGACAGCACCTGTCCTTATTGCAAGCACGGTAATAAGAACAAGGGTTTGGGCAGACGCTCGGTCACCTGGGGCGGGCTGACGGGAGTATTCGTAGGAACGATTACCTTTTTGATGCTGATACTCTCCGGAAGTGCGTACGCATGGAGTGACGTTATTGTTCCGGGAATTGTCTATGTCGTCATCGTTTTGGCTGGATGTACGCTTGGGTTCTTCATCGGGAAAAAGATCGCAGGCAAAAGGGTTGAGCACACCAACGTCGAATACAGGTTGGGCTAAATTATAGGCATAGCATTCATTATTAACCGCCAATGATTGTTCGTCGGTTTAATATGGACAAGGTATATAAGAACTATGACAAGGGTAATAAGGGGTTATGTCCTCCTTGTGGATATAAATACCGTCAATAACAGTATAAAAATGAAAAGGATTTTGACATTTGCGCTTATCGGCGCGTTCGCTTTCGGCGCGGTCTCTTGTTCCAAAGAGGGTGGGGAAATACCCGCAATCTGGCAGGTGCTCTTGTATATACTTGGTATCGCTTTTCTGGTCGGAACATACAGGTTGTTTGTGATGTTGTGGGAATATATTTATCAAAAGATATTCGGCCCGATTGACCGGAAGATAGAAAGATGGGGGGAAAGTTGGTTCAAACAGGGTAATAGCAGCGGTAAAAAGCCCGGAACCATTGCGCGTGAAGCGAACAGACCATCGGCATACGCAACAGCCGCCAAGCCAGAGCCTGCCGAAATCGAACTCGATCTGTCGAAATATCGCGGCAACACGGCGCAAGATGATAGAACGATAATTCTGCATGAACGCTGCAGACGACGCAAGACAGAATCCAGCGCCTGGCTCTCAACCCTATTGCTCGATGAGAGAGACGGCGGGGTGAAACCGCGAAACGGAGTAGTAGGATGTATTGCGAGGGTACACGCAATTACCCCCGGAGAAGAGAGTTTGGAAGATTTGTTAAACCAAGGCATGCACGAACAATAACATAATCATGGTCGCCAAATCATTGTCCAAGTCTTTCTAAAACTTGTCTAACTTCCTGTTTTTAGGAAATTTCTACTTAAGCGATTCATGTTCAAGAAGAACAAAATCGTAAATCCTCATAAAATTTCGTATTTTTGTAGTGTTGATAAAGTGTAAAACCGTTTATGCAAGCCATTGTTTTTCCTTCCTCCGTTCACGGAACCGTACGGGCTCCTGCGTCGAAAAGCTTGAGCCAGCGCGCTATTGCCGCGGCATTATTGGCTAACGGGCGCAGTGTGCTGCATCATGTGGCCGATTGCGATGATGTGCGGGCTGCGATTGATATTGCTACTGCTTTAGGCGCCGATATTTTTTCGCAAGGCTCGGATTTGTTGATAGACGGGCATTTTTCTCCGCGAAGCAATATCTTGAATTGTTGCGAATCCGGTTTGTGCATGCGTATGTTTGCCGCTATTGCTGCTTTGCATACCGAAACATTGACATTGACCGGCACAGGCTCTTTGCGCTTACGGCCTTTGGGAATGGATGCAAAAGCGTTTGAAAAATTAGGTGTGACTTGCACGGCAAACAACGGTTTTCTTCCGTTATGTTTAAAAGGCCCGTTGCAGGGAGGCGCTATCGTTATGGACGCTTCATTAAGTTCGCAATGGTTGACGGGCTTGTTAATGGCGCTTCCCTTGGTTGCCGGCGACACTGAAATCACCGTGACGGATTTAAAAAGCAAACCGTATATCGATATAACGATGGAGTTATTGGCGCAATTTGGCATTAGCATCATCAACAAAGGCTATGAACATTTTTATATCAAAGGCGGTCAGCAATATGCCCCTGTTGATTATACGGTGGAGGGCGATTGGAGCGGAGCCGCATTCTTGTTAGTGGCCGGAGCGCTCAATGGCGGCGCTTCTGTCAATAATTTACGGGCCGATAGTTTGCAAGCCGATAAACTGATTTGCGAAGCGCTGCAATTGGCCGGAGCGAATGTATATGTGGGGAATACCTGTGTGGTAAAGAAAAAAGATTTGGATGCTTTTACTTTTGATGCCACCGATTGCCCCGATCTGTTTCCGCCGTTGGTTGCGTTGGCGGCTCATTGCCGGGGAACGACAACCCTTCGCGGCGCTCATCGTTTGAAACACAAGGAAAGCGACCGTGCTACGGCTTTGCAGCAGGAGTTTGGCAAATTAGGGGTGAAAATAACGGTAACGAACGATGTGATGAACATTGAAGGCGGAACGGTACAGGGCGGCGTAGTGCGCTCGCACGGCGACCACCGGATTGCGATGGCCTTGGCTACAACGGCAGTGGCTGCCGCTTCGCATATTACCATCGAAGATGCGGATTGTATCGACAAATCGTATCCCGGATTGTTCCACGATTTTAAAATACTCAATATATCTTGTCATTATGAATAGTTTCGGGCGGATTTTCCGGGTACATATTTTTGGCGAATCGCATGGCGAAAAAATAGGCATAACCATTGACGGATGCCCAGCCGGTATGGCTTTATCTGCCGGTGATTTCGAATACGATTTGGCGCGGCGGCGCAGTGGAGCGAAGGGGACAACACCGCGAAAAGAAACCGATGTGCCGGCGGTTGTAAGCGGTTTGTATAAGGGCTACACCACGGGTGCGCCGGTTACGGTGTTGTTTGAGAATACGGATGTGCAGTCGTCAACATACGAGGCGTTTACTACAATGCCCCGCCCCGGGCATGCCGATTTCACCGCAGCGCGGAAATGGAACGGGTACAACGACCCGCGCGGCGGCGGGCATTTGTCGGGAAGGTTGGCTGTGGCGTTGGTAGCGGCCGGCGTGATGGCTAAAAAAATAATAGCGCCCATGGAATTACAGGCGAAAGTGATAGAAATAGGAGGGGAGAAAGAGTGGAATACCCTACTTGAAAAAACGATTGTCGAGAAAGATTCGTTGGGCGGAATTATCGAGTGCCGTGCACAAAATATGCCGGTAGGTTTGGGCGAACCGTTTTTCGACTCGGTGGAATCGCTTATCGGCCATGCGGTGTTTTCCATTCCGGCGGTCAAAGGAATCGAATTCGGGGAAGGCTTTGAAGCGGCGCGGATGAAAGGTTCGCAACATAACGATGTGTTTATTTCTACCGAAGGAAAAACGGCCACAAATCATGCGGGTGGCATTAACGGCGGCATCACCAACGGAAATGAACTGGTTTTCCGCGTAGCTGTAAAACCCACGTCGAGCATTGGAAAATCGCAACAGACGATGAATATGCAAACAGGCGAGCTAACAGCCTTACAAATTGAAGGGCGGCATGATGCCTGCATAGCGCTTCGTATGCCGGTGATTGTGGAAGCCGCTGCCGCTATGGCTTTGGCCGATGTGTGTTTGCTTCGCAGAGCACACCTGTAAAAGGTCAAATTTTCTTCTTTGCCGTCGTTACCACAAAATCCTTTAAGTAAAAAGGTTCGAAGTAAGCAACATCTACAAATTTTTTATGAGCGAAAGCATGTAAGGCCGGTATGATCATACCGGTAGCCGAAGCTTGTTGTGAAGAAAATAATGCATTTTTGTGCGTGAGGAGGGGGCGGCATTTTTCGGCGCCGTCTCCTAAAAACAAGACTTTGTGTTGTGCCAATAATTCGCCGAAACTGTTTTCGTCTATAATTTTTGCTTCGGTTGGCCGCACCATATTACCTGATGTATCGAACACGGCAGTGTACACTTCCATCCGCCGGGCATCAATCATGGGGATTATTAAAGTAGTGCTGTCGGGGGCTAACTTTCTTTCAATAGCCAACTGTGCCAGCGAATGCAAGGAATTTACGGCAATTAATGGTTTTTGCGCACCATAGCAAATACCTTTAGCGGTGGAAACACCTACCCGTAAACCGGTGTAGGAACCGGGGCCTTCGCTCACCGATACGGCATCTAATTGTGAAATGGATATTTTTTGTTCACGTACGATGTCGTCAATAAAAACGGCTAATTGCTTTGCATGGCTTCGGCCTGCCGCTTCTTCTCGCAATGCTAATAGTTGAGAGCCTTTGGATAAAGCCACGGAGCACACGGCAGTGCTCGATTCGATATGTAAAAGAAAAGGGGCGTTCATTAAAAAAAAGAAAGGCCTGACGGAGAATCCTGCTTCAGGCCTTTAGTTTATGGATTGGTTGTTTTGCCTGTTTCGTTCAGTGTTTTCTTGGGGTCGATTTTTACTTTCGAGCCTTCCTTTAAACGTTTGGAAATAGCCGTATAAGGGCCGGTAACAATTTTGTCGGCTTCGCTTAACCCTTCCGTAATTTCAATGTAGGTGTTATCTTGAATCCCGGTTTTGACAATGGCTGTTTTTACCGTATTGTCGGGTTGTATGACAAATACACGCTCAAATGTTTCTTTGTCCTTCTTATTATTCAAAGGAGTAGCGTGCAGCAGGCTGTCTTTTTTGGGAAAAATATCTTCGCGAGTAGTGATACATTGAATAGGAATGGCTAATACATTCTCTCGTGTTTCGGTTTGTATGGAAACCGATGCCGACATGCCCGGGCGGAAGGGTGTTGTTGATTTTCCCTGCACTAAATCCTGATAAGAGCCTGGTAAAATAAATACTTTTACTTCAAAATTAGTGACTTGCTCAGCCGATGTGCCGGTACTTTTAGCCGAATTAGCAATTTGAGTGATAACACCTTTAAATTTTTTAGCCGGATAAGCATCCACTTCTATAGTTGCCGTGTCGCCCATTTTAGCGCGTACGATATCGTTTTCGTTCACATCGACCAGTACTTCCATTTCGTTGAGATTAGCTATGCGCAGCATTTCCGTTCCGGCCATCTGGGTCGTTCCCACCACGCGTTCGCCGCGTTCTACGGAAAGTTTCGAAATGGTACCGCTCATCGGGGCGTAAATAGTTGTTTTTACTAAATTTTCTTCAGCCTCTTTCAACGCCGCTTCCGAACTCTTTACATTGTAGCGGGCAGCATCCACGCTGCGTTGCTGCATGAGGTATTCCGCTTCGGCTGTTTCGAAGTCGGCTTGGGTAATAACACTTTGCTCATACAGTTGTTTACTGCGTTTGTACGATAATTCTACTTGCGCCAAACGTGCTTCGGCTTGTGCCAGCGATGCCTTGATGGAGCTTAATGAAGCCGCTGCCCGGTCGCGCCCCGAGAGGTAAAAATCTTGTTTGATTTTCAGCAAAAGCGTTCCTTTTTCCACATAATCACCTTCTTTAATGAATAGATCTACGATTTCTCCGGAAACGTCGGGGCTGATTTTTACTTCCACCACCGGCTGTATTTTACCGTTAGCCGGAACAGTCTCCGTGATGGTTTTACGTACCGGATTTTCGCTTACTATCAGCGTTTCCTCCGGGCCTTTGGAACGGCCGATTATTATCAGTATAACGATTAATACTATGCCTCCGGCAATAAGCCAGGGTAATTTGCTTTTTTTCTTTTTCATAGTTTAATGGGAATTCCTTTGTAAAAATCTATAATCTTTAATTGAAAGACGTATTGGTATTTTGCTTGCAGCATATCCGACTGCGCTTTGAATAAATTATTTTTTGCAACGGTATAGTCGGTTGCCGTAACCATTCCCACGTCGAATTTTTGTTGCGTGTAGCGGAACGATTCCTGTATGGCCGTTACATTTTGTTCGCTTGCATTGTATTTATTATACGCGGCCGATGCATCTGTTGTTGCCTGTTGTATTTCCTTATATAAAGCCTTATGGCTGTTTTCTACTTCTAATTCGGCTATTTTTAAATTAAGCTTGGCATTCTTTGATCCGGTTACAGTAGTCCAATTTTGAAAAAGAGGAATGCTCAAATTGAAGCCGATTCCGAAATTCGCAGTATTATCTAATTGTGTCCAAAAATTCTCGGAAGATAAAAGGTTTGAATAGTAAGCGTTCGCTCCATAGAAAGCGGAAAAAGAAATGGTAGGCCAGTAACGGCTTTTGGCAATAGCATAGTTGTATTTTGCACTCTCTTGACGAAGTTCAGCCGCCTTTATTTGAGGCAAGCGTAATGCCGAGTTGTATAGGTTATCTATGGATTCCTGACGCGGAACAAGTTCTATATCAATAGCCGGATCTACAATGTCAAACTCACTGTTCGGCTCAATGTCTAACAACTGCCGGAGGGTTAAATAACTTATATCAACCTGATTTTGAGCGGTAACATATTGTACATTTTCGCTCGCCAGTTGTGCTTCTATTTCCAATAAAGTACCCAACGATTGGCTGCCGGCATCTACTAATTTTTTAGTGGTTTCGCGTTGTTGTTTCACGCTTTCACGGCTTTTCTCCGCAGTCGATAATACTTCTTTCGATAGCAATACTTGTAAATAAGCTTGTGCTATTTGCAACGACATTTCGTTGCGTAGGCGTTCTTCTTCCTGCATGGCCGTATTATAATCCGCTTTATTGCGATGGATGGTGTGAAACTTTTGCAACCCTTCAAATAAAGTAATGGATGCAGAGATGCTGGGGGAAATACTTTGCGAGGTATTATCGAAATAAACATCGCTACTGATATTTCGTACCGTATCTTTTACTTGTATCTTGGAAAGCCCCCATCCGACATTGTAAGACGCATGCGCTCCAACGCTTGGAATAAAATTCAGCTTCGATTGAAAGAAAGTGTTGGCGCTTTGATCGGAGCGTAATTTTTGTTGCTGTATCGAAATATTGTTATCCCATGCATACTGTATGCATTGTTCCAACGTCCACTTAGTTTGAGCATTGGTTGTGGCCGTAGCGCTCAAAAGAAGGGTTAGGCAAACTGTAGTAAGGAGTGTTATTCTTTTCATGTAGTAAAATCGTAATCGGTTACAAATATAGTATTTAATATGAGAAATTACCAATGAAGATAGGGGAAAATAAAATTTTCTATTGTTTTCAACGGTTTGTAACACAACGAAGCCTCCAACTTGTCGGAAGAAAAGAGGGGGTATTTACTGTTCAGGCTTTCTGCTACAAATAATACTACACATGCAATAAGAATGATTTTGGCCATCCCGAAAATGCCGCCAAACAAGCGGTTGAAGAAGCCCAATGCGGCAAAACTGACAAACCGTTCGGCCAGTTTTCCTATTAGTACTACGCCTATCAGCACTAAAATAAAAGTAATTAAAAAGGCTACGGAGCTTATCCATATTTCGTTGGTGTTAAGCCATCCGGATATATAGCTCCCCACAAATCCGGAAAATTTGAAAGCACAATATACCCCTAAAAACAAAGCTGCTAAACTGAAAATTTGACGCACTAACCCCTTAATCAGGCCAAACACAAACGCTGCTATTAAAATAACTCCGAATATCAAGTCTATATAAGTCATCATTATTTGCTATAAGTAACAAAGATACGAAAATAAAAGAATTGTAGGATATTGTATTAGGGTAAAAATAAAGTATCTTTGTAAACCTTAATTCCAGAGTCTTGAACCAGCGATGGGTTTTATTTTTTATTACATTATTCGTTTATGAAGGTTTTCTGTACAATACTTTTTACATTACATCTATTTCTCTCCGTAAAAGCACAAACCCCGGAAACCTTGAGCATTCCTCCGGATGCCCGTTCGTCGGGTATGGGAGATATTGGCCTGGCCACTTCCCCCGATGCGGTATCGCAACATTGGAATGTGGCTAAATATGCATATGCCTCCGCAAAAGGAAGCATTGCGCTCTCCTATACACCTTGGCTACGCAGTATTACAGACGACATGAATTTGTTTTATTTATCGGGTTATGGGATTATTGGCCAGCAGGCCATAAGCGCTTCGCTGCGTTATTTTTCAATGGGAGAAGTGAATGTGGCCAATTGGGAAATGTCGAGGAATTTTTTGCCCAACGATGTAGCTTTTGATATAGGGTATTCGCGCCGTTTTGATGAATGGTTTTCATTAGGTTTGGCTTTTCGCTACATTTCTACACACTATCAAACCCATGATGCTAACCTTACGCTGAAGGCTGCAAACGCTTTTGCGGCTGATTTTGGCGCCTATTTCCGTTTGCCGGCTGCTAAAAATGAATGGACGTTAGGTGTGGCGTTTACAAATATCGGTACGAAAATTGACATAGGAGACGGCCTTAGTGTGTTCCTTCCGATGAACCTTGGCATTGGCACGCAATATACGTGGAGTCTCCCTAAAGAAAACATACTGCATATAGCATTAGATATTAATAAACCTTTAGTGCCTCAAAATAACGAAAATGCCGGTGTGGTTGCCGGCCTGTTTTCTTCCTTCGGCAATTCGTTTAACCAAATAACTTTCTCCGGCGGGGCGGAATACAGCTATCAAGAGAAATTATTTTTCCGGGCCGGATATTATTACAACAGTCCGCAAGCCGGAGGCCGTTCTCATGCAACGGTCGGAGCGGGCATCTGTTTCTATAATATTAATCTTGATTGCTCCTATTTAATAGCTACCGGAAGTGCCAATGCCCTGAAAAATACCTTCCGCATTACATTGGGATATACTTTCGGGCAATTTGACAAATCCGGGAAGCAATCGCCGGATGAATAGCGTACCATGTAGTATTATAGCCGATGATTATGAAAAAAGAAATTTCCTTCCTACTATTTTTACTTCTTACTACCGTGTTGTGGGCAGCTCCTTTGCGCGATGTGCCGCAAACGCTTATTCAGCCTGATGGAGACACGTTACATTGTTTTGCCAGCGGGGACGAGTTCTTTCATTATCTTCATGATGCTAACGGATACACCATTGTCCAAAATCCTGTAACCGGTTATTACGTATATGCCGTACGCGACGGAGAGAACATCAAAGCTTCGGATTATGTGGCCGGAAAAATAAATCCGGCGCAGCTTGGCTTGGCTAAAAAAGTTTTACCTTCCCTTCGCGCCATCCGCCGGGCAGCAACAGTAAAGCGGCAATTTATGGGCTTCGACCAATCGGGAATCTCTCTTAAAAGCATGGCTAACGCACCTCCGTCTTCTGATAAAAATCATGGAACGATGAATAATATTGTGATATTCATCCGTTTCAATGATGATGCGGATACTCCGTTTTTGCCATTAGGTGTATATGATAACATTTTCATTGCCCCGGGAACATCCATGCAGGCTTATTACGAAGAAGTATCTTACGGACAGATAACCATTCCATCTACTTATTATCCGGCGGCGGCCGGCAATACGGTAATGTCTTACAAAGACAATCAACCCCGGGCCTATTATCAACCCTATAATGTGGTTACTAATCCGAGTGGATATAAAACCGATTACGAAAGGGGTGTCCGCGAGCAAACTCTAATAAAAAATGCGGTGAATAGCATTACCGTACCAACGAGTTTGAATATAGATATGAATAACGACGGGAAAGTAGATAATATAACTATTATTGTTACCGGTGGAACAGGGGATTGGAACGACCTATTATGGCCCCATCGTTGGGTAATGTCTTATGCGAATGCTTCTATAAATGGGAAGCGGGTATCCGATTATATTTTTATTCCGGATGATGGCTTAAGTATTAGTACCTTATGCCATGAAACTTTTCATGCGCTCGGGGCTCCGGATTTATATCATTATGACGACGGCAACAGAAACCTCGACCCTGTTTACACATGGGATGTTATGGGTTTAAATAAAACACCCCCGCAACACATGGGGGCGTATATGAAATATAAGTATGGTAATTGGATAAACGAGATTCCTATGATTACTTCTTCCGGAACATACACGCTACATCCGGTAAATTCTTCGGATACTAATAATTGTTATAAAATTCCCATTCCCGGCACTCAAAAAGAATATTATGTAGTAGAATATCGTAAAAAACCGGTAAGTGGTTTTGAAAGTTCCATCCCGAACCCGGGTTTGTTGATTTATAGAATCAATACGAATTTCAATGGCAATGCTAATTATGATGCAACTACTGTTTTTGACGAAGTATATATTTTCAGGCCGAATGGCGCTCCTTTGTCGGATGGCTTACCGCTGAGTGCCAATTATAGTGCGGATGTGGGACGTACATCATTCAATGCAAGTACGAATCCATATGCTTTTCTAACAGATGGTACGCCGGACCAGAGTATTTCTATTTTGAATATTTCCTCGGCGGGGGAAACTATTTCTTTTACGGTTAAATATATAGATGTTACGGATGTAACTATTACAGTGCCGGATATTATTCCGATTACAGAGGGAAAAATTCACCTTACGGCAACGGTTGTTCCGTCCGATGCAACCAATCAAAAGCTACTATGGAGTGTGGTCAACGGCTCGGGTAGCGCCATTGTTAGTGGCGACTCGTTACTCCTTAAAAGGACCGGATATATAACCTTAAAGACTGTTTCGCAGAGTAATCCGGAGATTAAAGACGAGCAACGTGTTTTTATTGCGGAAGAAGAAAATGGCAATCCTGTAAAGATGTATTGGAATAGTTTCGATGGCATAAACGGCTTGTTGGATATCGAGAATCCCGAAGGTATCAGTTTGACGCAACTATATTCCTTGTCGGGGACACTGGTGAAGGAAATACAGGGAACGGTAAATACTACCTTTATGCAAATCTCGTTCTCGCAATTGAAACGGGGCTTATATATCCTAAGAACTTGGAACGGGAATAAGACGAGGGTCTCATCGGTAAAAATAATGTGGTAAGGCATGAAAAAAGGCAAGTATTTTAATATACTTACCTCTCGTAGCGCGATCCGGGATTGAACCGGAGACCTCATGATTATGAATCATGCGCTCTAACCATCTGAGCTACCGCGCCAATTATTTCCCCGTTTTGGGAGTGCAAAGGTAGTGCTTTTTTGGAAACTTCCAAACTAAAAACAAGTTTGTTAGTTTTGGTACAACAGCACAACGGCATAAGCAGCCACACCCTCTTCCCGTCCTACGAATCCTAATTTTTCGGTGGTGGTGGCTTTGATGGAAATATGCTCGCAAGGAATCTGCATCACGCCGGCTAAGGTCGTTTGCATCGCCGGAATACATTCTTTAATCTTCGGTTGTTGCAGGCAGATGATGCTGTCGATATTCCCGATTTCATAGCCTTTCTCGCGGATTAAGCCAACGGTTTTTTTAAGTAATATTTTACTATCTATGCCTTTCAACGAAGGGTCGGTATCGGGAAAATGCACGCCGATGTCGCGTAGCGCCAAAGCTCCTAACAGCGCATCGCAAATAGCGTGTATCAACACATCGCCGTCGGAATGGCCGAGCGAGCCTTTGCAGTGCTCTATTTTAATACCGCCCAGCCAAAGGTCGTAACCTTCGGCCAGGCGGTGTACGTCGTATCCGTTACCTATACGTATGCTGTTCATCTGTTGATTTATTGATTTGGTTATTTGATAAGCAAATCAACAGTAATAGGTTTATTCAATCATCCCGTTGCGTTTCATCATGGCTGCCGGCTGCGGTTCTGCGCCGCGGAATTTTTTGTACAGCTCCATCGGTTCTTCGCTGCCGCCGCGTTCCAATACATTTTTACGGAACGATTCGGCCAATGTCTGGTTGAACACATCGCCCGTTTCAATAAAAGCGGAAAACGCATCGGCATCCAGCACTTGCGACCACAAGTAGCTGTAGTAACCGGCCGTGTAGCCTCCGGTAAACGGATGTTTGAAATACGTGCTGCGGTAGCGCGGCGGAATTTGCGGAATCAGGCCGATGCTGTCCAATAAATGTTTTTCAAATTTATCCACGTCGGCAATAGGTGCGGTTGTCGTACGGCTGTGGTAAGCCATATCGAGCATGCACGCGGCAATATTTTCCACCGTTTCGAAACCTTTATTGAATTTTGCGCTTTTTTCCATCTTAGCAATCAGTGCATCGGGAATCACTTCGCCGGTTTCGTAATGCTTGGCATATAGTTTCAGCACGTCGGGATGTACCGCCCAGTTTTCCATTATTTGCGAAGGCAGTTCTACAAAATCGGTAGGCACGTTGGTGCCCGATATATTGCGGTAAGTATTCTGCGAAAGCAATCCGTGCAAACCGTGGCCGAATTCATGAAAAAGTGTTTCTACTTCATCAATATTCAATAGTGCGGGTTTGTCGCCGACAGGCTTGGTAAAGTTACATACAATAGACACCACCGGACGTACATCTTCGCCTTTTTGTGTGCGGTGTTGTGTGCGGAATTCCGTCATCCATGCGCCGACTGCTTTTGTGGGGCGCGGGAAGAAATCGAAATAGAGAATGCCCACCAGGGCGCCTTTGTCATCTTTTACCTCGTAAACCGTAGCTTCCGGATGGTAAACAGGTACATTCGATAAAGGGGTGAACGTGATATGATATAATTTGTTGGCTACATCGAAAGCGCCTTGCAACACATTTTCCAGTTTGAAATACGGCAGCAGTTCGTCTTCGTTGAGGTCGTAGCGTTGTTTGCGGATTTTTTCGGCATAGTAGCTCCAATCCCACGATGCCAAGGTAAAGTTTTTTCCTTCGGATTTAATCATGGCTTGCATGTCGGCGGCTTCTTTCTTGGAAAGATGGAGCGACGGTGTCCACAACTCGGCAAGGAATGCGTTTACCCGTTCGGGTGTTTTGGCCATTTTCTCGTCGATAACATAAGCGGCATAGCTGGGATAGCCCAGTAATTGCGCTTTTTCGGCGCGTAGCGACACTTGCTCCACGATGTTTGCTTTATTGTCGTTGGCATTGTTGCGGTCGCCGCGCATCAAGTAACCGGTCATTATTTTTTCGCGGAGTGCGCGGTTTTCGGCGTATTGCAGGAAAGGCATGATGCTGGGTTTGTCCAGCGTGAATACCCATTTCCCATCCATGCCTCTATCCTTGGCATCCTGTGCGGCGGCGGCAATGAGCGATGCGGGCAATCCGGCCAAATCGGCGTTGTTCTCAAGCACTAATTGGAAAGCGTTTGTTTCGGCACGTACGTTGGCTTCGAAATTAAGTTCAAGTACCGACAGGCGTTCATTAATCTCGCGTAAGCGCGCTTGTTGTGCGGCATCCAAATTGGCGCCGCCACGGGCAAACCCTTTGTAAATTTTTTCTACTAACCGTAGTTGGTCGTTATGTAGGTTCAACGATTCCCGTTGTTCGTACACCTGTTTTACGCGGGCAAATAATCCGGCGTTCAGCCAGATATTGTCGCCGTGTTTGGTGACCATCGGCATGGCAACACCTGCAATGGAGTCCATTACCGGCGTGGCATCGGCTTCTTTTACATTGAAAAATACGGCCGTAACGCGGTTCAACAAATCGCCGCTGTATTCGAAAGCCTCGATAGTGTTGGCAAACGTAGGCGTTTCTTTATTGTTCACAATGGCGGCAATTTCCGCTTCATGTTGTTTGATGCCTTCTTCCATTGCCGGAAGGTAATGCTCCGGTTTGATTTCGTTAAAAGGCGGAACTCCGAACGGTGTTTTGTATTCGGATAAAAAAGGGTTATTTGATTTTTGAGTACAACTCGTAAATGCAGCCATAGCTACTCCTGTTGCTAAGATTATTAGGGCACGTTTCATATATTTTGTTTTTGATTACATGGTAGTAATGGAAATTATTTTCCATTAATGGTGGCCGATAACGTTACATGTATGGTGTTTGCTAAAGGATTTTGGAATCCGGCGGTAATAGGAATTAAATAAGACAAGTCGAGCATTAACGATTGGTAGCGAACGCCGGCTCCTATGGTAACATATTGATGATTGGGGTTTTTGGCGTCATAGAAAAATCCGGCGCGAGCGTTGAAAAAGCCGAGATAAGAATATTCTGTACCTATACCGACCATAATCTCACGTAATTCTTCTTTAAAACCGCCCGGGGCGTCGTAAAAAGATTGTATCATCCCTGTTATCGGATTCACATTGTCGTCCATTCCGGCTATAATGTTTCCATCGCTATCGCGTTCGGGAGGCGTAGGCACTAAATATTTGCTGAGTTCTAAATTGAAGTTCAGTTTATTTCTTTGGTCCGGTTGCCAGGCTAAGCCGCCGCCAAGCCGCATGGTCGTGGGTAAAAAATAGCTATCGTCGCCGGTGTTGTTGGCATAGCTCATTTTCGTACCCATGTTGGAAATTCCGAAACCGGCAGTATAGCTGACAGTTCCTCCTTGATAACTTTGATAGTAGAACCCAATATCGCCGGCAAAACCATTAGCAGCCGTCAATGTAACAGACTGTGGATCGAAAAAGCCGCCTGTTAAATCGGAACGCAAATAACGAAATGCAACGCCTGCCGAGAAATATTCGCCCAACTGCAAGGCGTAAGATACATCAACGGCAAATTCATTGGGGTTGCTCGTCTGGATAAAGTTCGCGTTTTGGTCTAAAAAACTTAAATCACCTAACGAAAAGTAGCGAAAAGATGCGCCTATCGATTGATTTTTGGCAAATTTATAATAACCGGTCAGATATAGTAAATTAATGTTTGATGAGCCTATATTCCGCAACCAGGGAACATAAGAGAAAGAAGCGCCTGCCATCGGTTCCATGAAAATATATTTAGAGGCATTCCAATTTTGCGCATTGATGGATGGTAAAGTGGCTACTCCTATATCTCCCATACCCGCGGCTCGTGCATCCGGGGCTACAATAAGAATCGGCATGGCAAATTTAGGGGCTTTCTCATCGGCGCTAATCAACGTGCCGGTGTTCGTCTGGGCAAATCCACATAATATTAATAGCGAGAACAAGCTACTCAACAATAAACGCTTCATCATATTTTCTTTGGTATAATACTACAAATGTAGTGAAAAAAAGATTGCTTAACAAAAACTTAGGATGTTTTCATGATGGCCTCTGCCTTTTCCAACGCTATGTTAATGTGGCTGCAAATAAAATCTCGTCCTAATTCATTGGCAAATCCCGTTTTTTCTAAGGTAGCGAAAACTTCGTTATTAACTCCCGACAGGATGATTTGTACCTTCTCCTGTTTCGAACGTAACCATAGGTTGCGGAGATTATGCAAGCCGGTAGAATCAATGAAAGGAACTTTGCGCATGCGGATAATACGTACTTTCGGGCGTTTTGAAGGAATCGTGTGTTCTATTTCATTAAATTTGTTGGCTAATCCGAAGAAGAAAGGGCCGTTAATTTCATAAACCTCCACTCCATCGGGAATATTCAATGATTCGGCCTTGTCATCCTCGTCTTTTTCAGTGGCTGCAATTTCCGTATCGATAACAGAGATATGTGAAGTTTCGGAAACACGCTTCAAGAAAAGGAAAACCGCCATCAATAATCCGAATTCGATAGCAATGGTAAGATCTAAAAATACCGTAAGGAAAAATGTCACTAAGAGAACAATCACATCTGCCCTCGGATTTTTTAACAGCGCTTTGAATGAATGCCACTCGCTCATATTGTAGGCCACTACTACTAAAATACCGGCTAAGCACGAAAGGGGAATATTAGCGGCCAACGGCATCAGGAAAAAATAAATGAGTAACAGTACAACGGCATGAATCATCCCGGCAACGGGCGTCTTCCCGCCATTGTTGATATTGGTCATGGTGCGGGCAATAGCTCCGGTAGCAGGAATCCCTCCGAAAATCGGAGTTACCACGTTAGCGATGCCTTGTGCAATCAACTCGGTGTTGGAATGATGTTTTTTTCCGGTTACACCATCGGCCACCATGGCTGCCAGTAGCGATTCGATAGCGCCCAACATGGCAATCGTAAAAGCCGGTTGAATGAGCATACGCACGGCCTTTGCATCGATGCTCGGCATTTGCGGAGAGGGGAGGGGTGTTCCGCCGGCTAATTCAGGAAATTTGCTGCCGATGGTAGGAATGTCTAACTTAAATACAGCCACCACTATCGTCGTAAGGATAATGGCAATCAAGGAGCCCGGAATTTTTTTATTGAAACGGGGCCATATGAAAATAATAGCAACGGAAACAACACTTACAAGCGTTGCAAGTAGGTTCGCAGAACCGAAATTTTTGAAATAAGCCACCCATTTATCCACAAATTCCGAAGGTACTTCGGCCATGTTGAGCCCGAAGAAATCTTTTATTTGAGACGAAAAAATAACGACGGCAATACCGCTGGTGAAACCAACAATAATAGGATAGGGAATAAATTTAATGACGTTGCCCAAGCGTAAAATACCCATTAGTATTAACATGATGCCCGCTAATATAGTGGCTATAATGAGTCCGTTGAAACCATATTGAGTCACGATGCCATATACAATAACCATGAATGCTCCGGTAGGCCCTCCTACCAGTACATTCGTTCCGCCCAGAAAAGATACGATGAACCCGGCAATAATAGCGGTAATAATACCTTGTTGGGGGCTTACTCCCGAAGCAATACCAAAAGCAATGGCCAAGGGGATAGCTACAATTCCCACAATAATACCGGCTGTAAGGTCGGATAAAAAGGTGGCCTTGTCGTATTGTTTTTTACGTATGAGCGTAAAAAACTTAGGCTGAAACACCGCATGTATGCTTTGTTTTATTTTTTCTTTCATTTTTTATTGATGATAAGGAGCTGCAAAAATACAAGAAATTTTTCACCGCAACTAATTTTGCTAACTTTGTAAAATATTGAAAAATGACAACAGCAAAAAATAAAATACTCAACCGGCCGGTCGTAATATTAGCAGACGGAGTTTTCCCGCAACATCCTTATGCCTTGCAAAAACTCCATGAAGCGCAAACGATTGTTTGTTGTGACGGGGCCGCAGAAAAATTATTAGCTCATGGGATGGAGCCGCATTACATTGTCGGCGACCTCGACAGTGTGAGCAATGCGACTAAAGAGCGCTTTGCCGATAGGTTACATCAAGTGTCCAGTCAGGAAATAAATGATCTTACGAAAGCGGTCTGCTTTTGTGAAGAAAACAACATCCGTCAAATAACTATTTTAGGCGCTACCGGCTTGCGGGAAGACCATGTTGTTGCGAATATTTCCTTGTTGGCCGACTATGCGGAAAAAATGCAGGTGGAAATGATTACCGATTACGGTATATTTACGGCTATCCATACAACAACAACTTTCGAAAGTGTTCCGGGGCAACAGGTTTCCATTTTTTCACTCACTCCGCAAACCCGTGTTACCTTGGATGGATTAAAATACCCGTTGCACGAGGCATTATTGGACTCGTGGTGGAAAGGGTCGCTCAACGAATCATTGGGCTTGCACTTTACTATTGCCTTCTACGAAGGCCGCCTGGTTGTATTTCGTGTTTTTACACCTGTTTAATCCGATGTTGTTCAGGGGAAAATAGTGTAAGCGCGACTTACGGTATAAGCTCCGAAAATTCCTAACGCATTACCGCTGATATTGCCGGGAACATTGGCCGGAGGGCCTGCAAATAAAGGATTTCCTCCTTCTATTTCTTCTTTTGCCGTGCGGATAAATTCAAAATATTCGGGCGATAGTAAATTTAATTCCAGCATGATGGTATCTCCCCGGTGCAACATTATTTTTTCATCATTTATCCAATTCATTTCTTCTTGAATCACATATGTCGGAAAAACAATATTGTCGCCTTCTGCAGCCCTTTCATTAAAAGGGTTCAGAAAGTAATGCGGAATATTTTTACTGTATTTAAGAGGAGGAACATCGACGCGATTAAGGTACAGGTGTGCCCCGTAATGATTAGGGCCCGGAACATCCCGGAAATGCACCAGCGCGAACCAATAAGGCTTATTGCCGGTGATTTTTATGAAGGATACGGAATCAAGAACAGGATACGAAGGCATGGTGGCGCTGGCCGTATAATATTCGTCTTCTCCATCTTCGTCAAAATCTACCCATACTTCTAATTTGTAAGTAGAATCGGGTTTCCCATAAAAATCGGGAGCCGTGCAGTAGTTTCCGTTTTCTAAATTTTTTAAAGGAATATTATTAATTTTTACGGAGGCATTGCTATACAGCTTAGGTGATTCATGCCCGAAATAACCTACCGTTCGGCTTACCTGTATAATATGTTCGGCCTTTTCGGTCGTGATATATCCTGTGATAACAAGGCGGGGAGTCGGATTATCGGTAGAAATATCCATGCGTTCCGTGCACGCTGCCATACCCGTCAGGAAAAGAAAAGATAGTAGGTAATTTCTCATTGGTTGAACGAAATATTATAAGTGATAGAGGGCACTATTCCGAACAGATAGGTCATTTGAGCGTATTGAGAACTTACTTCCATATCGTTAATGTAAAGGTTTTCCGTTCGATAATTAATAGTCCATGGGTTTTTACGCCAATAAAGATTGTAAACGGAAATATTTAACTCGTGTTTCCATTTGCTCTTTTTTTGCAAGTCGCCCAATTGTATGTTTACCGAAGCATCCATGCGGTGATAGTCGGGCATGCGGTAGGTGTTACGTGCCGTAAAAACCGGAATGAAATCGTCGCCGAATTGATAACGCGCTTCAGGAAACGTTACCGGTTGTCCGGTAGCATACACCCAGTTGAGCGAGGCGGTGAGGCGCCGGTTAAATGTATAGGACAATACGATATTTATATTATGGGGGCGATCGTAAGGGGCCGAATATGCTTCTCCTTTATTGATGGCAGGGATGGTACGGAATGATCGTGAATAGGTATAACTAAACCATCCGGCAAGCTTGCCGGTGTTTTTCCGGAGCATGAACTCTATTCCATAACTTTCTCCTTTTCCCATGCGGATTTCCGTTTCTATAATATCATTCCCCAGTACTTGAGGATGGTCTTTAAAGTCAATGACGTTGTCCAGTTTTTTGTAGTAAATCTCCAGGGACGTTTCTAAGAGATTATCGAAAAAATTATTAAATACACCTGCTGCAAATTGTTGCGATGATTGAGGTTTTATCGTAGGATTAGACGGTACCCAGACATCTAACGGAGAACCGGAAGTGGACATACTTAATAGATGAAGAAATTGTATAGTCCGGGAATAAGATGCTTTTACAGAAATAGCCTCATTAAATACATATACCATTCCCGCCCGAGGTTCTAAACCATGATAAGTATTATAAAAATCACCTTTACGGATTGTTACGGAGTCGATTAATGTATAATTATTGTCGATAATATAATTAGTCGTTGGGCCGATATTGTCGAAACGCGTGTACCGCAAGCCGTATTTAATAGTCCATTTATGGAAGAAGGTGTGTTGATGGTGGAAATATAAAGCATTTTCCCACGCCTTTTGCTTGGCAATATCGATTCTGTAGGGAGTCGATTTTCCTTCTATCGTTCCAACGGCATTACCGGGCCGGAATTGCTGGAAGGTACTGTTGTAGCCGAATTTGAAGGTTGATAGTTTGTCCGGGATATACGTAAAATCATCTCTTAAGCCATATTCTACGATGCCGGATTCCCACTCTCCTTTGATACTGGGAGAATTTGCCGTCATTTTATAATTATAATGGGAGCCGATAGGTTCAAGATGCATAAACAATTTTTCGGAAAATAAATGTTTCCACCGCAAGGAGAAGGTTTTATTGCCAAAGTCCATTCCCGTGTCGTTTCCGCCATATTTATCGCGGCCTAAATATCCGGTGAACGACAGGTAATTTTTAGCATTGATTTTTCCTTGGATTTGTGCATTCAAATCATAAAAAAATAAAGACACGTCATACAAATCTTCATTTGATGATAATCCTAAGAAAATATCGGCATAGGTGCGGCGAGCGGCAATTAGAAACGAAGCGTTATTTTTTACGATGGGGCCCTCCAACATCAGCCTGCTTGCAATTAATCCGATGCCGGCCGCTCCGCCGAACTCATTATTTCCGCTGCGCGACGAGACATCCAGTAAAGAGGATAACCGGCCGCCGTAAATAGTGGGAATATCGCCTTTGTAGAGCGTTACGTTTTGTACGGCATCATTGTTGAAAATGGAGAAAAATCCCATGAGGTGCGAAGCGTTATAAACCGTTGCATCTTCAAATAAAATTAAATTTTGATCGGGGCTGCCTCCGCGTACGCTAAATCCCGAGGAGCCTTCGCTGGTCGATTGCACCCCGGGCAATAGTTGTATTGCTTTTATAATATCTACTTCGCCGAAAAGAGCCGGAATTATTTTGATTTGTTGAATGTTGAGTTTTTCTACACTCATCTCGCTACGCCGGATATTTATATTCGGGTGTTCCGATGAAATAGTTACCTCATTTAAAAGATTCGCGTTGAGCTCCATGGTGATGTTGAGAAGCGTGTCAACACTCATCGGCATTGTTCTTGAAAAAAAATCGTACCCGGGTAGTTTTGCTTCTATAGTATAAATGCCGGCGGGGATAGATAGTGTAAAGAATCCTTCTTTATTTGTTTCAATGCCTCGTTGTAATTCTTTTAGCTGAATGTAAACGCCCGGAAGAGCTTCGCTATTCAGCTTATCCCGCGTATATCCGCTTAGTGTAATATGTTTTTGAGCCGACGCGGTGCCGGCTATTAATAATAGTAAACAAGAAAACCACACGATACGAATACAAGACATACCATTTTTACCTATAAAAAAAGGAGAACAATATGTCCTCCTTTTCCGTTCTTTGTAAGAAGCTTTGATTACTTAACGGCTGCGCTAAGTTCTGCTCCAGCTTTGAATTTCACTACTTTTTTAGCAGCGATTTTGATAGTAGCGCCAGTGCGAGGATTGCGGCCGGTGCGAGCGCTACGTTTTGAAACAGAGAAAGAACCGAAGCCAACCAAGGCTACGCGGTCACCTTTCTTCAAAGCAGCTTTAGTAACTGCAATAAATCCGTCTAACGCTTCTTTAGCGTCAACTTTAGTCATGCCAGCTTTTTTAGCAATAGCATCAATCAATTCAGCTTTGTTCATAGTTTTTGTTTTTTAATTTAATAAATAAAGTTTTAATTGTTCTTTATCTTTTTTTTGATATACAAAAGTGATGCAAATATAGTGTATTCATTAGATATTCCAACAAGTTTCAGAAAAAATATCTAACAAATAATGAACATTTCCGCCCTTTCACTTATCTGTAGTTTATATGATACTGATTATCAGATAAATGTATTTCTTTAAGAAAGATTATAAAAAAAGTTTTTTTTATAGAAAGAGCTATTTTTGAGGCTATTTCTGTACCTTTGGCCTGAAATTAATCGTTGAACTACGACTATGAAAAGATTTTTTATAGCTGTTTTTATAATTTTCGTTAGCATATCCGGCACACAAGCACAGACCTTTGATGCTTGCCGTGATAGTTTGAAAATGCTAATGGAACAAACATATGCCACAAAAGAGGTCCCCAAAAGATTACTATTGATGGAGCATTTTGCATCGTCTTTTCAACAGGCGTTACAGCAAGATCGCGGAATGAATTATGCTTTTGATTCGATTCCATACATGGGAAAAGTGGCTTCGGAAAACGGCGTTGTGCGTTTGTTTACATGGAGTATTCCTACAGTGTGGGGACGTTATAAATATTACGCTATCATGCAATGGCGGGAGAAAGATTCAACATGCGTCATGGTGTTACACGACGGCAAGAGCGAGCACGATAGTTTGGAACAGGCTATTTTCAAGGCTCCCGATTGGTATGGCATGCTTTATTATCAAATGGTAGAACGGCAAATTAACGGGAATACTTACTATATGTTATTAGGCTTCGATTTTAATAACTCGATTACTTATAAAAAAAGTATTGATGTGTTGTCGTTCAATGACGGAAGACCTGTATTTGGAGCGGCTGTTTTTGATGATAAGAAGATGCCGGCAAGTCGGCTGATTTTTGAATACATGGCCGGCGCTCAGTTTTTTTTACGTTACATCCCTTCCCTCCGGATGATAGTGTATAATCGCTTGATGCCCCAACGGCCGGAGCTGTCCGATGATCCGCGCTTTTATGTTCCCAGCGAAATGCTGGACGGCTTACAATTTCAGCAGGGAAAATGGAAACGCATAGAAGATGTTTCTCTTTCGAAAGCGGATATGAAAGAGAAATAAGCACCGGAAGTATTTTCTACAGGTGTTTAGAATTACCAAATTTGATAAGTTTTTCGTCATTGCGAGCAAAGCGAAGCAATCTC
>JAVBOD010000002.1:0-19897 GCA_031551045.1 Bacteroidales bacterium
CGGCCTGGAATTGCCGAACATTCAAAAGTAAATCAGTAAATAACTACGGAATACCGGTTTGCATATAGTGGAGTATTCCGATTAAAAAATAACATTATGAAGAAAATCTTATTGTTTACAGCAGCCTACTTGCTTCTATCGGCTGTAAATACATACGCTTGTACCAACTTATTGGTTACTAAAGGCGCATCGAAAGATGGTTCTACATTTATTTCCTATTCTGCCGATTCACACACACTTTACGGTGAATTGTATTTTTGGGCGGGAGGAAAGCATGCTCCCGGCACCATGCGTAAAATTTATGAATGGGACACCGGAAAATACTTGGGAGAAATTAAAGAAGCTCCGGAAACCTACCGTGTAATCGGCAACATGAACGAACATTCGGTCGTGATAGGTGAAACTACTTACGGCGGACGCCACGAGTTGGGCGATTCGACCGGCATTATGGATTACGGCAGCTTGATTTATGTGGCTTTGCAACGTTCGAAAACCGCCCGCGAAGCGATTAAAGTGATGACAGACCTTGTAGCGGAATATGGTTATTATTCCAGCGGCGAATCATTCTCCATCGGCGACCCGAACGAAGTGTGGATTCTGGAAATGATTGGTAAAGTACCCGGAAACAAAGGCGCCGTATGGGTAGCTGTCCGCATTCCCGACGGTTACATTTCGGCCCACGCCAATCAAGCGCGTATCCGTACATTCCCTTTGGAAAATAAGAAAACATCCATCAGTTCTAAAAATATTGCCAAAATTTTTGAACCGGCAGTAGAAGTGGTATATGCTCACGATGTGATTAGCTTTGCCCGCTCCATGAAATGGTTCGAAGGAAAAGACACCGAATTTAGCTTTTCGGATGTATATGCCCCGATGACTTTTAGTGGTGCCCGCGGCTGCGAAGCCCGTGTTTGGAGTTTTTTCAACATGTTTACAAATGAAATGGCGCCCTTCGTAGAGTATGCCAAAGGCTATGATTTAACCAACCGTATGCCCTTATACGTAAAACCCGAACGCAAATTAGACATGCACGATGTGGCAGCCGCTATGCGCGACCATTATGAAGGTACCGATTTAGATATGACCAATGATATCGGAGCAGGCCCTTACAAGCTACCTTACCGTTGGCGTCCGATGAACTTTAAGGTAGATGGCCAGACCTATGTACACGAACGAGCTATTGCCACCCAACAAACCGGTTGGTGGTATGTAGCTCAAGGACGCAGCTGGTTGCCTAATCCTATCGGAGGTATTTTGTGGTTTGGCGTGGACGATGCCGCTACCTCAGCCCTAACCCCGATATATTGCAGCGCTACCCGTGTCCCTGAAAGTTATGCCGTGGGTAATGGCGACTTGCTTACCTATTCCGAAACATCGGCGTTCTGGACATTTACCCGCGTGACGCAATTTGCCTATCTGCGCTACGATGCGATAAGCTCCGATATAATAAAGATGCAGCAATCATGGGAATATGCCAAAGCGGAGGAACTTAAGCAAATCGATGCCAAAGCGCTCGATATGTATAAACAACAAAATATACAGGGAGCTATGGAATATTTGACGGAATATTCGGTACGTACAGCGGAAGATTTAGTGGCCAACTGGAAATACTTAGACCGTTACTTGCTGGTAAAATACATGGATGGCAACATCAAAAAAGAAAAGGACGGACAGTTTGAACGTAACAAATACGGTCAACCTGCTTTTCCGGCGCAGCCACCGCATCCCGAGAACTGGTGCCGTTCGATTGTTGACAATACGGGAGACCGCTTGAAAGCGAAAGAATAATAAGGGGCCCGTTAAATTTAATGCGATTTTTTGAAAATTGTTTTGTAAGTTTTGGAAAAACAATTACCTTTGCAGCCCCAAACAAGAAAGCAACCTCTTGCAATGAGTAATAAAACCGGCAATGTTGCGCTAAAACAGAGAAGAAATGGACTTAATTAAGATTGCAGAACAAGCTTTTGCAGGCGAACAAAAAAAATATCCTGTTTTCAAAGCAGGTGATACGGTAACGGTAACTTATCGCATCAAAGAAGAAAACAAAGAGCGTTTGCAGAAATTTCGTGGGGTTTGTATCCAACGCAAAGGAACAGGAACGACACAAACATTTACAGTGCGTAAAATGTCGAATGGAGTAGGTGTAGAGCGTATTTTCCCTCTTTTTTCACCGTTCATTGAAGGTATTGAGTTAAATAAAGCCGGAAAAGTACGCAGAGCACGTATATATTATTTACGTAACTTAACCGGTAAAAAAGCCCGTATCAAAGAAAAGAAATTTGGTACGGTAGCAAAAGAATTAGCTGGAGAATAGATATTTTTCAGCTATATCCGGCCTCGTAGCTCAACTGAATAGAGCATCTGACTACGGATCAGAAGGTTACAGGTTTGAATCCTGTCGAGGTCACTCAATAACCTAATTAGAAAGAAGACCTGTTTAAAAATTTAACACCCAAGTATAATAGCTACTATTATACTCGGTGTGTTTTTATTATAGGCTATCTATTTATCAAAGAAGTTTGAATAAGCATTTACTTTAGTTTATACTTTTTTTAAATAGGTATTTAAATACTAATTCATGTAAAAACTAAGAGCACAAAATATGGCTGCTATCATTAATTTCTCAGAAGCTTTTATCATAGGGGTTCACTCTTTGGTAATTGTAGCCCACTCAAAAGATCCGGTGAACCTTGAAGCGATTGCTGAAAAAGGCAATATCATGAAGAATCATGCTTCGAAAGTTCTGCAAATATTGGTAAAAAAGGGCTTGATGAACTCCTATAAAGGCCCGTCCGGAGGGTTTATTTTGATAAAAGAACCTAAAGATATCAATATGTTGGCGCTCTACGAAATGATAGAAGGCCCTGTATCTATGTCGGAATGCCCCCGGGGAAAAGCAGTCTGCCCGTTTGGAAATTGCCTGATGGGCGGAGTAGCCTCTAAACTTTCCGGAGAAGTGAAAGAATACTTGGGAAATAAAACATTAGAGGATTTGCTGAACGGCGCTACTTTTATTCCTTAATAAAACCACCGTTTCCACATGATGCGTATGCGGAAACATGTCGAAAGCCCGAATGGCTGTAACAACGTAATTTTCGCAAAGTTGTTTTAAATCCCATGCCAGCGAAACAGGATTGCAACTTACATACACGATTTTTGGCGGTGCTGCTTGCAGTATCGTCTTTTTTATTTCAATCAGGGTGCCGGAGCGAGGCGGGTCTAATATGATCGCGTCGGGTTTCCCGTGCGCTTCAACAAATGAAGGAGTAAACGTTTGCAGAATATCGCCCGTTAAAAAATAAGTATTTTCAATATTGTTTAGGCGGGCATTGTATATAGCATCGTCAATCGCACCGCTATTGCCTTCAATCCCGATCACTTTCCCGGCCTGAGGAGCTATGTAGCAAGCAATGCTTCCGATACCGGTATATAAATCATACACTAATTCCTTTCCGCTCAATTGGGCAAATTCTTTGACTTGTTTATAAACGGCAGCGGCTTGCAACGGATTCGGCTGATAGAAAGATGTCGGGCTGATACGGAAAGAGAGCGCGCCCAATTGTTCGGTCAAATATCTTTTCCCGGACACATGATGCAAGGCGTCTTGATGCAGTCCCTGCCCGGAAGATTCCACTATCGCATAATAGGCCGAAGTGATTTCGGGAAAGTCCGACAATAGTTGGTTTATAAAATCCATTATACGTTCGTCATCCCGTGTAATGCCAAGGATGAGCATCAGGTCTCCCATACTTGTCGTGCGAAGAGTAAGATGGCGCAATAGGCCGCTTCGGCCGTGATAATTGTAAAACGGTAATAGCTTTTCTAATGCTGTCTGTTTTGCTTTTAAAGCAATGGAATGTGCCGGTTCCGGAAGAAGATAACATTGATGGATATCGAACACTGTATCGCGCGAATCGCCTGCGTGGAAACCGATGCCGGCGCAGGTTGTAGTGTTTTCGGGCGATATCCGGCAAGCATCGTTGAAGGCATATTCGGCTTTATTACGGTAGGCCAACAGTTGTGGGCTGCCAATTACAGCAGGAACCTCGGGCGTTTCGATTTCGTACTTTTTCAGGGCGTCGAGCAATAGTTGTTTTTTCCAATGCAGTTGTGCCGGATAATCCATGTGTTGCCAATTGCAGCCGCCGCACCAGCCGGCATGCTCGCAAAACGGGACAATGCGGTGTATCGATATCTCGTCAATACCGTTGATATTACCCACTCGAAAAGCCCGTTGCGAACGCTCTAACGAAACATTTACCATTTCGCCGGGGATGCCTCCATCGACATATATTTTGTTCTTTCCGGCGTATCCGTAAGAACGCCCGCCCGAGTGCATATTGCTTAAATGGAGGTGATATATTTTCTTCCGCTGTTTCGACATCTTAAAAAAAAACTATAATAAAATACAATGATTATGCCTGTTACTTTTTTTGTACAATGTGTAAATTTAGTGTAATTTTGACGAAAATAAAGAAAGCGTATTAAAACGATTCGGAAAATACTTGTTACATTGGGCATTGTAGTGATTTCTTTGCCGGTAATCCTTGCTTTGATAGTGCAAATCCCCTCGGTGCAAACGGCGTTGGTTCATTATTTTACCGAAATGATATCGGAGCGTTTAAACGAGCAGGCAAAGGTATCTGTCGGAGGAGTGCACTATTCTCTTTTCAACCGCTTAATTGTTGACGATGTATTTGTACAGGGCACCCAAGGCGACACCTTGTTATCCGTTCATCAGGTGGCCGTGTCTTTATCCAGTGCCAATATTTCCAGAAAGAAAATCCGGTTTAGTTCGGTAAAATTGTATAGCGGTACGTTTAACCTCTACAATACAGCTACATCCACTAATATAAAAGACGTTTTGGCTTCTTTACGCAGCGAGGCGGATACGGCTCGCGAAAAAGAGAAGAAGCCGTGGGATATACGCGTAACGGCCTTAGGGTTGAGTGATTTTCGATTTACCTTTGTTAATAATCGGAAACCGGCGCCGGACAAGGATTCTGTCATTAATTTTAAGAACCTGGATGTCCGGAATATCAATATTAATATCGATAATATTCGCTTAGCACAAGATACCTTGTTTTTCCGGATTGGCCGCTTGCAGTTTGAGGAAAAGAGCGGCTACCGCTTGCAACGGTTAAGGGCTGATGCATATATTTGCAGTACTCGGGCCATGTTGCATAACGTAGTGTTGATGGATGATTATTCGAAGTTGTTCTTGAAACATTATGCCATGAATTATGAATCAGCGGCAGATTTATCGGATTATGTGGAAAAAGTACGCATGGAAGCTGATTTTGAAGATGCCTTTTTATCCTCCAAAACAATCGGCTATTTTGCAAAAGGGGTGAAAAAAACGGATATGAAGATCCGGCTGAATGGCCTTGCTTCGGGAACAGTAGCTAATTTGCGGAGCGACTCTTTATTCGTGGCGTCGGAAAGCGGAGGAACCTATCTGCTGTTTAAATTCCGTATGAGAGGGTTGCCCGAGATTGAGGAAACGATGATTACGTTGGATATTATGGATCTGAAAACACATATGTCCGATTTATCGAAAGTACTGAAAGGAATTATGCCCAACATATCGGATAGCGTGTTCTCTTTTATGGCGCCTTTTGAACATGTCTATCTTACCGGAAATTTCACAGGCTTGTATAATGACTTTGTGTCGAATGCAAAGTTGAGTTCGGCTATCGGAGATATAGCATTGGACATGCAAATGAACGTGGCGGAAGTGCAAAAAGAAGGCTTGTCGTATCGCGGCCATATCAAGACTAAAGAGTTTTTATTAGGGACTTTAATCAAAAACAATAATTTATTTGGCGAACTATCTATACAGGCAGAAGCAAAAGGCATGATATTGCCTCCCGAGAAAGGAGGTTTCAAGGTAGATGCCAATGCTTATGTGTCGGAAATGAAATTTCATCAATACTATTATCAAAATATTTCCTTGGATGGAAAATATGCCGATAATGTTTTTACGGGAAACGTACTGTGCAACGACCCTAACTTGCAGTTCACGTTCAAAGGGGAAGCCGGAGCCAATCCGGAAAAAGCAGATTCTTCCTATCGCTATCATTTCGATTTTCTGGCGGATGTTAAACACGCCAATCTTACAGAATTAAACATCAACCGCCGTGATACCTTGTCGATTGTAAGTGGAAAAGTAGAAATAGACTACTACATGCGCAATCTATTGGACGGACAAGGGCATATCCTTGTTTCCGGAGTGGATTATACCGGGCCCGTAGGAACCTTACATTACGATACCTGCCGTTTGGAAGCCCTCCGGAAAGATTCCCTCTATAAAATCCGCTTACGTTCGGAAATCGTAGATGCAGATTACACGGGAAGCGATAACTTGGAGTATTTTTTCAATTACATCCTTAAAGATACTTACAAGAGGCATACCTCGAAACATCCGCCCATGAAAGATTCGGAACGAGCCGCGCGTAAGCATGATTATTTATTCGATGCCCGTTTTAAAACAACACGGGGGCTTACCAATGCTATCTTTCCGGGGGTGGTGATTGCCGATAATAGCGAACTGTCGATGGTGCTCAATACTGCGGATTCTTTACGATTGCAGCTGAAAAGTAATTTTCTGGCATATAAAAATAATGTTTTAACCAAAGTCGATATATCGGCCGGAAGTAATGCGGAAAAGTTGAATGCAAACCTGAAAGTGGACGATATGGAGCTTTTCGGCATAAATCTATTGAATGCCCGTATTTCGCTCGATGCCAGAGATGCGCAAATGGACACGAAATTATTATTTGATAATCGTAAAACTACCGGAACGAGTAAAGGATATGTAGAGACGTTGACTAATTTTTTAGAAGATAGTGTGGCGCTGCAAATACTTTCTTCAATCTTGGTATTGAACGATTCTACATGGAAATTCGACCCTGCGGAAATAGTATTCCGGGACAGCCTTATTCACTTTAATCGATTGAGGGCGCATAACCAATCTCAAGAGTTGAAGCTGAATGGTACTATTTCACATAATCCAGGCGATGTACTACAACTTAATTGGAGTAACTTTGAATTGGCGACATTCGACGCTTTCTTAAAAAAGACAAGTTATTCTTTGACCGGGAAAATGTCTGGGGAAGCAAAGATTATGGATTTACACAACGCACCGGTCTTTTTTACAGATTTAACATTGACAAATATCTATGTAAACAAGAATCCTCTCGGTTCGATGGAACTGCATAGCCGGTGGAATAACGAACAGAAACAGTTGCTGTTGAATGCTAAATTGCACGACAAAGACGGGCAGTTGTTGGCCACGTCAGGATATTATATGCCGACCGTTCGTTATTTAGATATATCAACCTCTTTTAATCAATTCCGGATACATCATTTGAATCCGTTATTGGCAGGGCTGATGCATGACGTGGACGGCTACTTGTCGGGCACGGTGGGCTTGAGCGGGCCTATAAAATCATTGACGCTTAAAGGAAGTAATGTGCAGTTAAAGAATGCGGCGCTCACGGTGGATTTCCTGAATACGCGTTATCATTTTTCTGCCCCGGTGGATATTACGCCTTCCAAGATTATACTACGCAATGTGGAGATGAGTGATGAACAGAACGGAAAAGGAATTTTTTCAGCCACGTTTTCTCATCATCATTTTTTGAATTTTAATTTGGATTTAGCTTTATATCCGCAGAATATGCTGGTGTTGAATACGACCGAGCGTGATAACAATAATTTTTATGGTAAGGCCTATGTTTCCGGAATAGCCACCATCAAAGGGCCTCCTTCCAATTTGGTATTTGACATTACGGCGAGGACAGAGAAAAATACCGTATTTGCTATTCCGGTAAATTCGAAACAGCAGGCGAAAGAAATGAATATATTGACTTTTGTGCAGCCTCCGGCAAAAGAACAAGAGGAAAGCTATGTTTATAATCAACTATTAAAAACCGAAAAAAAATCTTCGGATATGATTGTAAACATGAACATAGAAGCGACACCTGAAGCTCAAGTACAGATTGTTTTTGACGAACGGGCCGGCGATGTGATAAAGGCATTCGGCAATGGGAATATTAAGCTTGACTTGCGTCCGGCTAAAGATGTTTTTAATGTGCTGGGAGATTATACCATTGAACGCGGCGACTATTTATTTACGATACAGGACATGGGCTTTGCCAATAAGAAATTTTATTTGGAACAAGGCGGGCGCGTTATGTTTAATGGCAATGTAATGCGGACTACACTCGACCTTTCGGCGGTTTATAAAACAAAAGCTTCACTCAATACGTTGATTTATGATACCTCTTCTGTGGCGAACCGGCGGCCTGTGGATTGCACGATTACTATTACCGGTAATTTCATGAATCCTATTTTGAGTTTTAAGGTGGATGTGCAGAACGTCGATCCGGAAACCCGCGCTCGTGTTCAGGCAGCGCTGAATACCGAAGAAAAAATGATACGGCAGTTTCTATCACTATTGGCATTTGGCAGTTTCTTGCCCGATCAGCAATCGGGTGTTACGGCCAACATAAATTTAACGGGAACCGCTACCGAAATGTTGTCGAATCAATTTAGCAACATGCTTAACCAGTTAGGTGTGTCATGGGATGTAGGATTTGTATATACGCCTTCGCAGAATGGGCAAAACGATGTGATTGATATTGCTTTCTCCAAGCAATTTTTTAATAACAGGCTCCTTATTAACGGGAATGTCGGAAATGCGGAAAATACCTCCTCTTCCGGATTTGCAGGAGATTTGGATGTAGAGTATAAGATTGATAGAAAAGATAGGTTTCGGGTGAAACTATTTACACATTCGGTCGATCAATTTTCCGATAACCTCGATAATGGACAGCGCAGTGGACTGGGATTTAGCTACCAAGAGGAATTTAATAATTTCAAGGAACTTTTACAGTCTTTCTTTCGGAAGAAAAAAACGGTAGAAGAGAAACCGCCGGCTAAGAAAGAGGACGAAGAAAGCGGAGAAAACACTTCTTCCTCCTTATTGGAATTTAAAAAGGAGTAATCGGGCACCGTGGAAAAACAGTTGCAGCATCCGCAATTCGGGACGGTTACCATGCGGAAAGTACATAATGCAAGGCATGTGAAAATCACGGTGCGCGGCGAGAACGATGTGCTGCTGAGCATGCCTTATCATGTGGCATTCGAAGAAGCCTTGGATTTTTTGCAGGAAAAATCCTTGTGGATTCGCACTTCCATGCAGCGCTTGAAACTCAAAAAAGAAAATCGCCAGACGGTGTTTACGCCCGAAACGGCTTTTGAAACGTATGCGCGAAAGCTGCAATTACAACCGCAGAAACGGAAAAACATACAAGTGAAAATTACGTCCGAAGTGGTGTATATTTTCTATCCGGAAGACCGCGACGTGAAGGATCCGGTAGTGCAGGAAGTGATTCGCAAGGCATTGGAACATGCGTGGAAAGTGGAAGCGCATGAATTTTTGCCGCAGCGGATGAAAGAATTGGCGGAGCAATACGGGTTTTCGTACGGAAAATTAAGCTTGAAAAACACCCGCTCGTGTTGGGGAAGCTGTGCGCCGAATAACGACATTTCGTTGAGTATTCACTTGATGCATTTGCCTGCGCATTTAATCGACCATATTATTTTGCATGAGTTGTGCCACACGGTGCATAAAAACCATGGCCCTGCATTTTGGCAATTATTAAATACCGTAAGCAACGGCCGCGCCCGCGAACTTTCCAAACAAATGCGTAAACACAGCACACGGATTTATTAGCGCCTTCTGTCTGTTTCTTTTGATGCTGAGCGGAGCGAAGAATTTTTTCCTCATTGCGAGCATAGCGAAGCAATCTTTCCATGCATAAATTCTTCGCTACGCTCAAAATCACAAACAGCCTTTGCTCTCTGCCTACTGAACTTCCTCTACTTCGTCCAAGCTCACGTACCAAATGTACCCCTTGATAGGTCGATAATTCATTTTGCCGAGCGTACGAAGATAATTTTGCACCTGTGTGATGTAGTGCTCCGATTGTTTTTCTCCGAATTTATAATCGACCACCACCACCTCGTCATTCCGCATCATCACGCGGTCGGGGCGATATTGCACGAGTTGCCCGTTGTCGGAAGGCAATAGAATATCGGCCTCATTGCGCAATTGCCACGAGCCGTCGAACCAGCCGGCTACCTGCGGACGTTGAATCGCCTCTAAAATACTTTCCCGCAATTCATTTATTTTGCTTGTATCATTCTCCAAAAAACCACCGGCCGTTAAACTCGTTATCGCTTGGTCTATATCGTCGGCCGTAGCAATCATGGAAAATACGCGGTGCATGAGTAATCCGAAATCGCGCCGGGCAAAAGGTTCGCGGCCGGTATCGTCGGCATATCTCATGCGCAAGCTGTTGCTTATAGGCTGCGATGGATAATGAGAAAGAACCCTATTGTCTATCATTTTTTCTTCCGTACGCTTCACTTTTGCTTGTTTTATGCCGGAGGTAAACGTGTCGGACTGTAATACCTCGGGCAGCAGATCCGAAAGGGCATAACCGCTTTTGCGCGCCGGTTGCGGCACAAAGGCATATAACTCTTCTTCGGCGCGGGTAAAAGCCACATACAATAAATTCAAATTATCGACGTACGATTGTGCTTTTTCCACGAAGTAATCATTTTGAAAAAATGTTTGATTCAGCTTTTGCGAATAATTCACGGGCAAAAGCGGTAATTGATTCAACGGTTCTTCCGTTGCATTTAACCAAAGCAGTGAGCCGGTTTTGGGCTCCATCCGCCAGTTGCAGAAAGGTACTATCACCACGCGGAATTGCAATCCTTTCGATTTATGAATCGTCAAAATGCGGATAGCTTCCTGTTGCTCGTTTTCCGACACGGTGCGTTTTTCGCCTTGTTGCTCCCACCACTCGAGGAATGAATAAACATCCGAGGTATGGCGGGCGGAAAATTGAAGAATGCAATCGTGTAACTCCTGCAAAAACGGAATATGCCGGCTGTTGCCGGCCAGCTGATACTGTTGCAAAATATATTCGAACATTTCCGGAAGCGGCATTCCGGCAGGAACCGGTATATGTTCGCCTTTGTGGTATTTTTTAATGAGCGCATTGTTGATAGCATCGTCCGGCGCCACGGTTTGCCGCAAGAGTGCAATGGCCAGCTGCACCACCGGCGCTTTGTATAGAAATAACGAATCTTGCGATACGACGTCGAAACAATGCGCCGGGTCGTTGGCGGTTTGTTTGTGTTGCAATAAGGTGTCGGCCACTTCTTGCCCTTCGCGGCCATAGCGCACCAGCACGGCAATATCCGATGCACGGTAACCGCGGTCTTGCAATTCGGCTACGAGCGCCGGAAGGCGTTGCAATACCTGCTCGCGGGCCGTTACTTCTTCCGTATCGGTTAGTTTTCTAATTTCTACATAACCGCCGCCTTCCTCCTTTTTTTTAGGAGAAGCTTGTTGCACGGCATCTGCATAGGCATCGCCGACAATAGTGCGCAGAGCTTGATTTTCTTCGTTGTAAATACTATTCGAGCTATCTATTTCGTTGTTTATTTGTGCCTGCAAAAGTTGCGGAAGGCGTGTGAACAAATCGTTATTCACCCGGATAATTTCCGGAAGGCTTCGCCAGTTGGTGTCAAGCGCGATGCTTTGCGGATGAAATATCTCAAAATCCTTTTGCAGTTGATAGGCTAAAATCCGCCAGTCGCCATTACGCCAACGGTAGATAGATTGTTTTACATCGCCCACCACCAGCGCATTTCCTCCTTCTGCCAATCCGTTATGTAGCAACGGGCGCAGGTTGTGCCATTGCATTGCCGACGTGTCTTGAAATTCGTCGAGCATAAACGAACGGTAACGGGCGCCGGTTTTTTCGTACACAAAAGGTGTGTCGTGCTCGCCAATCAATGCTTGCAGCAGGCGCAACGAATCGCTGATAGGAAGTACGTTTTCGTCATTAGCAATGGTTTTTATTTTCAAGGCCATATCGGCCAACAAGCCCATGCTGTAAAAATTCCGCCACACTGTTCTTACGGATTGGTAGCGCATGAAATTTTTCTCGTAATTCTCCACCGCTTTTACCAGTAAAGCGTTTAATGCAGGAAAAACAGCGTCTATTTGTGCATGTTTGGTGGCATCGCTGCCGTACCATTTTTCCACCTCGTTTTGAGCCTCAAGAACACGAGGTTTTGGCTCATACTCGGATTTTGTAGCCAACTTGTTAAAATAGTTGACAAAACTACTTGCTTTGTATTTAAAATCGCCGGTATGCAATCCGTGTTTCGAAAGCAGTTGCAACGCTTCTTTGCCGAGTTGCGACATGCTTTGCTCAAATTCATTGATAACGGATTGCAGCGTTTTAGCATAAGCGGCTAAGAAATTTTTATCGCTCAGCTTTTCGGTAAATGCTGATTCCATGCGGCTGAAACGTTCCTTGAAAATTTCTTCCGCCATTTCTTTGAGTTGTTTTCGTACATCCCACGTTTTTCCCGATTCTATGCGGGTTTCAATTAAATCCGTCAACCATTGGCACAGCATCGAATCGTTGGCCGTGTCGCGCAGCAAACCGTCAATAGCTTCGTCCACCAGCCGCTCGTGGTCGAGTTCCAACGTAAATCCCGGAAGAAGCCCCGCTTCGCGTACAAAAGCATGAAGTATTTTTTGAAAAAAAGTGTCGATTGTAGAAACGGCAAAATGCGAATAATCGTGAAGGATGGCGGAACGTAAGCGAATAGCGCGTTCGCGCAACGCGTCCGGAGATAGCGACAACGACTCGCAAAATTCTTTTTCTAAATCGGTATCGGCGCCGCGCGCCACTTTATCGAGCGCCCCGACGATACGCTTTTTCATCTCATCGGTGGCTTTGTTGGTAAACGTAACGGCTAAAATCTGCCGGTAAGCCGAAGTGGACGAGCTTGCCAGCAACCACCGCAAATATTCGCGGGTAATGGTGTAGGTTTTGCCGGAGCCGGCCGACGCTTTGTAGGTAATTAAGGACATAGCTGTTTGTTGCAATAAAACAAAGGTAACAAAAAAAAGCTATATTTGTCGGTGCTAAAGCATAATGAGATTGGAAAAATTTTTAAAATTTGTCAAATCTGAAAAAGTAAAAGACCTCACAGTATGCTAAGCCTCGTGAGGATGAGTATATAATAGATGAGTATATAATAAAAGCCTACAACTATGGAAAAAAAAGAATTGAAATATGCCGTGCTGATTGATGCCGATAACGTGCCGAGCAAGCATGTGAAGGCCATGATGGAAGAAATTGCCAAGTATGGCGTGCCGACTATAAAACGTATCTACGGCGACTGGACAAAAAACTCGGCTGCCGGTTGGAAAAATGTGTTGCTGGAAAATGCCATTACGCCTATACAGCAATACAGCTACACGGTGGGAAAAAACGCTACCGATTCGGCCATGATTATTGATGCGATGGATGTTCTCTACGCAGGAACAGTGGACGGATTTTGTATCGTATCGAGCGACAGCGACTTTACAAAACTGGCGTTGCGCCTGCGCGAAGCGGGGATGAAAGTAATCGGATTGGGCGAAGAAAAAACCCCGAAACCTTTTATTGCCGCTTGCGATAAATTTATTTACCTTGAAATTCTAAATGCCGGAGCGGAGCCCGAAACAGAAACCGCACAGGAAAATACGGCCGTTCCCAAGAAAAAAAGCGAAAAATCGTTCCGCCGTGTTGATAAAAAAACACTTGATTTTATTGCCGGTTCTATTAACGATATTGCCGACGACGATGGTTGGGCTTTCTTAGGTGAGTTGGGTAGTTTGTTGCTGAAAAAACGCCCCGACTTCGATCCGCGTAACTATGGCTTCGGCAAACTGAGTACGATGCTAAAAGCCCAAAAAGATAAATTCGAAATTGACGAGCGCGACACCGACCGCCGTTCTATTAAGCTGGTGTATGTGAGGGTGAAGAAATAACTTAAAATATTGAATTCTGAATCCTTGAATTTTGAACCTAAATTATGCATAAAAATTTTATTATTTTCTTTTTGATCATGTTGAGTGTTTACACACTGCTCAACATATATCTTTATATCCGTTGTGCGCAGGCGTTATCGCTGAATACGCCCGGGAAAATCATCATGGGAGTGTTGCTTTTTTTACTGGCGTCGGGCTATATTTTATCGCATATTTTCGGGCAATACTTACCGTTCGGCGTGGTGTCGTGGGTACAAATTGTCGGGACTACGTGGTATTTTTTTATGGTATATGCCCTGATGGCTGTGTTGTTGATAGACTTGTTGCGCATCGTTCATCACTTTTTTCACATCTTCCCGGCGTTTCTATATGTCGATTATGCGAAAACAAAACTCATTACGTTTTGTGTGGTGATGGGAAGTATAACGCTCTTAGCCATTATCGGGCACATTCGTTTTTGCCATCCGAAAGTGACGACCTTGGAACTGAACATTGCCGACGAGCATCCGCAACATAAAACAATGAATATCGCCGTGGTAAGCGATTTGCATTTGGGCTACATTATTCGTAAACACCGGTTGGAGAAATATGTCGAACAAATTAATTCTTTGCATCCCGACCTGATACTGATGGTGGGCGATGAGGTGGACAACGACCCGCGTCCGGTGATCCACCAGCGTATGCACGAAGAGTTGCTGCGTTTGAAAGCGCCCTTAGGCGTGTTGGCTGTGACCGGAAATCATGAATATATAGGCAATGTAGAAGCTTCGTGCACCTATCTGGAACAGCAAGCCGGTATTCGCTTTTTGCGCGATTCGGCGTGGAAAGCCGACAACGGTTTGTATATCGTCGGCCGGGAAGACCGATCGGACAAGCAGCGTAAATCTTTGCCCGATTTAATGCGGCAAGTGCCTCCGGATAATGCCGTCCTATTATTAGACCATCAGCCATACCACTTGGATGAGTCGGAAGCTCATCACGTAAACATCCATCTTTCGGGGCACACGCACGACGGACAGTTTTTCCCGATTAACCTCATTGCTCGTGGGCAATACGAAGTTAGCTACGGCTACAAACGAAAAGGCGGCACACATGTGTATGTAACTTCCGGCCTTGGCCTCTGGGGCCCGATGATTCGTTTGGGCACCGTATCGGAAATAGTGCTGCTGAAGATTGCTTATTAAGACATCGTCATAGCATATCTTAACGCTAATAGGGAGCTGAAAGATTTGACAAATGTAATAGCCCAATTACATTGGCCTAAACATTTGTAGCATCGGCATTATACCGGAAATAGATTGTATTAAAAGGTGGTTCATATTGGTATAACTAATTATCTCATCCAAACAACGTTCATAACTTTGAAAAGATTTGTATTTGTTTTGACATGCAGGGGCTTACTAAATAGCTTTTGCAATTCTCGAAAAATTTTGTAATTTTATAAATTATTTTTTCGAGAAATGGAATTATTATCAACTATAAATAGCCCCGACGACTTACGCCAATTGAAGATAGCGCAATTGTCACAACTATGTGACGAATTGCGTTCCTTCATTATCCGCGAATGCGCTTGCAATCCGGGACATGTAGGCGCCAGCCTCGGCGTAGTGGAACTCACGGTGGCGATTCATTACGTGTTCGATACGCCGGACGATAAGTTGGTGTGGGATGTGGGGCATCAGGCCTATGCGCATAAAATTCTGACCGGCCGGCGCGATGTGTTTCATACCAATCGTAAACATGGCGGCATCAGCGGCTTTCCGCGCATGAGCGAAAGCCCGTACGATGCTTTTGGCGTAGGGCATTCTTCTACTTCGGTATCGGCGGCGTTGGGCTTGGCGGTGGGAGCCGAAAAAAACGGGCGTAACGAACAAGCCATTGCCGTGATTGGCGACGGCGCGTTGACAGGCGGCCTTGCTTTCGAAGGTTTAAACAATGCCGGCGCCATGAAGTCGAACATGTTGGTAGTGTTGAACGACAATAATATTTCTATTGACAAAAACGTAGGAGCGCTGCATCAGTACATGTTGAAACTTACCACTTCGATGCGCTACAATCAGGCGAAGCGGAAAGTTTGGGACTGGTTGGGGCAAAGCTGGCTGCGCAACGCGATTCAGAAATTCGTCAAAACCACTAAAACTGCGATTCTGAAAAACAGTAATTTGTTTGCCGCTTTAGGTTTCCGTTACTTCGGGCCGGTGGACGGGCATAACGTAACGGAGTTGGTGAAAGCCTTGTCGGCTTTGAAAAATATGGAAGGGCCGCGATTGTTGCACATCATCACAAGAAAAGGAAAAGGTTATCCGCCGGCCGAAAATAATCAAACCGAATGGCATGCTCCCGGGAAATACAATTCGGGCACCGGCGAGCGTATTGAGGGAAATCCGGCGCCGCGCTATCAGGATGTGTTTGGCGAAACGCTGTTGGAGCTGGCCGAGCAAAATGAAAAAATAGTGGGCATCACGCCGGCCATGCCGTCCGGTTGTTCCATGAATATTTTGATGGACAAAATGCCCGGCCGTGCGTTCGACGTGGGTATTGCCGAGCAACATGCCGTGACTTTTGCAGCAGGCTTAGCCGCTGCGGGAATGATTCCCTTTTGCAATATTTATTCGTCGTTCATGCAACGCGCCTACGATTCGGTGATTCATGATGCGGCGTTGCAGGATTTGCACGTAGTGTTTTGTCTCGACCGCGGAGGATTAGTAGGCGAAGATGGCGCTACGCATCATGGAGCATACGATTTGGCATTTTTCCGTTGTATTCCTAACATGACGGTAGCCGCGCCGATGAACGAAGTGGAAATGCGCAACATGCTTTATACGGCGCAACTGCCGGGGATGAAAACCGTTTCTATCCGCTATCCGCGCGGTTGCGGAGTAGGTTTGGATTGGAAACAACCGTTCGATAAAATTGAATTCGGCACGGCGCGTAAACTGCGCGATGGAAAAGATATTGCCGTACTCACTATCGGCCATATTGGAAACGATGCTGTGAAAGCCATTGACCGTATGGAGAAAGAAGGTCTTTCGGCAGCGCATTACGATATGCGATTCGTGAAACCGATAGACGAAGCGGTATTGCACGAAGTCGGGAAAAATTTTAAACAGGTGGTTACCGTGGAAAACGGCACTATCATTGGCGGGATGGGAAGCGCTGTAGCGGAATTTTTTACCTTGAACGGATACGCCGCACAAGTAACCCGCTTAGGTATCCCCGACCAATTTATTGGACAGGGAACACTTTCCGAACTCCATACCGATTGCGGTTTTGATGAGAACGGCATATATAACGTCTTGACAACCATTATCAAGAGATGTAAAAGTATGAATCTATATTAGTTGAACAATGTCATAAATTTTAGTTTCGTGAAAAAAGGATTGATTATTCTAACCATATTGGGCGCCTTGCTTGTGTGTGCCGCCGCCGCCGCTTTCTTCTTCTTGAAAAAGCCTGCCGCAAAAGAAAATATTCGTATGAATGCACTTCATGCCGTGCCGGTAGATGCGTTGTTTTTCTGCTATCTCGACCGGTTGGATATTCTCAATGAAACGTTGACCAATGACGGCTCTAACTGGAAAGCCTTTACCGATACGCTTAGCCCGATGTTGTCGTTGCTGCGCCATATGGAAATGTCGGCTACCAACAATAAAACCGCTACCGAGATACTTCGTTCCGAAACAGTTGTTTCGGCGCATATTCAAGGAAAGAATGAAATTACCTATTTGTGGATCATTACACTGCCTTCGTCGCTGTCGAACGATGATTGGATGAATTTTTTGAAGACAACTTCGTCTTCTTCACAAACAAGCGATTATCAGCATCATAAAATTGTAACTATCGGAAGCGATGAGCAGGCGCTGTATTGCGCTTCATTCAAGGGTTTTGCGCTTTGCAGCCGTTCGTTGATATTGTTACAATCGACCTTGCGGCAGTTGGAAACGGGTGTGTCTATTACCGATGAAGAACAATTTGCTGCTGTAATGGGAACGGTTGCAAACAGTGTAGATATGCGTTTTTTTCTGAATCACCGGATGATACAAAAAATATGGCCGTTGATTGGAACCGGAGCTTTGAGGAAACACGGAACATTTTTATCGAATACTGCCAACTGGACGGCATTGGACGGGCAAGTGCTGCCGAACATGATGCATCTGAGCGGATTTATTTTTCCTTCGTTTTCAGACGATAATTATTTATCCTTACTATTATCGCAACAAGGTGCTAATATTGCAGCGTGGGATTTTCTACCGGCCAATACATCCATGATGCTCTCCATGGGCATTAAAGATATCAACCGCTTTTTTACCACTTATCGTCATTATTTGGAACTACGGAAGCAGCTTCCCGAATATCAGCGGACGTTGATGGCCATGGAAGAATTATGGCAACGTAAAGCGGAAGATTTGATGGCGGAATTATACCCGCAGGAATTGGTGGTAGCACAGCTTCCTAATATAGGATGGATAACGGCTTTACGCTCGGGCAATGCCAAATACGCTATTGAGCAGTTGAACGAATTAGCGGAAAAAACCGGCATGAAAGATTTTAAAAAATCCGGTGTTATTTATCATAATCCGGCAGAAGGGATCCTATCGGCGCTTTGGGGAACTGCTTATGGCGTGACCGGCGATACTTATTTCACGGTACATAATGATTGGTTTGTTTTTTCGGATAGTTTACAGTTGTTGAACAATTTTGTGCCGCAACAAAACAACCTCAAAACACGGATGCAGGAAATGCAAGCCAGCCAATATATCACCAATAATGCTTCGTTGGTGCTGTGTATGCAATCGTCTAAGAACAACGACGCCTTTTTGTCGTTGTTGCATCCCGAATTGAAAAAAATAGTAGCGCGTGGATTGGAGAGTAACCCGCCCGGTATGGCTTGTTTGCAAATGCGGCCTATGCAAGACAAGCTATATGCAAACTTTTATGCTTTCTTTTCGGAAGATATGAATCCGGTAAAATCGAAAGAAAAGAAAGAAAATCAACCCAAAGCGCTTGATACGGCGAAACACGAAACGTTACAACGGCCATTGCCCGCAGCAGAAGAAAAACCGGCCGCTCAGCCGCCGGCAACAGCTAACGAACGGCTTATATTTCATAAATTTGACGTAAAGAATCACTACACAAAAGAAAAAGAATCATTAGTACAATACACCGACCATAGCATTGCGTTGCTAAATGCAAAAGGAGGGACATTATGGGAAAAGAAATTAAATGCAATGATTATCGATACGGTCATCCAGATGGACTTTTTTAAAAACGGGAAACTACAAATGCTGTTTACTACCGGAAATCAGTTGTATTTATTGGATAGAAACGGCCATACGGTAGCGCCTTTTCCATTGGGAATGCAACCAAAAGTAGTGTGTGGTGTCGCCGTATTCGATTATGCCAAAGATTTGGAGTACCGTATTTTTCTGGCGTATGCCGATAATACGGTTCGTGCTTACGATAAAAAAGGGCGTGTCGTATCGGGCTTTAAAACATTTACCACGAAATCAAAGCCGGTTCGTGCTCCTGAGTTTGTGCGTGCCGGCGGTCGCGACTATATTATTGTATTTGATGAACAACATATATATATTCTCGATCGCCAAGGAAACGTACGTACCGAGGTAGCATCGCCGGTAGCCGTGAAGGCGCATACGCCTGTTATAGTACAACAATCACCGCCTACGATTGAAGTGGTTACCACCAAAGGAAAAAAGATGAAAATTGACTTGAGGGACGGAAAAGTGAAATAGCCGGATATTTCATTAATTTTATTTACCTTTGTTATTTACAGAATAGGAGAGACGAGAGATGAAGATCATTTTAATAATATTTCTTCTTATAGTAGTTTTTAATTGGCTGATGCGGGCTTTGTTCCCGGTGATGTTGCGCGGAATGATGAAGAACATGCAAAAACGGTATGGAAACAGCACTTCCCAAACAACAACCAAGAAAGAAGGCGACGTAAGCATTGATGATACG
>JAVBOD010000046.1:0-7161 GCA_031551045.1 Bacteroidales bacterium
GCCGCTAATTGCCAGCGGTGGATTATCGTTATTCTCAATTTCTATGACCATACTGCTGTCCACTTTTGCACCAATCCACACGGTATTCGGATTATCGAATAATAGCTCAAAACTGCGAAAAACGGGATAGTCCGAAGTGCGACTCATCAAACTTGCAGTTCTTTTGTAAAATGAACGATAAGCTACTTCAAAATACATTTTATCGACAAAATAGCTTTTATCCAAAGCATGGAAATAAAGATAGGTTTTCTTATTGCTGCTGTCTTTCTGCGAAAATTGCGCCAACGGAATTTCCGTATATTTTCCCAGCACTTCGGTATATTTGTATTTCCCGACACTTTCCACTTGAATGGCTCCGCCTTGTGCTGCATTAATCACCATTTTATAATAGCGATAATTTCCTTCCGGAAAATTCACGACCATTGTTTCTCTGCCGGCTTCCGGCGAACCGATACTCAACGGGGCGGTCGTCTTTTGTTTCACGATATACCACATTTTGCCATCATCGCTACCGCTGATAGTGATGTGTTTTTGCACATCGGCCGCCCGCATCGTGATGCAGAATTGACACAGCATATTCCGGCCATTGTTATCGATGATTACATGTACCGCGCTGTCCGTAGTATTGTATTCATTTTCGGTGAGTGTAAAATATTCAAAAGAAGATTCTTCTTCCCGCCCGCGTTCTACCCGCAGAATATAAGGGATTTCTTCTCCCTTCTCGTCTTTCAGGCGGATATCCGAGAGCTGATCATTAGCTGCAGACAACACATCGGAGCTTAGCAAAATGTGATAATAGCCGCTTTGCTTCACGTCGGGAATTTCACTCTTATACCGGAATTGTGCAACGCAAAGCGCCGGAAGTAAAAGCGTTATTGTCAGCAACAAAATGTATCTTGAATTTTTCATGATTTTTCTTCTTCGTTTTTTTGTAAAAGCACTTTGAGTTTTTGATACAGGAAGGAAACCGACAAGAACAACAAGCCCAGAAATATGAAGGCAATGATGCGTCCCGTTTGGCTCATCTGCCAAATATCGTACAAATATAATTTCGCAATAATGAGGGCAAAAAGCGATAGCGAAATAATGCGGAGTTGCCGGTTTTTATTTTTCATTCCCAAGAACATCAATATGAATGCTCCGATTCCCCACAATATCGGATAGGCAATGGTACGGCTGTATGATAATGTTTTGTAGGCAGGAAGGCTATCAGAAAAGCACATCAACATCAGGTTATCGGCTTCGGCGCTCACAATAATCACAGAAATAATTGTAATAAACCAATACATTACGGCCTTATTTACCTTAATACTTTCAACATTCCGGATCAGATAGCGGAAGATAAGCACTAACGCCGGAATCGTGAGATAATGCAAAGCGAAAAATCCTCCGGTCGCAAGAGTGCCGTCGATGGTTTCTTCGCGCACCCAGCTAACGGCGGACAAGTACACTAAAACATAGCCGACAACCGCTACTGCCAACACACCGCAAAATATCCGTATCCACTCTTTTTGTTTCGGACAAACGAACGTGTAGGCCGCCAAAAACAAATAGACGTAGATGCCCGTTATTTCCCGCAACAATACACGCGATGCATAATACTCGTTTATCCGGTAGCGCAGTTCGAACAACAGAATGAAGAACAATAATAACACTCCGGTTACTTTCAATATTGTTTGCCATATTTCATTTCCCTTCCGGGTAAACGAAATCGCATATTTTTTAATCAGCCGCTCGTTCGCCCAAACAGTTGCCAGCACTACCAAACCGGTAATCAAAACAGAGAAGTTCTGACTATCCATTTCGGCATAGCCCTTATACCAATCCATCATCAAGGCGACCAGCGCCAAGGCTTGCATCACCAGATAGCCAACCTTGAAAACGTTGATAGACGATTGGCGGTACAACACCAACAGGATAACCGTTTCCACCGCCCAGAACATGGTAATGGCTTCGCCGTGCAATTGAATAGGCACCGCCAAACTCACAAAGCTGAGCACCACGGCCACCAACAAGTAAAGCATTTGTTTATTCACCGCTTTATCTTTGATGACAAACCACAGCGGAACGGCATTCAAAACCGCCAAGACAATGGTTATAATCCCGTTGAAATTCCTGCTAAAATCATCGAAAATATATAAGCCGGCACAGAACAACGAAAGACTGTTGCTCAACAAAACAATAGCTTGAAATACGGTAATTTCCCGTTCGGCTGATTTAAAATAATCAATCATCGCCAACGCGTGGAACTGGATGAAAAAGAGCAACGCAAATATACTCGCGCCGAGGGTTTGTTTTTCGAACGACTTAAACAGCCACGCCCAGTAAAAAATCAGTGTCAACGAAAAGGCAATGATGTTTACTATTTTCCAGTTTTTCTTCATCGCCAATATCAGCATACCGGTGTTGAGGATAAACAGGTACGAGAATAATACAATGTAATTCCCGGTGCCGGTACTAATCATCAACGGCGAAGCAAAGCCACCCAGCAAGGAGAAAATAGCCAGTTCTTTTTTATCGTACGCAATGGAGAAAAAGACAGACAGCGCCGTGATGAAAATGAGCAGCGCGAAGGCAACACTTTGCGAAAATAATCCGTATTCCCAAAACGCCAACGCAATGGTAATATAGAGCGTAGAAATTCCGCCGCCGACTAAGATAGACGAAAATGTGCGGTAACGCTCCCGTAGTTTGTGCGCGGTAAAAATCAACGCCGCACCGGCCAACACGCCAATAGCCACGCGGCCGATTTCGTTAATCCAGTTCTGGTCAATGGCATATTTTACAAAGTACGCAATACCTAACACCAACGTAGCAATACCTATCTTACTCAGTAAATTGATACCGAATATTTTTTCGAAATCTTTTTTCGGTTTGTCGATGGATTTTTTGACGGGAGCAATAGGCGTAGGCGTAACAACCGGCGTTTCTTGCAATACAGGTTCTTCTTCCACCACTTCTTCTTGCACGGGAGGTATTTCTTCTATTATCTCTTCTGCAACACTTTCTTTCTCTTCGTGAACCTCTGCCTTGATAATGGGTTGTACCAACTCGCTAACTACCACCGGTGTTGGCTCCACCATTTCCGGTTTCGTCTCAACCACTGTTTCCGGCAAAGTATCAGTACTTCCTACTTTTTTATCTAAATTTTCCAGAATAGATAATATGCGTTTGTTTTCTGCTTTCAACTCCCGGAGTTTGCTCATCAATTCGCTCTTGCCTGTCAGAAACAAGATGAGTAATACAATTGGAACGCCTATGACAAACAGGCCGACAAGAAATAATACTCCATCCATGTTGTAGATTTTAAGGTTTTTACTTATATATGTTGTCGCAAAAATACGCAAAATTTTGGAGTTAAGCGTAAAGGAATGGGGGAGAAAAGAATATAAGGGTAAAATGGAGCAAGGACTGATTGCAACATGTTATTTCAAAATGAAATATAAAAATGCGCCTATTGCCGTCTGCTTTAGCTGACGGATATGTTAAACGCCACTCTGAATAACGCGCGGAGCAAAAATTATTCCTTGAAATCAGGGCAGAGTTCCGCGCGTATTTATCACTGTTATTTTTATCCGTCAGCTAAAGCAGACGGCAAAATAATTGATGTAAAATAGATGTCACCTGTAAAAAGAGGGATAACCTAATAGCCCACAAAGGCAAAGGCCTGTTAGGTTTTGAGGAGAAAGAACCGGCGGTTTAAAAATAACACTCCCTAAATAGGGCTTTCATTTTTTGGTAATTTTAAAGTTTATTCAATGTCGTCATCGTCCTCATCATCTCCATCTTCTTCACACATCCTCTCTATGGAGATGTCGAGACCTAATTCTTTAGCTTTTTCAAAGTCAACAATTGCCGCAACATGAAGACCCATTTTTTGTTTTGTTATTCCTCGATTATAATAGGAATATTCATCTTCCGGATTTAACATGATTGCCATATCAAAATCTTCCAATGCAGCTATATTGTTATCTAACTCTCCTTTAGCACAGCCTCGTAGAGCATACCCGTTACTATCATCAGGGTCTAAGTGAATCGCTATGTCACAATTTGCGATAGCTTCTGAATAAAGACCATTTGAAATATTTTCATTTGCTTTTTTAATGCAAACATGTGTCCAATGGAAGAAAGAGCTAATAATATCATAATTATTATTGCATGCCTCTATCCACTCTTTTTCCGTTTTGCGGATTTTAGATAATGACTCGCTCTTTTCATAATCAACCTTGGCTCCTTCATAATCTTCTATTTTCTCCTTTTCTTTCATCCTATTATAATACTTACGAAACACAAGCGTATCATTAGGGTTTAAGTGAATTGCCATATCATAATCGGCAATTGCTCCATAATGGTCTCCAAAAAATGATTTTACAATAGCCCGATTGCTATAATAAGATACTTCATTAGGGTCTTTTTTAACGAGAAAATCATAGTCAATTATAGCCCCAATATAATCTTTCAAAAAAAAGCTGAAAAGGCCACGATAGCAATAAGCATCATCGTGTTGAGGATTTAATGAAATAACCATATTGAGATCAGCTATAGCCCCTGTGAAATCACAAATTTTCTTTTTTACTTCTGCCCTATCAAAGTACAATGTATCACAAGGAGGCGACATCATGATGGCTTCGTCCAAATATTCTAAAGCCTCCTCGTAGTATTGTTCTTCATTCCTATAAGAAAATCGTGCTAAGCATTTGTCGAGTAAAAGTTCATTCAATTCAAAAGCTCTTTTATAGTCAATCGCTAAGTTGTCAATGCCAAGCATCTTTTTTACACGCGCACGATTGAGATAGGTTATTGCATCATTCGGAGATAAATTTACAGCTTTATCAAAATCGACAAGTGCGCCATCAAAATCATCAGATATTAATCGGCAAATGCCTCTGTTAGTATAAGCACTTTCGTAATATGAATTGATAGAAATGGCCCTATCAAACTCGATAAATGCTTCGTTGTAGTCCGCTTCTGAGTAATAATCAATACCATTTTGTATGTGCTTAAGAGTTTTATTTATCGCGTCATCAAATGTTTTATTTGCAAAACTGGGAACAGAGAGTCGAAATAGCTCTTTTATTTTTTGAGGGTTCATAAATTTTAATGTCTAGCTATTGTGTATTTAAAATACGATCAATATATTTCATCTAAAAAGGTTTCGAACACTTCGTGTATTGCGAAGTATAGATGCAGTAGATTGTCCACATTTGTATCGCCGGCGTTTTGCAACATCTTCATGCTAAAATCGAGTTCCTTGCCAACAGGTTGTTTGTCCGACCATTCTTTATACTTTCCTAATGAAGCTAAAACCTTCGCATATCCAGCAATATCGCCCATCATTTCTGCTAACTCGTCAATGATATTTTCAAGCGAATCACGATACTCCTCACTGTGTTCAGAGGGAACAATTTCCGACCATTCCTTTTGCATCTTTTTTAATTTATAAAAACGATTTATGATTATAGGTAAGCGCTAACGCTTCTTCCGTTTTATTGCTTCCCACCAATTCTTCCACGCTCTTTACTAACGCCGGTTCCGGCCATATCAGCCCGCTTCCGTATGTAGTTAAGGCGTTTCCGGCGATGTGCAAACAACTCCATGCCGAGCCGAAATTCCATGTGTCGGGAAATGTTCCTTTCAGACGTGGATTCTTTTTAATCAGTATCAAACCGGTCGCTTTTGCTTCGAAATGCCGGACGTCCATCGAGAGGTCGCTTACTTTTATCAGATACACACGGCCTCGTTCTTCATACACTATTTTGTTTTCGTATAAATTCTCTATAAAAGGCTGCAACAAACTGCGCCACAATCTTTCGTCGCCTACATTGCAGGAGAACTCTTTTTCGTATTCTTTCTTCAATAATTCCAATTCGCTCATCGGTCGTCTTTTTCAGTGCGGTTTATGTTGTGATAAAACCCTTCAATTTCTTCGGACGTTATTTCTTCTATATCGTCGTAAATAGCATGAATGTCTTTTTCTTCGTAGATAGTTAACGAAAGGGCCTTTGCATATTTCCTGTTCAGCACCAGCCGCTCTGTTTGTTCGACAAGCGCGGCGTCCGGCCATATTCGCCACGTGGCATAATAGGACGACAAATAGTTCCGGACGAGGCGCAGCTCGTCCCACCGGCAACCGAATTCCCATGTTTCCCGAATCTGTTGCTGCTCCATGCGGATGGTAATGTCGTCTTTTATCACCTCGTGCGATAGCGCGTGAATCCAAAAGCCGGACGGCGAAAGATTCATGTTCTCAACGAGTGCTATTTGGGTGACACCCCGCTCGAAATACACGAATTTATTCTCGTACAGGTTTTCGAACAGCGGTATGAACGCAGCCCTGCGCACTTGCCCGTTTCCTACGATGTCGGAAAGCTCTCCGTTGGGAAATGCTTTGCGGAGGTGTGCGGTAGTCATATCAAAAATTTTCGAATTCTTCGATGGGAATTTCTTCCACGCGGCCATCAATCCGATCAATATTTTTGACGCTATGTGTAGTAAGCGCCAGCGCTTTTTTGAACTCTTTGTTCAACGTCAGCTGTTCTACCTGTTGCACCAATTCCGGATCTGTCCAGATCCGCCAGCAGGTGTAGTAGCCCGCCAAACAGTTTTGCTCCAACCGCAAATTCTCCCAGCGGCTACGGAAAGCCCATTCCGGCATCGCATCAAATAGCTGCAAATGCCGGTGTTTGTCGTCGTCGATAAGTAAATGAGGAACTGCAATGCCCCAAAACTGGTCGGGTGTAATTTGTAGTTTTTCCACCCGGACAAGTTGTGTCCGGCCGTACTCGAAATACACCAGCTTGTTTTCGTAGAGATTTTCGAACAAAGGTGCAAAAGCCTCGTAGCGAAGCTCCCGGTCGCCGATAGGCTCCGAAAGTTCTTTTTTACCGTACTTTTTCTTTAATTGAGCAATAGTCATTACCGCTGTGATTTGTTACTCACAAAGGTAAGTACAAGGGTACGCCAATTGATGACGTAGGGGGCGCTTATATTTTGACAAAGATTTTTTAGCTTGAAAATTTACCTATTCCTAAATCCAAAGTAAGCGCTCGTTCTCTTTTATTTGTTTGCTTTTATCTGTTCTATGAATCTTTCATTCATAATTTCAAATAGCTCATTATCGTATTCAGCCGAATGCTTTTTCACGACTCTTTTAAATTCAGT
>JAVBOD010000120.1:0-8500 GCA_031551045.1 Bacteroidales bacterium
TGGATAAAAGTGTTCGAGCAATTGGCCAAAGACTATCCCCTGAATTTTTGTTTTCTCGATAGCATACGAACGAAATAACTCCCCAAGTGGTTAAATCAACCTGTGCATATAAGTACGTTTTTTTAGATAATTATTGGACTAAATAATATGTCATTTTGGTATAAAATATATGCCTAAACACAGGGCTTTGCTGGTGAAGCAAGAAAAGAGGCTGTTCAAAAAATTTTGAACAGCCTCTCTGTTACTTTTCTTCCGTATTTATTTATCAATATAAAGTACTGTAAACTCTGTCCGGCGGTTTGCCTGATACTCTGCTTCCGTACATTTGATTCCATTCGTACAATGATTCACCGGCCGTGTTTCACCATAGCCAACAGCTTTCATACGGCTTTTACTAATCCCTTTTCTCACTAAATAATTTACAGCTGCATTAGCACGGCGCACCGATAGCACCAAGTTAAATATATCCGACCCACGACTGTCGGTATGCGAAGCTAATTCAATTCTCATAGACGGGTTTTTCTTCATATATTCTGCCAATACATCCAAATCGCCCTCTGCATCCCTACGGATTTTGTAATCAGCCAAATCGTAATAGATATTATCCACCCTTTCCGTTACGCCAACTTCCAGCTTTCTGAGAAATATTTCCAAATTATTCAAATCGTCATATGTTTGGTTCAGTATGGTGGTCGATAAATACTTGACTTGACTTCCCTGTATATCGTAGGTATTTTTCCGTTCTAACGTCAAATAGGCTGTTCCCATTTCGTCTGTTTGCCATCGCACAATAACTCCTGAAGATTGATCCCTGACTACCACTTCGGAATTCGGAACCGGCTCTCCTGTTTGCTTATCCCGGACAGTAACCGGAATTACATTCTTCGCCAGTAAAAAGGTTTTTCCATTCAAGTCAGCAAACGACTGTCCGGTAAATTCCTCTGTAAGATACAAGGGTTTGGAAATCGATATATTCAGATTATTATCATTTTTCAAGTCGGAGAAATTTACAACACCCAAACTATCGGTATTTATGCTGTAATCTTCTTGTGCCACATTATCCGTAATGGTCACCGTTACATTTGAAACAGGCTCTTCTGTAACTTTATCTTTTATCACCAAATTCAACCCCAGTTGTAATACAAAACTATAGATATCATCAGAGCCTTTTCCTCCTTCGCGATTCGATGCAAGGTAGCCATGTTTCGAATCTATAAAGAATATACCGAAGTCATCATAGGAGGAATTAATAGGATAACCCATATTTTGAAGGTTTGCAAAAACGCCGCCGGTAAACTTCGCTTTGTAGATATCCAAGCCGCCAAAACCAACGTGCCCATTCGATGAAAAATAGAAATTTCCGTTTGTATCAAAGCCGGGGAATCGTTCATTGCCTTTGGTATTAATTACATTTCCGGCATTTTGAGGTTTACTCCACGTGCTTCCCTCCCGTTTACAAAAATAGATGTCCAAACCACCTTTGCCCCCCGGCATGTCCGACGTAAAAAACAGGTACTGTCCATCGGGCGTTAAAAAAGGGTCTCCGGTCGAATAGCTATCCCGATTATTGTATTCAAAAGGAATCGGGTCACTCCACATTCCATTCTCTTTTTTAGTACGGGAATATATTTCCACCCGTAAAGTAGCAACTTTTCCAATTTTTGTCCGGTTCGTAGCCCGAGGCACTACCGAGCGTGAAACGGCATAGTACAGTTCTTTGCCGTCGGCCGAGAGTGACGGAGAGCTAATATGATATTCATCCCGGTTGTTATCTTTGTTGCTAAACAAGGGGACAGCCCCTTTTTGTGTTTGCTCGTATATGTTCAGGTACCCCCGGCCTGTCCATCCGGAAACGCCGCGGTTCAACTGTCCCGAGTAAAGTGTGCTAATAGATTTATCCGATGGTTTCAATCCGTCACTTACATAAAGGCTACGCCCTGCCACTGTTATCAGGCCGTAATCAGAGCCTTTCGTATTATATCCTTCCATGTTCTTTATAATATGCCTTGTCGGATTAGCAAGCATATCGATAGCAGCCTGGCAAGATTCAACAAACGTGGGGTCTTCATAACCTTTCACTACACCTTTCTTTTTATAATTTTGAAACGCATCTATTGCTTCTTTGTATTTTCCGTTCATCCGCAGCATCGAAGCATAATGGTAATAATCCAGAGCTTTACTCTCTTTATACTTGATGGTTGTGGCATACCACTTTTCCGCATTTTCGTATTGGTCCTGCATTCTATAACATTCGGCAATGCGTTGCGCTATATCATACGTTGGTTTCTTACGGTAAGCTTCTTGATATAATTTAAGCGCCGCCTCATAATTGTATAATTCATAAGCTTTATCAGCATTTAAGATTATCCTTGTTTGAGCCGGCAACAGATAATAACTTCCCAGCAGAAAGAAGAAAGTTAGCGCTATGTAAGATATTGTTTTCATAGTTTGTATTTCATAATCCTTACTTCATTTGTTAGAAGTAACGTGGCGATAGCATACGTTTTAAACGAGGAGCGATATATATTCCCAAAGACACCTCATGTGTTCCGTTATGTTGCCCTCTCAAATTAGTAAAGCCCAAATCATACGAATACCCCACACGGATAGACTTTGTAGCAAAAACTTCGACAATGAATGAAACGGCATCGGATTGAAATTTATCTACGGTAGGCTCGTCTTTCCAGAAGGAAAGGCCCATACGATACGAGGCACCTACCCATACTCTATCGTACATCAGCAACATCAAGTTAGCATCCACACTGGAAGGTGTTGTAAAATCCTCCCTATATAACAACGACGGTTTAAGTTGAAAATTCCTCGCTATAGGCAACATGACACCGGCGGTAAAAAACATATGTGTTTCCGTCTGTTCTACATTTTTGTCTTTAGATGTTTCTATGTAGGGGGAAAGCAGATTCATGGCCGAAATTCCAACGTAGAAGCGATCGGAATATAAGTATAGCCCTGCATTTGCTTCCGGAAGCCACTGATTATAATCGGCGCCTATTATGCGAGGGTCATTGGGGTCACCGGGGTGCAGCTTCGTTTCATCCATTGAATATTGCACAGCTCCGAGTCCTAACCCAAAACTCAACGTCGTAAATTCTCCAACATTGAATTTATAGGAATAATCAGACATTAAAGACAGTATCTGCTGGGTGCCCGCTTTATCAACAGAAACCAATAAGCCTAATCCGACCTTTCCTTTGGCAAGGCTTCCGTCGGCACTAACAGCTAATAATTGTGGAGCGCCGTCCCATCCTTGCCATTGTGTTCTATAAGAACCTTGCAGATAGAATTCATTTTTATAACCGGCATAGGCAGGATTCAAATATAAGCCATTGAACATATATTGGCTAAAAAGCGGTACCTGCTGCGCCAATAGAACACTTTCACCTGTAGTAAATAAGGCAAAAAGAGTTAAGAGAGAGCTAAAAAATATTCTTTTCATCTATTTTTTTTAATGTAAAAGTTCCACATATAACCCGGCCTACATTTTGTTATAACAACGTAGTTATTGTAATACAAATATCAGTACTTAACTTTATTTAAAATATATAAAAAATTATATTTTTAAACAAAATATAAACACATTGAAATTTCTACTAATTTTCTTATTACCAAGACAATACAGGAGCTTATACTCACTCACAAATAACGATATCGCTAAGCGCACCTTTTCCGACGGTGCGATACGCAACAATTTACCGGCATATACTCTTCCCGCCTGTTCTTTTCAAAACAACAAAAAAAGTATAACCACAAGCTATCAATAAGGCCGAAGTCCGCTAATTGCCAAGATTATGCAGATTGGTCTTTACATCATAGAGCCAAAAATCTTCCGGACAATAATCTTCCATCATTATCCTATAAATTTCATGATATGCCGCATCTTTTGTTTTAAAGGATGCCGCTGAAATGCATTCAAAACCGTTTAATTCAAATTTTTGAGGCGCAAAACCTTCTTTTTGCAGGCGTTCTATCATTCGAGTAGCATTGGAAGGAACTTTGAAACAACCCAATACAATATGAAATCGTTCTCCTTGCAAGGATTTAACCTCCTGAGTCTTTCTAAGCGAATCGGCTTCCCTTTGCCGCTCCATCTCCACAGCAGCTGTTGCTGCACGTTCCACTTCGGCAATACTATCCTTCCGGTGCTGTTCTAACGCAGCTATTTTTGCTAATTCCGCTTTTGACGGACGGCCTAAGAAAGTTGTACCGATCCACTCACAACTACTCATCGACACCAACAAAAGTAAACTTAATAGTAAAAAAATCTTTTTCATGAATTAGCGAATTATTATTATTAATGATACAAAGATATTTATTTATATCTAATTTACAAAATTAACATTTATTTTTTTTAATTAACAAAATTTTCAACTATTGATGTAAAACGCCAAAAATGAATGATATGAGTAATGGTTATTTGCAATCTGATGTTTCGGGTTTTAGTCCAACTTTAATGGGAATATAATGATATACTGCGAACCGTTAAATTTATCAATACAATCGCTGCATGATTTCTTGAGCAAGTTCATCAGCTCCATATTGAGTAACCGCCTCGGCATAAATCCGTATAATCGGTTCGGTGTTTGATTTGCGTAAGTGTACCCATTTCTTGTCGGCGTCAAAATCAATGCGCACGCCATCGATATCAGTAATGCGTTGTGCGGCGTATGTTTTTTTCAATTTTTCCAACAAGGCGTCGATATTCGTTTCCGGCGTTAGTTCTATTTTATTTTTCGAAATGAAATAAGGCGGATACGTAGCCCGCAATTGCGATGCCGGCATTTTTTTATGGGCTAAATGTGACAGGAATAAAGCTACACCAATAAGTGCATCGCGCCCATAGTGCAAATCGGGTACAATGACGCCGCCATTGCCTTCGCCGCCAATCACGGCATGCTGTGCTTTCATTTGCGCCACCACATTCACTTCACCCACCGCCGAAGCAACATACTGCCCGCCGTGCTGCTCGGTTACATCGCGCAACGCCCGCGATGACGAGAGGTTCGAGACCGTATTTCCTTTTCGTTTTGAAAGTATATAATCGGCCACAGCCACCAAGGTATATTCCTCGCCGAACATGCTGCCGTCTTCGCAAACCAGCGCCAAGCGGTCGACGTCTGGGTCAACCACAATACCCAAATCGGCTTTTTCGTCCACTACCCTTTTGGAAATTTCGGTTAAATGTTCCGGCAGCGGCTCGGGATTATGCGGAAATTGTCCGTTCGGCTCGCAATACATTTCAACGGTTTGCACACCTAACGCCGCCAACAATTTCGGAATAGCAATGCCACCCACAGAATTTACCGCATCGACCACCACTTTAAAACCGGCGCGGTAGATAGCTTCCACATCGACTAAGGGATAATTGCAAACCGCCTCGACATGCCTATCGGTGAATGTTGCATCCTCTGCAAATGTTCCGAGTTCGTCCACTTCTGCAAATTGATAAGCCTCCCGCTCTACTAATTGCAGCAAGGCTTCTCCGTCGGCCGCACTCAAAAATTCGCCTTTCTCATTCAGTAATTTCAAGGCGTTCCATTGCTTAGGATTGTGCGAAGCCGTGAGGATAATTCCGCCATCGGCCTGCTCCCATACCACGGCCATTTCTACCGTGGGCGTGGTGGCCAAGCCGGCATGTATCACATCAATACCACAACCCATCAATGTTCCGCACACCATATTTTTTACCATCTCGCCGGAAATACGCGCATCGCGCCCCACCACGACTTTCAACCGACCTTGTTTGCGTTGTTTCAGCCAAGCAGCATAGGCTGCCGTAAATTTCACAATGTCTAAAGGCGTCAAGGCATCGCCTGTTTTTCCGCCAATGGTTCCGCGAATACCGGATATGGATTTGATAAGTGTCATAAGGCCTCTCCCCAACCCTCTCCAAAAGAGAGGGAGATTAAAATGTTATTAATTGTTTTTATTCTGTATTTTGTCATTCTGAGCGAAGCGAAGAATCTAAACACAGATTCTTCGCTTCGCTCAGAATGACAAAATTCTATCCTTCGCAATAACGGCTTTTTCCGCTTGTACCCTTTTACCTTTGTACCATTGTTCCGCTTACAGATTCTTCGCTTCGCTCAGAATGACAAAACCCATCCTGCACAACAACGGCATTTCCCCCTGTTCCTTTTCACCATTGTACCATTGCACCTTCCATAGATTGCTTTCCCGCTCTGCGGGACAATGACGCACTTAATTACTTTTTCGGTAAGGAAGACATTTCCAAGACTAACTCGCCGCCTTGCATAATTTCTTGGTAGGTAATATAAGTACGGTCGAGCGGCGCACCGTTCAATACAGCCGATTGCACATAAATATTCGCATCGGATGCATTCGGCGCAGAAATGGTAAATGTTTTTCCATCGTTCACTTTAATCGTCGATTTCGTAAATAAAGGCGAACCGATTTCGTAATTTCCGTCGGCTGCATTGAGCGGATACAAGCCCATGGAGCTTAGAATGTACCACGCCGACATCTGGCCGCAGTCCTCGTTACCGCACACGCCGTCGGGTTCGGCGCGGTACATGGTGCGCAATACTTCGGCTACGCGTTGTTGTGTTTTCCACGGAACGCCCATTTTGTTGTACAAATATAAGGTGTGATGCCCGGGCTCGTTGCCGTGTGCGTATTGCCCGATCATGCCGGAAATATCGGGCGAAGCGTTTTCGCCCTTCACTTCGGATGACACTAAAAACAACGAATCGAGCCGCGAGATAAAAATTTCTTTTCCGCCCATCAAGTCGGCCAAGCCTTGCGGATCATGTGGTACCAACCACAGATACTGCCAAGCCGTTCCTTCGGTATAATCATTGGCTTCGTGCGCCGAGAAGAACGGGTCGAAAGGCATGCGCCACGAGCCGTCGGCAAAGCGGCCTTGGAAAAATCCGGTTTGCGGATTGTAAATATTCTTATAGTTTTGCGCACGTTTTGCAAACAGCTCGGCATCGTCCGTGCGCCCCAATGCGGCTGCCATTTGAGACACGCACCAATCGTCGAAACAATATTCCAACAGTTTGGCCACCGATTCTAGAATCTTTTCGGAAGGAATATATCCCATCGTTTGCACATAATCCAATCCGCGATAATCGGACAACATCGAGGCTTTCATGGCATCGAGCATTTTATTCGCATCTAAATCTTTTACAAGGCCTTTCCTATATGCATCGACTACGACGGGAATGGAATGAATACCTACCATGCAATCCGTTTCGTTGCCTACCAATGTCCACACCGGCATTTTTCCGTGTTGGTCGTAGAACGCCATGAGCGAATGCACCATGTCGTTCACACGCTCAGGTTGCGTAATGGTCAGCAGCGGATGCTCGGCACGATAGGTGTCCCACAACGAGAATATCGAATAGTTGGTAAATCCTTCTGCCTTGTGTATTTTTCCGTCAGGGCCTTTGTACTCGCCATTGCGGTCGCAGAATGTTACGGGCGCCAACATGGAGTGATAGAACGCCGTGTAGAAAATTTTCTTTGCCTTGTTGTCAACCGTTTCTACTTTTATTTTTTGCAATTCTTTTTCCCATGTGTCGGATGCGTTTCTTTGCACTTTATCGAAATCCCATGCGGGAATTTCTTCGTCCAAATTTTGCAACGCACCTTCCACGCTTGCCGATGAAATGCCGACTTTTATCAATACCGGCTTCTTCGTTTCGCCGAACTGCAACACGGCTTTCACTTGCTTTCCCTGCGCTTCGACAGCCGTATCCATCGTTCCGTTATCATTCACTACCGAAAATTTTTTCAAGGGTTGCGAAAGACGAACGGCAAAATACAACCGCTGGTCCTTTGCCCAGCCGAAGGAATGCCGGTGTCCCGTGATGAGTGTTTCGCTTTCTTTTTTCACTTGCACATCGCGCGGCGTGTCCCAATTAATACGATGTCCCAAATCAATAATTACCGTGGCTTCTTCGTTTTCAGGAAACGTATAGCGATGAAATCCGGCACGCACCGTAGCCGTGAGTTCGGCCATAATATTACTTTTCAGCAGTTGCACTTTGTAATAACCGGGTTCTGCCCATTCTTTTTCGTGGGTATAACGGTCGCGGTATTTCCCCATGAATAAAGCACCTCCGGCAGTGGTGTCTTCCGTTACCGTCTGACAAGTCGGTAAGAATAGCAAATCGTCCAAATCGCCGATGCCCGTTCCGCTCAAATGCGTGTGCGTGAATCCGGCCATCACATTGTCGGAATAATGATAGCCTGAACACCAGTCCCAACCGGGACGCCCGTTCGTAGGGCTGAGCTGCACCATGCCGAAGGGCACCGTAGCGCCGGGGTACGTATGGCCGTGTCCACCGGTTCCGATAAACGGATCGACATACGATACTAATTTTTCGCTGTTATCCGTACAGCCAACAAGCAAAGGCAAAAGCGCCAACAGACTCCAATATTTAAAGCGATGTTTCATTATTTAGGTTTTTATTTTTCAGTAACTTTTCTCACTAACAGATTTGACAAATTTTAAAAA
>JAVBOD010000058.1:0-18559 GCA_031551045.1 Bacteroidales bacterium
CTACAAATCTTGCTCGAGATGGGTGATTTTGGAAAATCACTCATCTTGTTTGTTTGGTTTGTTGTATCTTGAACCGCATTCACATGCAGGAGCCACGACGAATCGCAACTCTACAAGATACCCTTTACTTACCTCTTATATCTCTCTTCAATACGTCAATGAACTTCTTGATTTTTCCGAATGCCGAAATCACTCCCGTGGCTTCCCTGCATTCGAGGAACGCATTCATGCATCCCTTTTTTTTATTCCCGTTTTTCTCAAACGGGCTGCAAAGGTAATCACTTTTTCTTTCCTAGCAAATTTTTTTACGCTACTTGCCTATATTTTTTCCTAAAACTCTGATGCACACCAAGAAAATTTTTTGAAAAATAAATTTTATTTTTCTTCATGATATTATTAATCGTTCGTAGTGGCTAAATAAGTACTCCCGTCTTCTTGATAAAAGTATTCCATCGTGATAATTTTCCCCATGGAATTATCCGGGTCGGACTGAATGTTTTTCATATATACTTTCGCATAGTGTCCATTAGCCGTTTTCACTATAAAAATTTTAGGCGTTACTTCATATCCCATTCCTACTTTCTCTGTCCATACCAGTTCGCTATTGACTCCGCAATTTAAATATTGGGGTGGCATTGCTGTTAAAATTCTTTTTTCCGTATCGGTCACATATCCTGCAAGCGGAGCTTCTGCTACAGTATTAAAGTCGGCAACATTCGTATAATATACGCCGCCTTGCCCATTACCGGAAATACCGCTGTTAGTGCGTACATCGGTCATGTGAAAAGCAATATCCCAATCGGTACGGTCTTTCCAGGCCGCATCGGCTGCGGCAGTTGCCGACGCAGTGGCTACCGTATCGCCTTTCGAAAAGGAGAAGTAATTCCACTTGGTAAAATCTACGGCTATCTTTATTTCTTTTCCGGCGCCGGGAATCGGCTCTTCCGTGCTTTTATCACATGACGAAAAACCGGCTGCAAGCGCAAAAGCTACGATACATAATTTAATTTGATGGTTACATTTCATTGTTAATTCGATTATTAGTTGATTTATTTTTTAAAAGTTACATTTTAATGCGATAAAATAAGTGCGGCCGGGGTTTATAGTATATTGCGGGTCTTTCCAATTGAATAAATTGTCAATACCGGCCTGTAATTCCAAGTTGATTGTTTTCCATAGCTGCGGAAAATCTTGCGTATATACCATCCGCCACACAGATGTTGTTTTGGATTCTTTTGAAGTAATAATTCCTGCTTCATCCACTGAATTATATAAGCGTGGAGAGGCGGCACGCCCCGAGAAGTTAAGGCTCATCGGCCATTTCTGCCGCCCTAATTTCAACTCTTGATAACGAAATACCATTCCTCCGGTAAACGTATGTTTACTGGTTCCGTACAAAGGCTGGCCGGTGGTTTCATCTTCCGTATCGGCAAAAGCATAGCTGGCCGTCAAGTTAAAATAACGCGCCAAGGTTGTTTGCAACGAGACATCGATGCCACGAATACGCGCTCCGTCCACATTTTCATAAAATATTACCGGCGCGGTGTAAGCGGAAAGGTTGTTGTATTGCACCATATCGATTTTATCATCGATTCGATTATTATAGGCGGTTACAGAGCAATTAATTTTCGGTGCAATATATTCAACGGAAACCGATTCGTACCACGATGATTCAGGCTTCAACGCCGTATTTCCTTTAATCCAGAATCCGCCGGGCATGTAAAAATCATAATACATTTCTTTTAACGAGGGAGCTTTGAAGCCGTTGCTCACACCGGCACGGAAGCGAAAACCTCCCAGTTGGTACATCGCTGAAATTTTAGGAGTGAGATGTGTGCCGAATTCGGAATGTTGTGTCAACCGGCCCCCTAATAATATTTTCAGTGACTTTGCAATGTTGATTTCGCCCTGCAGGAATAAATTATTATCGTATGCTTTTTGAGTAGCGCTGTCGGCATTGAAGCGATCGGGTGCATGCGAATATTCGTGATTAAATTCATAGCCCCCGACTATTTTCAGATATTCATTCACGGTCCATGTATCCGTGATACGTGCAGAGCTGATATAATAATTGTTGCTGCTCGTTTTTTCGCTCGTTTGATTGGTAATGGTGGATGCATTATAACGATCGGTATTCACTGAAAATACCAATAAATTGGTAGGTTGTATATTCCAATTTACAAAAGCACCTGCTCCATAATCCAATTCGCGTCGATGATATATATCTTTATATGGCCACACTTGCTGCTGATAAAAAGAGCCGGATAAGCCGGCATTCACAGTGTTTGTAAAGGCATATTTAAAGGCCTGCGTAATACTATAATCATCGGAAGGATAAACACGTTGCGATACGGTAGCACCCGTACTGCTCGTTCCATCCACGCGATAACCGTCGATTCCTTTAGTATTGAATACGGTTTTCGACGACCATTTTGTTCCCTTAAAACCGAACGAAGCATCGGCGACATAAGTATTAAAATTGGAATAACGGCCGCCCAAGCGAATATCGACCGGCTTGGATACATCTTTCGTTATAATATTGATAACCGCACCAATTGCATTAGAGCCATAAAGTACGGAAGCCGCTCCATCGATAATTTCAATGCGTTGGATGTCGGCTACATTCAAGCGCGAAAAATTTACATTCTCTGCTTTTCCGTTCACCATGCGCTCTCCGTTGAGCAAGACTAAAATATATTTATTATCAAGTCCTTGAATTTGAACATTATCACCATGATTATTATCAGGATTAAATGTTACGCCGGGAATTAAATTTTCCAATGCATCCAGCACTGTGACAGCTCCCATTTCGACCAATTGCATGTTAGGAATCACCTTCGTCAATACCGGTGTATTTTTCAGCGTATGCTGGGTGCGGGTTCCTGTTATTACTACCTGGTCGAGAAAATTGGAAGTGGAATCTATTGCCTGGTTAGCATTATCCGGAGTACTATTTATTTGTGAAAATAATAAACAACAGTCGAACATAAAAATAGCCATTACAAAAAGTGTCTTTATCATCTCCCCTTCTACTTAAAATTTTAAAACCGCAAAAGTAAAATTCCTTCTGCAGTTTTACAATAGCAATAAACTGCGATTTTATGTTAACACCTTAAATTAAGACAAAAGCGGCCTGATTTTCATCAAGCCGCTTTCGTCAATTATTATGTAACATGCCTACAGGCCTGTTGTAGCTAAACGTTTATAGCTATTGTAGCGCCATTTGGCAAATTCTTCCGTCAATGCAAACAATTCTTTTGCTTCATTCGGGAAGGTTTTTATCAATGACGTGTAACGCACTTCGCCTTGAAGGAAGTTTTGGAATTTGCTCCAGTCCGGTTCTTTGCTGTCTAACGTAAACGGATTTTTACCTTCTTGCTCAAGCATCGGATTGTTACGATACAAATGCCAGTAGCCGCATTCTACCGCCAACTTTTCTTCTTGCTGCGAAGCGCCCATACCGTTCTTCAAACCGTGGTTGATACACGGGGCATACGCAATAATCAACGAAGGCCCGTCGTAAGCTTCGGCTTCTTTGATGGCGTTGAAATATTGAGCCTGGCTGGCGCCCATAGCCACTTGCGCTACATAAACGTAGCCGTAGCTCATCGCCATCATTCCCAAATCTTTTTTGCGGATGCGTTTGCCGGCCGTAGCAAATTTCGCTACCGCGCCTGCCGGTGTCGATTTCGACGATTGTCCGCCGGTGTTCGAATACACTTCGGTATCCATTACCAACACGTTCACATTTTCGCCCGAAGCCAACACGTGGTCGAGTCCTCCGTATCCGATATCGTAAGCCCAGCCGTCGCCACCGAATATCCATTGCGAACGCACTACCAAATAATCTTTCAATACCGCCAGTTCTTTGCAAATACTGCAAGAGCAGTTTTCAATCATCGGAACAATCTTATCGGCTAATTCGCGTGTTTTAGCAGCGTTGTCGCGGTTGCTAATCCATTCGGCAAACAACACTTTCAGTTCTGCCGAACAATCGTTGCAATCCTGTCCTTGTAACATCAAAGCAGCAATACGGTCGCGAACGCGTTCGGAACCTAAGCGCATACCCATACCGAATTCGGCATTGTCTTCGAACAGCGAGTTAGCCCAAGCCGGGCCGCGTCCGTTTTTGTCCGAAGTGTAAGGCGAAGCCGGAAACGAACCACCGTAGATAGAAGAACATCCGGTGGCGTTCGAAATCATCATGCGGTCGCCGAACAATTGCGTAATAGCTTTGATGTAGGGCGTTTCGCCGCAACCGGCACAAGCGCCCGAGAACTCGAACAGCGGTTGTGCAAACTGGCTGTTTTTGATATTTTGTTTTTTGTCTTGTACCGCGTCTTTGTAGCCTACATGAGTATGCAGATAGTCGTAGCGTTTTTGTTCTTCCATTTGCGTTTCCAGTGGTTTCATCACCAGCGCTTTTGTTTTGGACGGACACACTTCGGCGCAGTTGCCGCAACCCGTACAGTCCAGTACGCTCACTTGCATGCGGAAATTGTATTCTTTGTACGGACCATTGCCTTTCACGGTTTTCACGCCGCCAGGCACTTTTGCCATTTCCTCTTCCGTCATCAGGAACGGGCGAATCACAGCGTGCGGGCACACGTAAGAGCATTGGTTACATTGAATACAATTTTCGGGAATCCATTCGGGCACGTTCGTTGCAATACCGCGTTTCTCAAAAGCTGCAGAGCCTGAAGGCATGGTACCGTCTTCGTAGTTGGTAAATACGCTTACCGGCAAATCGTCGCCGTTTTGTGCGTTTACCACGTCGGCCACATGTTTTACCCATTCGGGAGCCAAACGGTTATGCGTATCGGCTTCGAACTTGCCGGGCAAGGTAGCCCACTCGGCAGGCACTTCCACTTTTACCGCCTCGCCGCCACGGTCAACCGCGGCGTAGTTCATTTTAATGATGTCTTCGCCTTTCTTTCCATAACTCTTATCAATGGCTTTCTTCATTTCTTTCACGGCCTGTTCGTAAGGAATTACGTTGGCAATTTGGAAGAAGGCCGATTGCAGAATGGTGTTCGTGCGGTTACCCAAGCCGATTTCGTCGGCAATACCGGTAGCATCGATAATGTAGAAATTAATTTTCTTTTCGGCTAACGTGCGTTTTACGAAATCGGGCAGGCGTTTTTTGGTTTCCTCGGCATTCCATAAGCTGTTGAGCAGGAACGTTCCGCCGGGTTTGATACCGCGCAATAAATCGTATTTGTTCAAGTACGGGAACACGTGGCAAGCCACGAAATCGGGCGTAGAAACCAAGTAGGGAGAGTCAATCGGATTGTCGCCAAAACGCAAGTGCGAACAGGTAAATCCGCCGGATTTTTTCGAGTCGTAAGCAAAGTATGCCTGACAATATTTCGGCGTGGTTTCCCCGATAATCTTAATCGTATTTTTGTTGGCGCCCACCGTTCCGTCGGAACCTAAACCGTAGAATTTACATTCGTACGTGCCGGGTTTCGCCAAGCTGATTTCTTCTTTTTTCGGCAGCGATTTGAAGGAAACATCGTCCACGATACCTACGGTGAAACCGTTTTTCGGTTCGTTCAATGCTAAGTTTTCGAATACCGAAATCATTTGTGCCGGAGTTGTGTCTTTGGACGACAAACCGTAGCGGCCGCCCACGATAATCGGAGCGTTGGGTTGTCCGTAGAAAATATCTTTTACATCCAAATACAACGGTTCGCCGTTGGCGCCCGGTTCTTTCGTGCGGTCGAGTACGGCAATGCGTTTTACCGTTTTCGGCATCACACGCATAAAATATTTAGCGGAGAACGGACGGTATAAATGTACAATTACCACGCCGGTTTTCTGGCCTTTGGCGTTCAGGTAATCTACCGATTCTTTAATTGTATCGCATACGGAACCCATGGCGATTACTACATTTTCCGCCTCGGGATGCCCGTAATAATTAAACGGCAAATAGTGGCGTCCGGTCAGTTCGCTGATTTCGCCCATGTAGCGTGCCACGATATCGGGAACCGCATCGTAGAACGGATTGCTGGCTTCGCGGGCTTGGAAATATACGTCGGGATTTTGAGCCGTACCGCGTGTAACGGGTTTATTCGGATTCAATGCGCGTTGACGGAAAGCAGCCAGCGCTTTGTCGCTGACCATGCCCTTCAAATCTTCGGCATCAATCACTTCAATTTTTTGAATTTCGTGTGATGTACGGAAACCGTCAAAGAAGCTCAGGAACGGAATGCGCGACTTGAGCGAAGCCAAATGCGCCACGGCCGACAAATCCATTACTTCCTGCACGCCGCCCGAAGCCAACATGGCGAATCCGGTTTGACGGGCTGCCATCACGTCTTGATGGTCGCCAAAAATAGACAAAGCCTGAGCAGCCAATGCGCGTGCCGACACGTGGAATACCGCCGGCAACAATTCGCCTGCGATTTTATACATGTTCGGAATCATCAGCAGCAACCCTTGCGATGCCGTGAACGTAGTGGTCAATGCGCCGGCTTGCAACGAACCGTGTACAGCGCCTGCTGCACCGCCCTCGCTTTGCATTTCGGCCACTTTCACTGTTTCGCCCCAGAGGTTTTTCTTTCCGAAGGCAGCCCATTCGTCCACATATTCCGCCATGGTGGAAGACGGTGTGATAGGATAAATCGCCGCCACTTCGCTAAACATATAAGCGATATGCGCCGCAGCATAGTTCCCGTCACAGGTGATAAATTTCTTTTCTTTTGCCATAAAAATTAGTGTGTTTTAGATATATTATATTTAGTAAATTCCCAAATAAACTTTAAAGATATAAAAGAAAACACTATACGCCAAATCATGGCGTAAAGTGTCTATTTATCATTATTTTAAAAAATCGGGCCAATACTATTTCATCGCGTGTTGGAAGCCTTTTACTTTCTCCCAGGCACCGCGCGTGAAATCGGGCACTTTTACCGGAGCGCTTCCGTGTGCTACCGAATATTCCGACAAAGGTATGATACACGACCATTCAGCTGCGTCATATACGTCCATGTCTAACGGTAAACCATTTTGCAGGCAGTAAATCAACCGATAGTCCATGATAAAATCCATGCCGCCATGTCCGCCTACTTTGCGCGCCAATTCGCCGATTTCTTTCGTTATCGGATGTTCGTATTCGGCCAACATTTTTTCCATATCGGCATCGCTGAGCGCGCCGTGGGCATTCGGTTCGAAAGCCAGTTGGCGTTTCGGCCATTTTTGCGCAAAACCTTTTGTTCCGCTTACCATGTGGATACGGCTGTAAGGGCGCGGGCTCGACACGTCGTGTTGAATCAGGATGGATTTTCCTTTCGCCGTTTTTACCAAGGTCGTGTTCATGTCGCCTTCTTTGTAGCCGGTTTTAGCTTCTTTCGAATCTTCGCCGAAACGTTCTTTGGCATACGCCGTCATGTTGAATTGGTCGGACGATAGCGAAACCAGATAATCCATCTTGTCGCCGCGATGAATATCCAGGATTTGGCAAACAGGCCCTAAACCATGCGTAGGATAAAGATTTCCGTTGTTCTCGGTATTTTCTTTCAGGCGCCAGTAGTCCCAATAGCCAATGATGCCGGGCTTTTCCGATTTCACATCGCCTACGCCGGGTTTATAAGTCGCTCCTTCTTTCAGGCGGGGATTGAAGTTCAATGAACGTAAATCGTGAATGTAAGCGCCTTCTACGTGTACCACCTCGCCGAACAAGCCTTTTTGCGCCATGTTCAAGGTAGCCATTTCAAAGAAATCGTAGCAGCAATTTTCCAATTGGATACAATGGCGGCGCGTTTTTTCGGCCGTGTTTACCAATTGCCAGCATTCTTCCATCGTGCGGGCAATAGGCACTTCCACCGCTACATGTTTGCCGTGTTCCATGGCATACACGGCAATCGGCGTATGTAAAGCCCAATGGGTACAAACATATACGAGGTCAATATCGTCGCGCTCGCAAACTTTTTTCCAATCTTCTTCGCCGGTGTAAACCGCGGCTTCAGGACGGTTATTTTTTTTCAACATTTCCTGTGCATTGTCAATATTGTATTGCTCCAAGTCGCACAAAACCTTTACTTCAATGCCGTCCAAATACATAAAACGTTCTACCGCTCCGGAACCTCTCATCCCTAAACCGATAAAAGCCACGCGCACGGTAGGAATGGCATCGCAACGCAAACCCAACACATCTGTTTGCCCGGAAGAACGCGCCGGTTCTTCGGAAATAGCATTGCTTTTATCGCTACTCGATTTTGTGTTGTTGCCGCATGATGCAGCCAATAAGCCGACAGCTAAACACAGTACTGCATATTTCATCCAATGTTTCATAGTAAAAAATATTTTAGAAGTTTTAATTATTTTCAAATGCATTTTCGTCACGAAGTGGCAGTTTACCATAGCACAGGGCAAAGCACAGCGGCGCCCTGTGTACAGATGTAATATATACACATCGCGCGGAGTAAGAATTATCGTTGAAACGCAAGTTGTATCCCGCGCGAAATGGCATATTGGGATTTTGTCCGTAGGGCGCCGCTACGCTTTGCCCTACGTTATGATATTTCAGACTTTCAGCCTGATTTATCCCTACTTTAGAAATAATTTTAAACAATCTCTTAGAAATTTTTAAAAATTACCCATTCATTGAAATTAAAAACTCTTCATTACTTTGCGTGCGTTGTAAGCGGTCGCGCATAAATTCCATAGCTTCTACGGAATTCATATCGGTGAGATAGTTGCGCAAAATCCAAATGCGGCTGAGTTTGTCTTTTTCTACCAGCAAGTCTTCGCGGCGCGTGCTGCTCAAGGTAACATCCACGGCAGGGAATATACGTTTGTTCGAGAGCTTGCGGTCTAACTGCAACTCCATGTTGCCGGTACCTTTAAATTCTTCGAAGATTACTTCGTCCATTTTCGAACCGGTTTCCGTCAAGGCGGTAGCCAGAATCGTGAGCGAACCGCCGTTCTCGATGTTACGCGCCGCACCGAAGAAACGTTTCGGTTTGTGCAAGGCATTGGCATCGACCCCGCCGCTGAGCACTTTGCCCGATGCGGGTTGCACGGTATTGAAGGCGCGCGCCAAACGGGTAATGGAGTCTAACAGAATCACTACATCATGGCCGCATTCCACCAGCCGTTTTGCTTTTTCCAGCACAATGTTGGCCACCTTTACATGGCGGTCGGCAGGCTCGTCGAACGTAGAGGCCACCACTTCGGCACGCACGCTGCGCGCCATGTCGGTTACTTCTTCGGGGCGTTCGTCAATCAACAATACAATCATATATACTTCCGGATGATTGTCGGCAATGGCGTTGGCTATTTCTTTCAGCAACATCGTCTTACCGGTTTTCGGCTGTGCTACAATCAAGCCGCGCTGCCCTTTTCCGATCGGCGCAAACATGTCCACCACGCGGGTCGAAAGATTATTATGTCCCTTATCGGTAATGTTGAATTTTTCTTCGGGAAACAAAGGCGTCAAGAAATCGAACGGCACACGGTCGCGGATATATTCCGGGCTGCGCCCGTTGATATGGTTTACACGCACCAGCGGGAAATATTTTTCGCCTTCTTTCGGAGGACGGATATCGCCGGTTACCGTATCGCCGGTTTTCAAGCCGAACAGTTTGATTTGCGATTGCGATACATATATATCATCGGGCGAATTCAAATAATGGTAGTCCGACGAACGCAGGAATCCGTAACCGTCGGCAATTACTTCGAGTACGCCGGTAGCTTCTACGATTCCTTCGAATTCGTAGCGTTTCGGAGACTGTTTCTGTCCGTTTTTTTGCTCCTCTTTCGGAGTTTCCGGTTCTTCTCCCGTCTCTATTTTTTCAATAGGTTCAACAACTTCGGCCATTTCGGCGGAAGGTCCATTTTCCGCATCGAAAAGAGTGACCTCGGCCGGCATTTCCTGAGCGGCGGCCTCTGCTGGTTTATCGGTTTGCGGCTTTTCTTTTTTTACATGCGCAACGGCTTTGGGAGCTTGTTTTTTCTTTTCTTTCGGAGGCTGTTGTGGCGTCTTTTCAGCAGCGGGCGCTGCTTCTTTAACGGGCTCGGGAGCCGTTTCTTTTACTGCCACCGCACTTTCCTCGGCCGGAAGGGCTACCACGGGGAGCGGATCCATAACCGGCGTTTTTCCCGGCATCGAGGAGGAACCAACCGGTTCGGCTTTCTTTTCGGAAGCGGGTTTTACCACCCGTTCGCGGCGTTTTTTCATCCCGAAAATATTTTTTTCATTTTCTTTCGGAGTGTTGTCTGCCGGTTTGGCTGCCGGAGCCTCGGCCTGCGCGTTGATGATTTCATAAATCAAAGGGCCTTTTTCCAATGAGCCGTACTTTTTTACATGCAGGCTTTCCGCGATTTCACGCAATTCCTCGATCGTTTTTGCTGTTAACTGATTAATGTGATACATAAAATTTTTTAAAATTATTTCTTTATAAGCATAAGAAAAACAATGTTGTTCTTCCTTGCTCCGTATGATGTCAATATGATTTTCGCTACAATTATTTTAGATAAGCATTCATTCGAGATTCAACTCGCGTGCAAAGATACAACAATCATTAAAAACTGCAAGTGTTTGTCGAAAATTTTACGTTCATTAATTAATGCCTATCTTTGTACTTTGATTATACGCTATGAATAAATTACTTTCTATATCTTTATTATCGGCCGATTTCGGGCAACTCCACCGCGATGTGGAAATGGTGAACAACAGCGCTGCCGACTGGATTCACCTTGATATTATGGACGGTGTTTTTGTTCCCAATATATCGTTCGGCATGCCGGTGGTGAAATCGGTAAATGCCGTGGCGAAAAAACCGCTCGACACGCATTTGATGATTGTGGACCCCGACCGTTATCTCGAAACATTTGCATCGCTCGGCGCCGCATGGCTCACGGTGCACTACGAAGCCTGTACGCATTTGCACCGCACATTGCAAAAAATCCGTTCGTTAGGCATGAAGTCGGGTATTGCCCTGAATCCGCATACGCCGGTGTCGTTGGTGCGCGACGTGTTGCCGGAAACCGATATGGTGCTCATTATGTCGGTGAACCCCGGTTTCGGCGGACAACAATTCATCGAGCGCAGCTATCGCCGCATCGGCGAACTGAAAGAACTGATTGTACGTGAAAATACCGCCACGCTCATTGAGGTGGACGGGGGCGTAAATGCTCACAACGCGGCTGCATTATTCGCTGCCGGAGCCGACGTGCTGGTTACGGGCAATGCGGTATTTTCTGCCGCGCAGCCGCTGGAGGCTATTACGCAAATGAAAAAATAGAAAGAACGTGCTTTAGTATTCTTCTTCATTAAAGAAGAAGTCTTCTTTGCTCGGGTAATCGGGCCAAATATCTTCTATGCTGTCGTATATTTCGCCATCGTCTTCGAGGGCTTCCAAATTTTCAATTACTTCCAACGGAGCTCCCGAACGGGTGGCATAATCTATCAATTCGTCTTTTGTGGCTGGCCAAGGGGCATCTTCCAGTTTCGATGCAAGCTCTAATGTCCAATACATAAATTGTAAGTTTTTAATTTCTAAGTATTTACACTTAACATCCCAGTACTTGGGAACGCGAAAGTATAAAAAAAATAACATCCTGCAAACTACCAATTCCATGCCATTCGTGAATAAGTATTATAATTAATTAATTCTTAATAACTTATATTGTTAAGAATTTTAGAAGGGAGGAATAATTGAAATCAACTTTATTTCCTTTGATGAGGTTGAATTCCGCCGAACACTATTTTTATTGCAATAAAAATTACGGTAAAGTTCGCTACAAGCATGCAAGGGCCGGGAGCGTAAATGTATTATAACAAATAGTTTATATCAATGGATATGTTTCCTCTCGATAAACCGCAAAGCGGTTATATAGTAAATAACCCCGGGTAAACGAAGCGCAACCCGGGGGATAAAGTAAAGCCACACTACCGGCACTGCTTCGCAGTGCTACATCTCATCTCCATAGTTCAGCAGCTACGCAACTGGGAAGAGCGTATGGATATGCCTCTTCCGTAGGCTACGCTTCGCTTACCTACGGTTATAAAAATACAATCACTTCGTGATTAAACTCATTATTTTCTTAATGTAAACTAATTTGTATTGCCATTCCAACAAACTTACCACAATAGATGTAAGCGAAAATACAGCATTGACCCGTTTTAATTGCCGATACAATCCGGGAAACGCGAATATATTTGTAGTAAGCGCGTGGTTCGACAACAGCGCCATACCGGCCAACTTTACAACAGGCGGTTGGACATACTACGGGCAAAGCGTTAGTATAAACTACCAGAAGGTAGATTAAAGGTCGTTTTTTTAAGCCTGCATGGCTCGTTTATTTAGAGTTGTTCAAAAAACATTTTTTAACCACAAAATATCACGAAGTACTCACAAAGCACCACAAAGAAAATCTTTGATTTTAAAGGATTTGTGCTACTTAATGAAACCCTTTGAGTCCCTTTGTGGTAAAATTTTAGACTTTTTGAACAGCTCCGAATAAATGCATTTGCAATGTCAATGCCTTCTTCCCTTTGCTGCAATTCCTCCTTTTTTGCTACCTTTGCGCTCATGGCAAATGTGTTGGCGCAAGACATAAAGTATCTTCCGGGAGTGGGGCCTAAGCGGGCGGAGTTGCTGTTTAAGGAATTGAACATGGTAACGTTCGGCGATTTGCTTTACACTTTTCCTTTTCGCTATATTGACCGTACGAAATTTTATGCGGTAAACGAAATCGATGCCGAATTGCCCTACATTCAACTACGCGGGAAAATTGTCCGTTTCGAAATGGCGGGTGGCGCCGGCCATCGGCAGAAACGCTACATTGCTTATTTTTCGGATGGAACGGGAGTCGTTGAGCTGGTGTTTTTCCAAGGCATTAAATGGATACAGGAAAAACTGAAAGCCGGCGTGGAATATATTGTTTTCGGGAAACCCAGCGTTTTCAACGGAAAAATTAACTTGGTGCATCCCGAGGTGGACGAGCCGGCGGCCGAAAATGCAGCGCTCACTTCGTCGCTACAAGGTGTTTATAATAGCACGGAAATATTACGCAACAACGGTTTGGGGCAACGGGCTTTTTTGAAGCTCATGCACACCCTTACAAATATGGTGCTGGACAAAGTGCCGGAAACCTTGCCGCCGCATATCATTGCACAACAAAAATTAATGCCTTTGCGCGAAGCATTGTTGAATATTCACTTTCCGCAAGACGCCGAGTTGTTGAAGCAAGCGCGGTATCGCCTGAAATTCGAAGAACTTTTTTATATTCAATTGGGCTTGCTCAAGCAACGTTCCAACCGCATAGAAACCACGCGCGGTTTTGTGTTCCAATCGGTGGGCGAAAGTTTCAATGCTTGTTACACCCGCTTACCTTTTCCGCTGACCGAAGCGCAAAAGCGCGTGATCCGCGAAATCCGCAAGGACATGGGAAGCGGCGAGCAGATGAACCGGTTGTTGCAAGGCGATGTGGGAAGCGGAAAAACCTTGGTGGCATTGCTATGCGCACTCATTGCCAACGATAACGGTTATCAGACTTGCATCATGGCGCCTACGGAAATCCTTGCGCGGCAACATTTCGAGAGTATCCATCATTTTTTGGAAGGAACAGGCGTGCAAATAGGAATTCTTACCGGTTCGACTAAAAAGAAGGAACGGCGCGAATTGGCGGAACAATTATTAGACGGTTCATTGAAAATTTTAATCGGTACCCATGCGTTGATTGAAGATACGGTGCAGTTTAAAAATCTTGGATTGGTGGTAATTGACGAGCAACACCGTTTCGGCGTGCAACAACGTGCGCGTTTATGGGGAAAAAACGAAGCCAACCCGCCGCATGTGCTGGTAATGACGGCCACGCCTATTCCGCGTACGCTGGCGATGACGTTGTACGGCGATCTGGACGTGTCGGTGATTGACGAATTGCCTCCCGGGCGGAAACCGGTGAAAACGCTTCATTTCAACGATAGCAAACGCTTGCGGGTATTCGGTTTTATGAAAGAGCAAATAGCGGCCGGGCGACAAATTTATGTGGTGTACCCGCTCATTAAGGAGTCGGAAAAAATGGATTACAAAAATCTGGAAGACGGCTACACGAGCATCTCCCGTGCTTTCCCCCTGCCCGACTATGTCACGGCGATTGTGCACGGACAAATGGCGGCCGAAAATAAAAATTTCGACATGCGACGCTTTGTCGAAGGCAAGGCTCATATTATGGTGGCTACTTCGGTAATTGAAGTAGGCGTAAATGTTCCGAATGCCACGGTAATGGTAATTGAAAGCGCCGAACGTTTCGGGCTTTCGCAGTTGCACCAGCTGCGCGGGCGCGTGGGGCGCGGCGCCGAGCAATCGTATTGTATTTTGATGACGGGAAATAAGTTGAGTACCGAAGCGCGGAAACGTATGGAGTTGATGACTGCTACCAATAACGGATTCGAAATTGCCGAAGCCGATTTGCAATTGCGCGGCCCCGGCGATTTGGAGGGAACGCAGCAAAGCGGCTTGGCATTTAACCTGCACATCGCCGATTTGGCGCGCGACGGGCAATTGCTGGAGCATGTGCGCAATATCGCATTTGCAATTTTAAATGAAGACCCTAACCTGTCTTTGGAAAAAAATGCTTTACTTTGTAACCGGTTGAAACAACTGAAAGGGAATTCGGTTGATTATAGCGTAATAAGTTAATGATGAAAAAAATAACCTTTTTACTTTTCTGCTTTTTAAGTTTTGTAACATTTCTAACAGCACAGAATACGTTGTGTGTCGAGACGAGAACTTATACCAAGGACAATCTGGTATTTCAGGGAGGCGAGCGATTGACGCTGGTGGCGAACTATAAATGGGGCTTGATTAATTTGGATGTGGGCGAAGCAACCTTGACATTGCAGGAAGAAACATTCCGCGACACCCAGTATTTCTTTGCAAGAGGCGTTGCGAAAACCTATAAATTCTGGGATAACTTTTTTAAAGTACGCGATATTTACGAAGGACGCTTTTTGGCAACAAACCTGCGCCCTACGTATTTTTATCGCGACATCAAAGAAGGCGATTACAAAATGACGAACACCTATCACTTCAATCAGGAAACGAATGTGATAAGCGCCTCTACCCAAAAAGGCAACAACGCCGAAAAAAAATTCGAACTGCAAGGAAAAACGTGCACATTCGATATTATCAGCTTATTCTACAACTCACGTAATTTGGATTTTTCCGATGTCACACCGGGTAAAACCTACCCCATTTCTTTTGCTATAGACGACGAAGTGTATGATTTGCACTATCGCTACATCGGTATAGAGAACATCAAAGTAAGTAAACTCGGCACTTTCCGCTGCTTGAAATTTGCGGCGAAATTAGTAGCCGGCGAAGTATTTACCGGAAAAGAAGAATTAACCATTTGGATTACGGATGACAAAAACCGTATCCCGATGATGCTTGAAACGCCGATTGTCGTGGGGCGCGTGATAGCGCGCATCAGCGAATACGGCAATTTGAAACATCCTTTAACCAGTAAAATAAAATAGGATGAACACTTCCGGGAAAGTGGCTCATAAAGGAAAAGTGATCGCCGTTTCGGATGAAAAAATAGTAGTGAATATCATCAGCGAATCGGCTTGTGCGGCATGTCATGCAAAGGGCATGTGCACCATGGCCGATACCAAGGAAAAAAATATTTCCGTACCGGCGGCCGGGCGTCATTTTGAAATAGGAGAAGAAGTGCTTGTCGCCTTAACTTCTTCGTTGGGATTACGCGCTGTTTGGTGGGCTTACCTTTTCCCACTGATACTTTTTCTGGCAGTGCTTTTAACTTTAGGCGGGATGAAACTTTCCGAATTATACAGCGGAATGGCGGCTTTGGGCATAGTCGGCGTTTATTACGTTCTCCTGTGGCTTTCCCGGAATAAACTCAAGCGGAAATTTGTCTTTACGGTGGAGAAACTGTAAAATGAAATGTACCCAATCACAGTCTATATTTTTTACAATCAGAATAATCTTGATTTTTATCTATGGAAAAATAAGATTTTTTTTGATTTTTTATAGATAAAAGTATATTTGTAAAAAAATAACGTGCGATGAAACGGAAAATTTACACCGAGTTAATCAAGTGGAAAAATAAATCCGACCGGATGCCGCTTATTGTCAATGGAGCACGACAGGTGGGTAAAAGCTACATTTTACAGGAGTTTGGCAAACAGGAGTTTGATAATTACATTATTGCCAATCTTGAAACCGATAAAGCCTTAGCGGAAAAATTTGAAGAAAACATAACTCCCGTCCCTATTATTCAATATTTGGAATCGGTTCATGCGCAGCGAATTACACCAGGTAAAACATTGATTGTACTGGATGAAATTCAGGCAAGCGAAAGAGCCTTGACATCCTTGAAATATTTTTGCGAACAAGTTCCCGAATATCATGTGGTGGCGGCAGGTTCTTTGTTGGGAGTGGCCGTCAACCGGAAAAAATATTCGTTCCCGGTCGGAAAGGTCGATGAAATAACGCTGTTCCCCATGGACTTTGAAGAATTTTTATGGGCATTGAATCGGGAATATTTTGCCGTCAACATTCGTAAGCACTATGCGTCGAACGAGCCTTTGGACGTGCATTCCATGGCAATAGATTTTTATAATCACTATTTGATTGTAGGCGGTATGCCTGCGGCGGTCAAAGAATTTATCCGCACCAATAGTTTTGTGGCTGTGTCCGATATTCAGAACAGGATTCTGAACGAATATATTGCCGATATGGTAAAATATGCCGAGCCATCCACAAGCATCAAGGTGCGCTCCTGTTATGAGTCTATTCCGGCTCAACTGGCAAAGGAGAACCACAAGTTTCAATATAGCGTTGTGCAGAAGGGTGGGAGCGCCACCATTTTCGGCGAGTCCATTGAGTGGCTCCGGTATGCCGGCGTGGTGCTGAAATGTCAAAAAACGACACAAGGCACGATGCCTGTTAAAGTGCATGCCGATTTGAGCGATTTCAAACTGTACATGTCGGATGTCGGCCTGCTCACTATGCAGTCGGGCATGATTGCACAAGCCATACTCTCTCCGATCGAAACAGATAATCCGTTTATCGGAGCTATTGCCGAGAATTATGTGGCGCAAGCTTTAGCTGCAAATTTATCGCCCCTGTTTTACTGGAAAAATGACAACACCGCCGAGGTGGACTTTGTGATTCAGCAAGGCATCGACGTGGTTCCTGTTGAAGTAAAAGCAGGAATGCGGGTTCGCTCCAAGAGTTTGGGGATTTTTATGGAAAAGTATAAATGTCCATACGCTATCCGCTTATCCAAAAAGAATTTCGGATTTGAGAACGGAATAAAAGCGGTACCGCTCTATGCTGCGTTTTGTATCCGCTAAGGAGAACGGGTTCTTCTGTGAATAAGCTTTGATTTTGTTCACAGCAATCTTGTAGAACAGCGCTTTTATTCCCTCGCTATCACCTTGTGGCTATAAAGCCAAGAGTTCAATAAGTTCGAGATGACTCAGCCCCGACAGTGCATCCCATACTATTGCTATTCTTATTGTTTTTCGTATTTTTGTAAAATATATCGAATTAGACCCTACATAAATGACGACTACGTTTATCTTTACTGTTATTATGCTGAGTGTCCTCGGCATAGTATTGGCTGTGGTGCTCTACTTGGTTGCACAAAAATTCAAAGTAGAAGAAGACCCGCGTATCGACGAGGTGGAAACTCGCTTGCCGGGCGCTAACTGCGGAGGATGCGGCTATGCCGGATGCCGTGCGTTTGCCGAAGCGTGCGTGAATTGCGACTCTATGGACGGGCTGTTTTGTCCCGTGGGTGGCGCCGACACCATGAGCAATGTCGCAACATATCTTGGAAAAACCGCCCCCGAAAAAGAGCCCATGGTAGCGGTGGTACGTTGTGCCGGAAGCTGCGATAAACGTCCTCGCACGAATGTGTACGATGGAGCGCTGTCTTGCGCCGTATCGGCAACACTTTATGCCGGCGACACCGGTTGCCCGTTCGGTTGCTTGGGTAGCGGCGACTGTGTCCGCGCTTGTAAATTCGATGCTTTACATATGAATCCCGCAACAAGTTTGCCCGAAGTGGATGAAGAAAAATGTACCGCTTGCAATGCTTGTGTAAAAGCATGCCCGAAAGCGATTATCGAACTGCGCAAAAAAGGCCCGAAAGGCAGACGGGTATTTGTATCGTGCATCAATAAAGATAAAGGCAGCGTAGCGAAAAAGGTCTGTTCCGTAGCGTGTATCGCCTGCACAAAATGCCAGAAAGTATGCCCGTTCGATGCTATTACTATTGAAAATAATTTAGCCTATATCGATTTTAATAAATGCCGGATTTGCCGGAAATGCGTTTCGGAATGCCCGACCAATGCTATTTGGGAAGTAAATTTCGGGCCGAAGAAAGACCCCCAAACTCCCAAACAGGAACTTGTTGAAGCTGTTTAAATTTTTAAAAAGTGAATCTGATTGAAAAAAATAAAGATGCCGTGATTTCCTTATGTAAAACACATAAGGTGGCGAAGCTTTTTGTTTTTGGTTCTGTGTTACGCGATGATTTTAGCGAAAAAAGCGACGTGGATTTGATCGTTTATTTT
>JAVBOD010000099.1:0-26596 GCA_031551045.1 Bacteroidales bacterium
AACTACCTGCATGGGAAAAGTGCACCCCAAATCAACGCTTTTCTTTGCGCTACGGCTTTGAATTTGAAAAAACTCATGAAAAAGCTAAAAAGTATTTTTTCGAATTGTTATTCCGCTTATGCTGCGAACTTCACTTAATCCGAAAATATCAAATTATACGTTGATAAGGAGCGACTAGTTAATAGATTCTTCGCTTTGCTCAGAATGACAAAGACTGCTTGTTCAGAAGTATATGAAACAAAATAACCCGAATAAGAATCAAAAACTTATTCGGGTTATTTTTTGTATGCTACTCTATAAAGATTACTTACTTACGAAATGGAAGTGCGGGCCGAAACGTTCGAAAGCCGCTTTGTCCAATGTTTCTCGATGGGTGGGATGCGCCACGCTGATAATAAGTTTGGCACGTTCCTGCAGGCTTTTTCCGTATAAATTCACGGCGCCTTGTTCGGTTACAAACCAGTGAATGTGATTACGGGTAGTCACTACACCGGCGCCGGATGTCAATACCGGGGCAATTTTACTGATTCCTTTATTCGTCACGGACGGCATGGCAATAATAGCTTTTCCGCCTTCCGACAAAGAAGCGCCGTAAATAAAGTCGATTTGGCCACCCACGCCGGAATAGAAGGTAGTTCCGAGAGAATCTGCACATACCTGTCCGGTGAGGTCAACTTGTAAAGCGGAATTGATAGCCGTTACGCGCGGATTTTTCGAAATGATGAACGGGTCGTTGGTGTAGGCCACGTCTTTCATCGATACCATTGGGTTATCATCAATAAAATCATAGCACTTTTGCGAACCCATGAGGAAGGTTGAAACGAGTTTACCGCGGTCGATGTTTTTAGCCGCGCCGTTTATCACGCCTTTCTCTACTAAAGTGAGTACGCCGTCGGCAAACATTTCGGTGTGAATCCCCAGGTTCTTGTGGTTTCCCAACTGTGCCAATACGGCGTTCGGGATAGCCCCGATACCCATTTGCAGGGTTGCTCCGTCTTCAATTAAAGCAGCGCAATGTTTACCGATGGCAGCTTCCATCTCGTCGGGTTCGGTAAAGTGTGCTGGTTCCAGCGGTGTGTGGTCTTCTACAAAAATATCAATCATGCGGCAAGGAATCATGGCGTCGCCCCAAGCCCGCGGAACATGCGGATTTACCACGGCAATCACATGTCCGCCCGAACGGCGGGCTGTTTCAATAGCCGCTAACGTTGCGTCCACCGAAGTGCCTAACGAAACAAAACCGTGTTTATCGACCGGAGAAACCTGAATCATGGCAACATTACACGGCAGTACATTGCTGCGATATAATTTTTGCGTTTCGCTCAGGAAAATAGGAATATAGTCGGCATAACCGGCTTGCACGGCTTTGCGTACGTTACCGCCTACGAAAAAGGCGTCGTGTTGAAAAATCCCTTCGTATTTTGCTTCCGTATAAGGCGCCGGCCCTTCGGTGTGAAGGTGGTGGATATATACGTTTCTCAATTCATTCCTGTCGCCGCGGGCGCACAAGGCTTTGATTAATGTTTGCGGAGCGCTGGCCACACTGCTGAAATGAATGTGGTCGCCTGATTTTACTATTTTTACTGCTTCTTCCGGTGTAACAAATTTCATATTGATAGATTTTAAATCGAATAATTATTTTTAAAAATTGGCACAAATGTAAACAAATTTTCAATGCGATGGCGCGTTTACGTATATTTCTTTTAATGAATAATTTATATAGGATAAACATCGGCGCGGAAATGACAAGGAATTTCTTTTTTTAGTAGGAAAAAGTACCGGCGTATTCACTTTATCAAATCCTGTATGACCACTTGCGCGCACACGCATCCGAACACGGCCGGAAGATAGGAGATGGTTCCTACAATTGATTTTTTATTGCGTTCGTTCACCAGTTCGATCGCTTCCTCGTTGTGAATTTCCGGCGAAAACACGACTTTAAATCCGCGTTTGATGCCTTTCTCCCTGCTCAGTCGCTTACGTAGCATATGAGCCAACGGGCAATGGTGCGATTTGGAAATATCGGAAATGGCAACAGCCGTGGCGTCTAATTTGGCGCCGGCTCCCATAGAACTTACAACCGGAATATTATTTTCCATGCAATAGGTAATGAGGGAGATTTTAGGGGCCAGTGTATCAATGGCATCTACTACGTAATGAATACCGGACGAAGGAATGATTTGCGAAATGTTTGTCTCGTCTAAAAATGCAGGATGTATGGTGAGTTGTATATCGGGGTTAATATCCAGCAAACGTTGCCGCATGACGTCTGTTTTCGCTTTTCCTTCGGTGCTCGCTAATGCCAGCAATTGGCGGTTGCGGTTGGTGTTGCTTACGATATCCGTATCGACGATGGTCATGCTCCCGATTCCGGCACGGCCGAGCATTTCAGCAGCATAGGCGCCTACGCCGCCCAACCCTACGATTACGATATGAGCGTTTTGTAAATGTTGAATATTTTCTTTACCGATTAGTAATTCCGTGCGTGTCAACCAATGTTCCATGCTTTTTTGTGACAAAGATAGGAACTTCGTTTATGATTTCGGATTTTTATTGCCGCCTTATCACCAGCTACCTGATATTCAATATCAATATCCAATATCGTCAGCGTTGTTATTCGTCTTTAATAGAATCTACCGGATTGGCAGTGGCTGCGCGCCAGCTTTGCAGCGATACGGAGATAAGCGCGATAAGCAGTACCGTAAATCCGGCTACCGCAAATATCCACCAATGAAGCGCGGTGCGGTAAGCAAAATTTTCCAACCAATGTTTCAGTACAAACCAGGCCAGTGGCGTGGCGATGACGAACGACAAGGCAATCCAGCGAATGAAATTCAGGTTGAGCATGCGCACAATTTCGCCGACACTCGCCCCGTTCACTTTGCGGATACCGACTTCGCGCCGCCGCCGTTTAATGATGAACGCCATAAAAATAATCAATCCCAAATCGGCAATGATAAAACATAGCAGCGAAAAGAGCGCAACCAGTTTCCCGGCCTTGATTTCATTATGATAAATTTTCCCGAATACTTCTTTCATAAATGTGTAATCGGCCGGATAATCAGGATTGACTTCGCTCCACGTTTTGTTGAACGCTTCCACAGCTTCCTGTTCCCGCTGTGGGTCGAATTTTATCATGATGCAATTCATAAACATGCGTCGTTGAAGCACCAGCAAGGGTGTCGTGTTTTCGTATAATCCCGTATAATTGAAATCGCCGGTTACGCCGCAAATAACGCCTTTATCGATATAACCGACACCGGGGTGTATAATCTCCAGCACCTTCCCAACGGCGTCTTCGGCTTTCTCAAAACCAAGCGCTATCATGGCTTTTTCATTAATGATATATTCCTCTGAAAAATGATCGTCGAGAAGTTGCCCTTGGTGCATATCGGTCATTCGTTGCTGCTCTTCGCGGAAACTTAATTTATGGGGAGCAAAATCTTTTCCTGCAATTAACGGGATATCGAAAAACGGCATGAAATCTTCACTTACAACTATTATCGGAAGCACTATCTGTTCGTTGCTGCCGGCTATTTTTACATTCGTCGCATCGCGGATAGCTTCGCCGGGCAATTGCATGGCGGCCGTTACGGAAGTAATGGCGGGATTTTTCAATAATTCGGCTTTCAGCAACGTATATTTTTCCTGCACCGCCCAAGGCTGCTCCTTCAATACTAAAATATCGGGATTGCTTCCGCCTGCTTGGGTTTCTTTTACCATGTCCATTTGCCGGCTGATGCCGAAGGCCATAATCACGACAAAAACCACAATGGCGAATTGCGCCGTGAGCATATATTTTACGTTGGAATATGAGAAACGGGTGGGTTTCATATCGTCCGTAGTGTTCAGGAATAATGAAGACGAAATGCCCGAAACTACCGGCAATAGCGAAACGAATACCACCAAGAACATAAATGCCGCGCAAGTACTTACTATTTCTACCATACTCACCGCCTCTATAATATTCTCTTTGATGGCATAGGCCAGCGCTCCTCCCGCAATAATGGAGGCGCAAGCAAGCAACAGGGCCTGCCATGCCTCGTCTTTTATAACAGTGAGCGTCGAGGCGCCGTTGAGCCGCAACAATTGATAGTAACGGCGGCTGTACGAAAAAATTAATTTGGTGTTCAACCATAAATTGAATAACACGACCACAAGCAGCAATATATTGGCGCCGAAAATCAAATACAGGTAATAGATATTGCCGTTCGTTTCCATTTCGCGCAACATGCGGCTATGCAAATGAATATTCGTCATGGGCATCAGTAAGGCCGAAATTTTTACCGTTCCGTCTTCCCATTTTTCCTGCGCTATTCGTTCGGTAATTTTGTCGGTAAGCGCAGCCACATTCGTGTTTTCTTTCAGCAGCAAATACACATAGCGGTAGCTTTCGTAGCCTTCGGGACGATGTACCAATACATCGGTGTGAAAATGCGAATTCTCCGGAAAATCTTTGAAAACGCCGGAAACAAAGAGTTGCATTTCCGGGTTTTTGCGGCTGTCTATCTCCATTTCTTTTCCTACGGCTTCGTCCGTACCGAAAAGTTGTTGCGCCAACGAGGCGCTGATAACCGCTTGATTGGGCGTTTGCAACACGTTTGCTTTTTCGCCGTGCAGCAACGGAATACTGAATACTTCGAAAAAATTGGATTTCGCTAAATAAAAATCGTTCAAGACCTGTTTTTTGCCTTGGTAATCCAGTATGCCGGTGGTGATTTTTTCGAGTTTAACGATTTGTTCCACCTCCGGAAGTTGTTGCAATATCGGGTCGATATCGTTGCCGACAATGCGGCCGTCCACGGGGTCGTCTTCATATTGCAGCGAAAGGCGCACTATGCGGTCGGCATGTTCATGAAAGCGGTCGTAGCTTTTTTCTTTTTTGATATAGTCGTACGACAATAACAGGCAGGCGAACATGATGGCCAATCCCAGCAGGTTGACCAAGCGCAGGGAGATACTTTTTCGGAAACGGCGGAAAATATTCATAACAACAAAATATTTAGGAAAACAAATTTTACATTTTCCTTATGCCAATGCTATGCCAAAATTATTAAATTCTCTATTATTAGGAAGTTGTGATTTTCTAAATTTCGCCATGTGTCAAATTTTTAGACACTCATTGTCTCTTTTTTTGACAACCGGCAGTGTCCCGCAGAGCGGGAAATCAATTCCGCGCAGAAGGAAGAGATTGCTTCGCTTCGCTCGCAATGACGGTTATAATTGGTAAACCGATTTTTTGACATTAATAATATTAGTATGGTTGTTCAACAGAGATGCTCTCTTGTCTAAATTATCAAATGCTGTGAAACATGTATTCTATAATAGCTTGGTAATACCCGATTTCTTAATCTGTTCATTTACATTTTCCTCGATAGAACCGTACAGCGCCGTTTTCATCAACGGAAATTCGCCGACAGGATATATTTTCTTTATTTCGCCCTGTTCGATATGAATAATATCGTCACAGAAATCGGGCAGCACTTCCATGATGTGCGATGTTATGATAACCGTGTGTCCATTGCTTTTCAGGTTTGCAATAATCAGTTTTAATACTTGCACGCTTTCTATGTCGAGTCCGTTGAACGGTTCGTCGAGAATCAGTATAGGTTTGTTTATTTTCAACCCGAACAAAATGGCTAACTTTTTTTTCATGCCGGTAGAGTAACTATCTATCCGTTCGTTCAGCTCAATATTGAAAAGCTGTTGCCAGAGCGCATTGTCGAATGTATCGTTCTTTATTAATTTCAAAAATTCGCTACCGGTGATATAGGAATAAAAATAATTTTCAGCTTCTACATAGGCCATATCCCGTTTCGATAATTTTGCGCCGTTACGGGTAATGTGCCCGCTATCCGCTTTCTTAATGCCGTAAATAGTGTTGAGCAACGTCGTTTTTCCCGAACCGTTCAAACCCACCAATCCGTGTACCAATCCTTCTTCCAGTTCGAACTGAATATTTTTCAATACGTGTTTTTGTCCGTATGATACGTTAAGATTATGAGCGGAAATCATCGAGGTAATAATTTAATTGTTGCTTGGCTTGTGTGTATTCCGTAATGCCCAAGATAATAGTGAAAAGCGCTAAGGGAAAAATAATGTTGCTAATAACGATAATCAGCATGGAAACAGCGTTTGCCGGAACGTTTTTCCCTGGCCTGTAAGTTGCGTACTTAGTAAGGATGATGGTGACAAAGCAACATAAGTTGACGATAGTGAATGCTATAGTAATGTACCATGTTTCGTAGTTTATAATTCCATACAACAAAACAACAGGCGCTATAAAAAGAGCATAACTTTTCAACTGTGTGTTTATTTTCCATTGCAGAAATTTTGCAGCATCATATTCTTTTACAACCAGCATGGAGAGCGATTCGTTTTCTTCGTAGAACGAAGCAAAGGCACTCAACATCAGCCATACGCCGATTAAAGAAACATAAGGTAAAAACGCCATCGCAAGACTAAGCAAATACAACGGAATGATGAACGGGAAACGCCGGAATCCGGCTATCCATTCGAAATTATAAGAGGAAAGGAATTTTGTAAATGTAATGCTGACCTTTGTTTTTCGTGGGATATTGGCTAAGGGAATGATCAAAAATATCAGCACGATACTGCCCGCTAAATAAAGCCACCCTGCGCTGAGCGCAATAATAACCAGTAGCGGCAACAGGTATGTGAAATATTCTGAAAAGAAAATCCACTGCGGATTTCTTACAGTGATGCGAATAAAGCGTTTATCTTTTCGCAGGGAATGTATCAATAGTACACAGGCTGCGCCGGCAATAAAGCTCAGGTATTGGTTGCGTTGAAATAGTTGAAAACAAAAACCAAGTAGCAAACCAAGCAGTGCTAAAAGAAATACGAACCGGAAAATACCTATTTCTTTTATCACTCTCCACGTTTGTAAACGTCTTATGTTGAGTAGTCGTAAAAACATTTATCGGTGGTGTTCGGTGTTTTTTCTTTATCACTATAGATTCTTCGCTGCGCCCGCCTGAATGAAGAAGTCGGGCAGGCTCATCATGACAAAATCCCGTATCCGGCATTCAGCGTTAGCGCTTGCTTTTCCGCTCTGCGGGACAGTCACGTGCCTGTGCGCATCACCTGCCCGAAGGAGCGCATTCGTTCAGGCGGGTTCATCGTTCGTCGCTCTTCTTCGCTTCTTCCCAAATTTCATTCATCTCGTCTAACGTCATATCTTTCAGCGAACGCCCTTTGCGGATTGTTTGCTGTTCGAGGTATCCGAAACGTTTGATAAATTTCAGGTTCGTGCGTTCCAGCGCCGTTTCTGGATTAATGTCGTAAAGCCGCGCGGCATTTACAATGGAAAAAAGAAAATCGCCCAACTCTTGTTCCGCTTTGCGGGCATCGGCATGTGCTAATTCTACTTTCAGTTCCTCTAATTCTTCCTGCACTTTATCCCACACTTGTTCGCGTTGTTCCCAATCGAACCCTACGGCACGCGCCTTGTCTTGCACGCGGTAGGCTTTTATCAGCGCCGGCAACGATGAAGGGACGCCCGAAAGCACGGTTTTGTTGCCGTCTTTTTCTTTTATTTTCAACTGTTCCCAGTTTTGTATTACTTCACCGGAATTTTTCACCTGCGTTTCGCTGAATACGTGCGGGTGGCGGTAAATCAACTTATCGCATAATTTATCAATCACATCGTCCATGGTGAATTGCTGTTGCTCTTCGCCGATTTTTGCGTAGAATACAATGTGCAGCAGGATGTCGCCAAGTTCTTTACAAATGTTGTTATAGTCGTGTTGCAGAATCGCATCGCTCAATTCATACGTTTCTTCGATGGTTAGCGGACGAAGCGTGTCGATGGTTTGTTCGCGGTCCCACGGGCATTTTTCCCGCAGCTCGTCCATTACCTCCAAGAGTTTGTTAAAAGAAGTAGATTGCATATAAGTTCCCTGTTATCCCCAAAGGAATATTTAAAACATTAAAATCATTACTAAAAAGTTCCCCGACTTATTTTGTAAGTCCCCTTCGGGAATTTAGGGGCTAAACTTAATTTTTATATGCGAGGTGGTGTCCAAACTCTCCAACTGTGCAACGTTGCCTTGGTTGACGGCGATTTCCAGCAGCCCGATGGAATTGAACAAGGCTAAAATTTCGCCTTGTTGCACCTCGTCATAAAATTCCGAAATACGTTTGATAATATTGAAACGGCTCTGCACCATTAACTCAAACGGCCGCCCTTGGTGAATCCGTTCGAACAATTCGCGTGTAATGTTGGTAATCGCATTGCCGAACGAATCGATGTAAACAACTTGTCCGGTAATACTGTTGGCATCGTAGCTCGGAAGGTTGTTCCACGCGGGTTGCAGCTCGCAGGGATGGCCGGTATTTCCCAAATCGTCGGCAACAATAGCGCCTACGGCGTCGCAAAACGAAGCAAGCGCTTTAAAGCCGCCGGGCGCTTCGGGAAGCGGCAATTCACGGATGATTTCCGGACGGATGTGCGGAATCAATAAATTCAACGTACCGTCGTTCGGCGCTACGAAATAATGCCCGTTTGCCAACATAACAGCCAGCTTGTGATTGTGGGAAGGCTCGCTGTGTACTCCCACTAAATGAATACTTCCTTCCGGAAAATGCGGATATGTATTGCGGAGTATCAGGGCCGCCTGCGTACGGTTGAACGGTGTAATTTGATGCGAAATGTCCACGATAGTCACCTCCGGGCAAGTCGATAGAATTGCCGCTTTCAGGCTGGCGATGTAGTAATCGGCCTTGCTCCAATCGGTAGTGAGGGTGACAATACGCATGGTTGAAAACAAAAATTTTAATCTATAAAGGTAGTGAAAAAATAAAAGTACGCAATGAATTTATTCTTTTCGAGGAATAAAAGTAACATGTAATACCCCATTTTCATAGGTAGCACCTGCATTTAGAAAGCGTTACATTTGCCAACCGCTGCGCTTTCTTACTTAGCGTTCTTTGCGGTAAAAAAAAATAGTTACATTCCATAGTTAGCCTTTTATTACACATTAACGCATATTGTTTTAAATTAATTTTTTTTACCTTAAATGTGTATAGGGATTCGATTTATATTGTCGTAATTTTTATAAATGTTTGTCCGTACATTATTCGAAAAAAAATAAAAACATACTGTAAAGAAGTCTTGTTTTTGTTTATAGTAAAGGCTTTCTATATCTTTGCCGCATATTCCAACGTAGTATGTATTTTAACGATTTTAGCTGTCAAGTAGAGCAATTCATTTCATCAGCAGGGCTGAATATTCAGAAGGAATTACCTTTTATACATATTCCTGATAAAAAAATAATATTTCATATAGTACCTATACATCACTGCCCTGATGCTTTTTATTTTCAAGAATTATCTATTGGCTATGAAAGGAGAGGGATACAAGTTATCCATGTATGGGAAGATATGTGGCATACTAAAAAAGAATTAGTAAAATCGAGAATTCTTGCCTTATTGGGCTTTGTTGAAAGTATTCATGCCCGGAAAACAAAAGTGGTGCGGATTGATAAGATAATGTTGGATAAATTTCTTTTAGAACATCATTTGCACGGATCGCCACAGGTGAAACATAAGTACGGTTTGTTTTTTCAAAAGCAATTGATGGCCGTAGCTTCGTTTAGTGATGCGCGGCCGATGCTGCGCGAAGGCGTATTGTATCGTTCTGTGGAATTGGTACGCTTTGCCAACCGTACAGGCTATCGTGTAGTGGGTGGATTGGGAAAATTATTAGCGGCATTTATAGAAGAAAATAGGCCCGGCGATTTGATGAGCTACGCCGACCGTGATTGGTCGTGCGGAAAAAGCTATGAGAAATTAGGTTTTTCTTTTATTGAAAATACCGGGCCACAAATTTTTTGGGTGCATCCCGATACGCGCGAACGCATATATGCTCATCGTTTACCGGCGGATATGACGGAAGAAAAGTTGACAGAAGAAGGCTATGTGCGTATTTACAATGCCGGTAATAAAAAATATATCAAACGATTGATGTAGCGTATTACAACTCGTCCGAATAATAATGTGCGGGCAAGTCGCGCATGTTATAGGACGAAGCCATTGTTTCGCCATAGGCGCCGGCGCTGCGGATAGCTATCAAATCGCCGCGCTGAGTTTTGGGAAGCGGAACATAGTGCGCAAAACAATCGCTCGATTCACAAATAGGGCCTACTACATCATATAATTGTTCTTCGCTGCCGGATGTGAGGTTTTGAATGGCATGATGCGCTTCGTAGAGTGCGGGGCGAATCAAATCGGTCATGCCGGCATCTACTACCGCAAACAACTTATCAATCCCCCGTTTGATATACAACACGCGCGTGATAAGCGTTCCGCTTTGCGCAACTAATGCGCGTCCCGGCTCGAAATGCACGGTTTGTCCCGCACGAACTTCCAGATATTTATTCACTAATGCGAAGAAATTTTCGAAATCGGGCATCGGATAGTTGTCGGGTTCATGATAATTCACGCCCAATCCGCCACCCAGATTAATGTGCGGTACCTGCACTCCGTGTTCGGCGAACCAGTGTTGCAACTCATTGACACGGGCGCACAACAGGCGAAATACCTCCATGTCGGTAATTTGAGAACCGATATGAAAATGTAATCCGATAAGGTTGATATGGTTGAAATTATTAATGGCATCGAGCGCCAGTTCAAACATCCACGGACTGATTCCGAATTTATCTTTCTCCAGGCCCGTCGTGATGTAACGATGCGTATGCGGGTCGATGTTCGGATTCAGCCGCAGTGTGATATCGGCTACACAATTCATTGATTGGGCAAGGCCGTCGATAACTTCAATCTCCGGAATCGATTCGCAATTGAAACTGAAAATACGATTTTCCAAGGCTAATTTTATTTCCTTGTCGCTTTTTCCAACGCCTGAAAATACCACCTCTTTCGGCGCGAATCCGTTTTTCAAAGCGTAGGCCACTTCATTTCCGCTTACACAATCGGCGCCTAAACCCGCCTCGCACATAAGGTCTATGATTCGTTTATTGTTGTTGGCTTTCAGGGCGTAGTGTCCTTTATAGCCGTATTTTTTGAGTTGTGCGGTATAATGAGTAACGGTTGTTTTCAGCAATTCCATATCATAAAAATAGAACGGAGTGGACAACTGTTGAAATTTGTCTACAGGTAATTCAGTGCGCATATCGAAAAAATTTCGAGCAAAGGTACATTTTTTTTACCTTTGCGAAACGGTGTAATTCGAAAAGAGCATTTGTAACACAGACTAAAGAAAAAGTAAATTATTTTAAACGTACGCCGGTTGTTATGCGATATATGAAAAAATTTAAACGAAATTTAATAGGATTATCCTTTCTACTTATACTTCCCATCAGCTCTTTTTCCTACGAACAGGAACCGCCCGGACAACAGCAGTGGGTCGATTCGTTGATGAACACCATGAGTTTGCGGCAACGCATTGCACAACTTTTTCTGGTGAGCCTGAGCATGGAGCCCAAAGCCAAAGACAATCCGGATGCAGTGCTGGATTTGGTGCGGAAAGAACACGTCGGAGGAATTATTCTGATGAAAGGTACGCCTTATGCATGGGTGCAAACAGCTAACCGCCTGCAAAAAGCAGCGAATATTCCTTTGCTGATGGCCATAGATGCCGAGTTCGGTTTAGCAATGCGCATGGATAGCATGCCGGCTTTTCCGCGTCAAATGACGCTGGGCGCTTTAACGGATGATAAGCTGATTTTTGAAATGGGCGCGACGGTGGCGCGTCAATGCAAGCGGATAGGCTTACACATGAATTTTGCTCCGGTAGTCGATATTAATAATAATCCGGGAAATCCGGTAATCAATATCCGTTCATTCGGCGAAAGCCGCGAGAAGGTTGCCGATAAAGCCATTGTTTATATGCGAGGCTTGCAGTATAACGGCATTTTGGCCAGCGCCAAGCACTTTCCCGGGCATGGCGATACCGATACGGACTCTCATCATCTTTTGCCGTGCTTGCCTTATTCGGCGCAACGCATTGACTCGCTGGAACTGTATCCTTTCCGGAAATTGATTGAAGCGGGCGTGGCATCGGTGATGGTAGGCCATCTCGAAGTTCCTTCTTTGGACACCTCTTCTTTACCCGCTTCGTTATCGCCTTACATTATTACCTCCTTATTGCAGGATACTTTAGCGTTCGAAGGATTGGTGGTAACCGATGCCTTGAATATGAAAGGCGTGCTAAACGGTTCGAAAGCGGAGCAAATTCCGTTGAAAGCATTACAGGCGGGCAACGACCTTTTGCTCATGCCGGGGAAAGTGCCCGAATCCATTACGGTGATTGAAAAAGCTGTGGAGTCTGGCATGATAGATGAACACGCTATCAATATGAAATGCCGGAAAATATTGGGCGTGAAATATCGTGCAGGATTGCAGCAACAGCCGTTGATTGATACTACTAATTTATATGCCGATTTAAATAATTTCCGGGATGAAGCCCTGTGCAATCGTATAGCCGATGCGGCCTTGACGGTGGTGCGGAATACGGACAACATCTTGCCCGTGCAACGTTTGGAAGCATTGAATATTGCTTACGTGGAAGTAGGGAAGGGGAAAGGCACAGATTTTGCCGATGCGTTGAAATTGTATGCCGACATCGCTTCTTTTTCTATCGACCGCATGCCATCTCGTAAGACCTTGGATTCCTTGACACTTTCCTTGAAGCCTTTTAATTTGATAATAGTGGGATTTCACGATGCCGATGCCCGCCCGCAATATAACTTTGGCGTTGACTCTGTATTGTCGGCGTATTTGACGAATACAGCAAAAGAAAAAAACGTGGTGCTGGCCTTTTTCGGAACGCCTTATGGAATAAAGAAATTCAACCATTATCAAAATTTTCAAGCCATTGTGATCGCCTACGAGAATCGTACATTCATGATGGATAGGGCAGCACAATTGATTTTTGGAGGAGTGCCGGCGCAGGGAGTTTTGCCGGTTTCTGCCGCCGATTCCCTGCAGGCCGGCGATGGCATTACATGGAATACGGCGACAAGATTGAAGTATGTGCTGCCGGAAGAAATAGGGATTGACTCCAAACGTTTGTACGCCATGGATACCATGATGCAGCATGCTGTCAGCGCGGAAGCTACACCAGGCGGACAAATTGTAGCGGCTTACCAAGGGCGGGTTTTCTACCGGAAAAGCTTTGGGAAACATACCTATAATGCCGGCGCCCGGCCTGTTCAAAATAGCGACATCTACGACTTGGCTTCGCTTACCAAAGTGAATGCTACCTTGCCGGTAGTGATGTATCTGTTGCAGCAAAAGGAATTGAAATTGAAGGACGAGTTGGACGATTATTTGGAATTTGATAAAGCCGCTGCCGGTAAACGAAAGTTAGAAATAGTGGATATTCTCACGCACCAATCAGGATTGAGAGCCTTTGAGCCTTTTCACAAACGCTTTTTGGTGAAAGCGGAGCGCAAGGGCGAAATATTCGAAGTGTTGGATACTACGCTTTTCAGAAAAACGTTTTCTGTAAAATATGCATTGCCGGTAGCCGACCATTTATTCGCCTCGGTGAACGTGCCGATATTGATGAACAAAGAGATTGACGAAAGTGATTTATTGAGCAAAACGTATCGTTATAGCGACTGGGGCTTCATGTACATGCAGCGGATAGTGGAAAAAATTACCGGCGAACGGCTCGACCGCCTGGCGAATGATTTATTTTATAAACCCCTCGGCATGAACAATACTTCGTTTCTTCCGCTGAATAAATTTGCCTTGGAACGCATTCCGCCTTCGGAGGTCGATGTGGCCTACCGCCGGCAAACCATACAAGGCTATGTGAACGATCATAACGCCGGTTTCATGGGCGGTGTATCGGGCCATGCCGGATTGTTTGCCAATGCCAACGATGTGGCAAAGTTGATGCAACTCTACGCAAACAAAGGAATATACGGCGGGCAACGTTATTTCGATGCCGATTTGGTCGATGAATTTACCGCTTGCCGCTTTTGCGAAAAAAACGGCAACCGGCGCGGCTTGGGCTTTGATAAGCCTGAACCGGACACTCATAAAAACAGCCCTGTAGAACGTATCATGTCATTGGAAAGTTATGGGCATTTGGGCTATACCGGAACCATGTGTTGGGTGGATCCTGCACGGGACTTGATTTTTGTGATGTTGACCAACCGCACTTATCCGAGCGATGGCAAAAAGTTGACAACGATGAATGTCCGTAGCCGTATGCTGGCCGAATTCGCAAAAGTGATTGACGAATTGAGGTGCAAACCGGATAGCGAATAATTCAATCCTTATTATTTGTTATCTTTGTACTCCTTTATCAATACATGATACGTAGCAAACAATTGAACTCGTGGTGCTTTGTCGGGCTAAGCATTTTATTGGGCTTATTTTTTTTAGCCGATGTGATGCTTGGTTCCATGATACTGCCTTTTCGCGATGTGGTAAGCGCCCTGCTGGGCGGTGAAGCCGCTCCCGATTTCATCAAGAATATTGTTTGGAACTTCAGAGTTCCCAAAGCTGTAGTAGCTTTATTGGCAGGAATGGCGCTTTCGGTAAGCGGTTTGCAAATGCAAACGGTTTTTCGTAATCCTTTGGCCGACCCTTATGTATTGGGCATCAGCTCCGGCGCCGGATTGGGAGTGGCTTTGTTTGTATTGGGAGCCTCGTGGTTCGATTTCTCCGGCAATTTGTGGTGGCTACATGGACTGGGGATGACGGCTGCCGGATGGCTGGGCGCCATGCTTGTGCTTAGTCTGATACTGGCGGCTTCGGTTCGTTTACGTGATACCATGTCTATTTTAATATTGGGAATTATGTTAGGTGGCGCTGTTTCGGCGGTGATAGGCGTCTTGCAGTATTTCAGTGCGGCCTCTTCGCTAAAAACATATGTTATCTGGACCATGGGAAGTTTCAGCGGCGTATCTCCCAACAATTTATGGATACTGATATTGGTCATATTGGCAGGATTGTCCATTGCCTTTATTACAATGAAGCCGATGAATGCCCTTTTAATGGGCGAAACATATGCCAAAAGCATCGGAATGAATGTACGGCGTACACGTTCCCTGATATTTTCAGGCGCCGGCTTATTAACCGGTGTTATTACCGCTTTTTGCGGGCCTATCGGTTTCATTGGTATTGCTGTGCCCCATGTGGCAAGAATGTTATTTCGCGACGCCAATCATCAGGTTTTATTACCGGCTACCATCCTGTTAGGCGGGAGCATCATGCTGCTCTGCGATATTATTTCGCAATTGCCCGGCGCTGATAGTGTATTGCCCATTAACACCATTGCAGCGCTGATGGGTATTCCTGTTATTATCATTATTATTTTCAGAAACCAGCGAGCCTACTGATGAGCGAAATAATACGCATAGAAAATCTGCAAATCGGTTACCGGCACGTAGCCTCCGGGCATCACGACGTTGTGTTTGACAAAATGAATGTTGCGGTGGGCGAAGGTGAATTGGTGGCGTTATTAGGACGTAACGGAATAGGGAAAAGCACTTTTTTGCGCACGCTGTCGGGTTTGCAAAAACCACTTGGCGGCGAAATTTATCTCTGTGGAAAATTATTGACTACTTACACTACCCGTGAGTTGGCTACTATGATAAGTTTTGTTTCTACCGCCTCCTTACGGGTCCCTTATTTGAAATTGTTTGATTTGGTCGCAATGGGGCGTTTTCCCTATACGGGCTGGATGGGTAAATTGAGCGGACAAGATTACTTGAAAGTATCGGAAGCGATTGAAATGGTGGGTTTGAGCAAGATGCTGCAACGCAATGTCGATACATTGAGCGACGGCGAACGTCAACGCGCTGTTATTGCCCGTGCGTTGGTGCAAGATACGCCTATCGTTATACTCGATGAACCTACCGCTTTCCTGGATATGCCCAATAAGTACGAGATTGTTCAATTGCTCCGGAAATTGGCGCATGCCAGCCGAAAAGCCGTTATTTTCTCCTCGCACGAACTTTCTTTATCGATGCGTACGGCAGATACGGTATGGATAATGACACCGAATGGATTAACCGCAGGAAATACTAAAGATGAAATGGTGGCGGCGGCTTTGCAAAAGATGTTGGAAGGCACCGCTGTTTCTTTAGCTGATATCAAAAATTTGTAACCTTTTGAGAGGATTACTAATCATTATGCCCATGCCTTATAATCGGTCGAAAAACGGCACAGCGCTATTTTTTTCTGGTGCTGCTTTCTACTAAACCGCGGCCTTTCTTTTCAATCGTCCCTTCGCTCACCATTCTTTGAAGAATGCGGTCGAGAAGCCCGTTTACAAATACGTGGCTATTATTTGTACTGTAGTATTTGGCAATCTCTACATATTCATTAATACTTACTTTCACCGGAATCGTCGGAAATTCCTTTGCTTCGGCAATACCCAATGCAATTAAAGCGCTATCCATGGCTGCCACACGTCCGGCCTCCCAGTTTTTCAAGAGTTCGATAGCCATGTTTTTATATTCGTCATAATGCACTAAGGCATGCAGCAACAAGGTCGTTGCAAAACTTTCATCGGCTTTATTTCTTTTTTGTTGAAATAATTCCGCGTCATCATTTTGTCCTTCTTTTAAATTATCCAAAGCCCGGAGTATAACGCCTAATACATAACCCGTATCATCAATCCAATATAGGCTTTGCTCTTCCAACAAAGATTCTAAGTCGGGATGATTTTCAAATTCATGAGCGTAAATATTTTTTACGAGCTCCAAATCTTCCTGGAAAGAGCGGGTAGGAGACTCCATGTAAGCTTTGTAGTAACTGCTATTGATGATGCTTTGATATAATTTCTTAATAAATGCCGGTTGGTTTTTCCAATTCAATCCACGCTGGTCACAAATATGTTGAAGCGTTTTACTATTTCTGATTAAGTCGATGATGCTGTTATGAACGAATTTAGTATTCGGGTTGGCTTCTTCAGAAGTAGGGTGAAACTTTTGGAGCCCAATGTCTATACGTTCTTGGGCATAATCGGCAACCGCCACCACTGCGTTTAATAGGTAGTAGTATAAGTCGTAGGTTCTTTGAATACTTTCCGACAATTCTTTTTCGGCATTGGATAAAGAATGATTATCGGAATTGACGTAACTGAATAATACTTTTAGGACTTTGATGCGAAGAAATCTACGGTTAAGCATGAAACACAAATTAAAATTTATAACAAAGATACGAGAAATTACTATAGGAAGTAGTATAGTGTCAAAAAAAGTGTTAAATTTGCAAATACTTTAATAGAAAATGTGTGTCATGAATGAAGAGTATGAAAAACTAGATGCCGGGGAACGTACGGGGGAAGATATATTTTCCAAGCCAATCCGAGCGGGTAAGCGTACTTATTTTTTCGATGTAAAAAGTACGAAAGGAAGAGAGTATTATTTAACTATTACAGAAAGTAAAAGGCGCATAAGCAGCGACGGAAAACAGGTGTATGAAAAACACAAAATCTTCTTGTATCGGGAAGATTTTGAAAAGTTCATGCAAGGATTGGGCGAAGTGATAGAATATATCAATATTCACAATCCGGAACTTGCAGAACTGACTCCTCAAATGGAAGAAGCTGCCTATACGCAATTACAATTCGAGGATCTCTCCAACTAAATTAAAGCACCGCGTGTGCTTCTTTTCTAATAGCTGCCAATACAGGGCTTGTTGGCGGGGAGGGGAGCGCTGTGATATTGTCTATAATGCGTTTAGCTAATTGAAAGGCCGGAGCCTCCGGATCCAAATCGACGGCCGATTGATTAATAAGCGTCAACAAGGTGTTGCGTGTCTTGCTAATCATTTCCCAGAGCACAGGGCTTACATATATTTGTTGGGCCACATTATGCTCGTATTCCGAACGCACGGCCGATAGTAGCATGAGTTGTAACTCTGCAACAGTCGTGGCTTGTCCGTTGTAGCGTAATAATAATTCTTCCGGAGTCAGGCGTTCCATTAAAATAGCCAGGCGCTCATAAGCCTGCATACGCATCGGGAAAATAGCTTGCCTCGAGTTTTCTATTCTTACTGCTTTTTGACGTTGCACATGAAGGGTACTCATGCGTTTTACCAGCCATAGCAGCGCAAAAACGATGGCAGCCCCTACGGCTATAAGTATAAAAGTTTCGTCTTTCATTGTTTATGATGTTTATGCAAATGTAAAGAAAAAAATGTACTTTTGGCGCATGAAAAGTAAAAGATCTTTTTTTTATACGCTTCTCGGGTTAGCTTTACTTGTTATTGTTTTTTTGGTAGGAGCGTCCGCGTGGAAATATTATCGGTTGTATATGAAACCGAACGTGCGTTTGGAAAACGGCACGAAAGTTTATTTGTATATTCCAACCAATGCTACCTTCGAAAATGTGTTAGATAGTTTGCGAAAAGGCCACTATCTGACAGAAGAAAAAACGTTTGTGAATGCTGCCGAACGTGAACATTATACTTCGGGCATTAAAGCGGGGCGCTATCAGTTGAAAGACGGAATGTCGAACAAGTCATTGCTTCGCATGTTGTCGTTGGGAAGTCAATCGCCGGTGAACTTAGTAATTGCTGGTAACATACGTAACTATGAAAAATTAGCGGCGGTGTTATCGCGCAGTACGGAGCCGGATTCTTTGCAGTTTTTAACAACACTGCTCGATACGGATATTATTTCCGAATGGGGTTTTAACCGGCAAACATTACTGGCAATGATTATTCCGAATACTTATCAAGTGTATTGGAATAGTACGCCTGAAAATTTGTTAGGACGTTTGGATAAGGAATATGAGAAATTCTGGAACGAAGAACGACGGGAAAAAGCAGCAGCCATACCATTAACGCCTTTGCAAGTTTCAACGTTAGCTTCTATTGTAAACGAAGAAACCAATAAACAGGACGAAATGCCGCGTGTGGCAGGTGTATATATCAACCGGTTGAAAAAAGATATTCCGCTACAGGCCGATCCTACCTTGCGTTTTTCGTTGGGCGATTTTGCTATCAAACGGGTGTTGAATGTCCATAAAAATATAGAATCGCCCTATAATACCTACAAGTATTCCGGATTACCTCCCGGCCCCATTTGTATTCCCTCTATCGCAGCTATTGATGCGGTGCTGAATTACGAGAAGCATGATTACCTGTATTTTTGTGCAAAAGACGATTTCAGCGGGTATCATACTTTTGCAAAAACATTGGCGCAACACAATCAGAATGCCGCGAAATACCAGGAGGCTTTGAATAAAAATAAAGTGTACAGATAAAACAGTACGTCATTGCGAGCGAAGCAATCTTTAACAGGATGAGATTACTTCACTCGCAATGACAGGGCTACTTTTCCCCTAATACTTCTTTCTCATATTTCGCCCAGTTGTCAATCACTTCCAGCGCTTTGCTATAAGCATTGTCGCCGTGGCTGTTCACTACCTGAAAATATTCGCTGGTGCCCCAAAGAATACGGGCAATAACAGCTTTCAGCACCATTTTTATATCTTCGCCCGATTTGGCAATAGCCGCCTCATCTTTCGGTAAGTTTTGCTTTTCGGCATATACGACCAACTCATTAAAAAGTTTTTCGCTGATTTGAAAATTCTTATTAAAAGCGGCAAAAGTGGCATATTGCTTTTTTAATTTGTCTCGATTGGCATCCATGTATTGGTGGGCAAATTGACGAAGAATATCCATGCGGCTTAGCTTGGCATAATACTCCGAATACGCGCTGGTATCGTGCGCTACAAAAATATCGGGCATGATGCCGCCGCCGCCATACACCGTGCGTTCGTTTTTCAATGTTTTATATTTCAACGAATCGGGGAATACGATATTTTCTTGATGATAGATTTCGCCATCGGTAAAGCGTTTGTATAAATCGGCATAATATTTATCAACTTTGCCGGCATCATAGGGGCGTTGAATCACGCGGCCGGTAGGCGTGTGATAACGGGCTACCGTCAGCCGTATTTGCGAACCGTCGGGCATGGGCATGCTTTGTTGCACCAAGCCTTTACCGAATGAGCGCCGTCCGATGATGATGCCGCGATCCCAATCCTGCACGGCGCCGCTTACAATTTCACTGGCCGAAGCGGAGCCTTCGTCAATCAGAATCACTAACTTGCCTTCCTTGTAAAAACCGCTATTGGTGGATAATTCCATTTGTTTGCGCCAATGCGTTCCTTCTGTATATACGAGCAAACGGCCTTCGCTGAAAAATTGGTCGGAGAGGTCTATCGCGGCTTTCAGCACACCGCCGCCATTTCCGCGCAAATCAAGAATCAACGCTTTGGGCTGGTTGGGCAAATTGGCGTAGGCTTGTTGAATTTCTTCCACCGATGAAATGGCGAAACGGCTCAGGCGAATGTAACCCACGCCGGGTTTTGGCTCGTAGGCGGCATCCACGCTGTGAATGGGAATTTTGTCGCGTACGATTTCAAAACGTAATAATTCTTGACTGCCTTTCCGCATCACGGCAATCGAAACCTTCGTGCCTTTCGGGCCGCGCAGCATCTTGAAAACCTGGTCGTTTTTTAAATTGATGTTGGTAATTTTTTTGCCGTCGATTTCCACGATGCGGTCGCCGGCGCGCACGCCCACCATTTCCGAAGGCCCTCCGGCAACAGGTGTAACCACTGTCAATGTATCGTTTTGGATATTGAATTCCACGCCAATACCTTCGAAATTTCCTTCCAGCGGCTCGTTCATCGCTTTTACTTCGTCGGCCGAAATATAAGTAGAGTGAGGGTCGAGTTCCTGCAACGTAGCGATCACCGCTTTATCCACTAATTTGGCAATGTTGGCCGTATCCACATAACTGTTGGCAATGTAAAACAACAAGCGTCCGTATTTGGCATAGCCTTCCTGTACTTTTTCCTGTTCCAGTGCATTTATTCGCTGGGCTATGGCAGAAATGCTCAGCAAGGTAGCTGCGAGCAAAAACAGCCCTTTTTTTGGTAATTGAAATTGCTTCATATAATTTATTCTCAATGTTTATAGTTTTAAGTTTATTATTTCAAATTTCAGTCCATCAGTTCATATATTACAAAAATTTACACAGATTTTTATAGATTGCTTCGCTCGCAATGACGTGCTTTGTGTCATTCATCATTCATCGTTGGAGGTTTATTTTTTTTCCCTCCGCAACCAACTCCGTATTCGGAAACACCGCTTGCGCTTCTTTCAAATGAATGTCGTAATCGGTGTAGCGCGATGAAAAATGGCCTAATAATAATTGTTTCACGCCGGCAGCGGCAGCTATTTTGGCCGCTTCTTCGGCGGTGCTGTGGCCGGTTTCTTTGGCCAAAACTGCTTTGTCGTTGGCATAGGTCGCTTCGTGATACAATAAATCGACTCCTTTTATCTGTGGAATAATTTTTTCGTAATACATCGTGTCGCTGCAAAAGGCATAAGCGCACGGTTCGTAGGGTTGGTAAGTCATCGCTTCGGCGGTGAGCAATTCGCCGTCGGGTAATATCACATCATCCCCCGATTTGAGCTTTACAATATCGTGAATGCTCAAATTATGCTTCACAATTAAATGCTTGTGCACATTGCGCGGCGGCGTTTTTTCGCGGAACAAAAATCCGGCCGTGGGGATGCGGTGTTTCAGCGGAATGGTGTGTACCGTCAGCGCTTTATTTTCGAATATCAGTTCCGGTTCCGAAGTATTGGTGGCATGAAACACGATTTTGTGCGTCATGCGGTCGCCGAAATAATGCAAGTGGTTGTTGAGTATTTCTTCCAACAGCGCGGGTGCGTAAATATGCAGATCGGCGGTGCGCCCCAGCATGCTCATGGTGGCAATGAATCCGAAAATGCCGAACAGATGGTCGCCGTGCAGGTGCGAAATGAACACATGATTTATTTTCAACAACGAAAACCCATAACGTTTCAACTGCATTTGCGCGCCTTCGCCGCAGTCAATCAGAAAATATTGCTCGTGAATGTTGAGCAGTTGCGAAGTAGGGAAATGTCGTTTGGTGGGCATGGCCGATGCGCTTCCCAATATGGTCAGAGAAAAGGTCATGCGGTTTTTCTTACTATTATCATCCAATTCATGTCTTCTTCGTTGGTTATGGATTGTCATTCTGAGCGAAGCGAAGAATGACAAGATTCAAAGATAAACAAAAAACCGGAATCATGACGACTCCGGTTTTTCGATATGGGTGAAACCGTATTGCTTATTCCGGTTTGTTTTCCATTTCTTCTTTCAAAGCAGCGAGTTCACTGATATCGCCCAAGGTTGTTTTTTCCAAGCTGGCTTTCAGTTTTTTCACGGTCTTTTCAGTCGTTTCCGCTTCGGTAGCTTTTGTTTTTTCTTCTTTTTCTACCTTCGCATCTTCAAATGTGCGGGTATGCGATAACGCAATGCGTTTGGCGCCTTTGTTGAATTCCAGTACTTTGAACGGAAGGCGTTCGTCCACCTTTGCCGTCGTGCCGTCTTCTTTCGTCAGGTGTTTCATGTTCACCACGCCTTCTACACCGTAGGGCAACGATACCGTAGCGTTTTTATCAACGATAGATACGATGGTTCCTTCGTGTACCGAGCCGGGTACGAAAATCGTTTCGAATACATCCCAAGGGTTTTCTTCGAGCTGTTTGTGGCCGAGGCTCAAACGGCGGTTTTCTTGATCCACTTCCAATACAATCACATCCAGTGTATCGCCGATGGCGGTAAATTCGCCCGGATGTTTGATTTTCTTTGTCCACGACAGGTCGCTGATGTGTACCAAACCGTCCACGCCTTCTTCCAGTTCTACGAATACGCCGAAGTTGGTGAAGTTGCGCACTTTTGCCTGATGTTTAGAACCTACCGGATATTTGTTGATGATAGTTGCCCATGGATCGGCTTTCAGCTGTTTGATACCGAGCGACATTTTGCGTTCGTCGCGGTCTAAGGTCAGGATAACGGCTTCTACTTCGTCGCCCACCTTCATGAAGTCCTGAGCGCTGCGCAAGTGTTGGCTCCACGACATTTCCGAGACGTGAATCAATCCTTCCACGCCCGGTTGTATTTCTACAAATGCGCCATAGTCGGCAATCACCACCACGCGTCCTTTTACTTTGTCGCCCACATTGAGGTTGGTGTCCAAAGCGTCCCACGGATGCGAGGTAAGTTGTTTCAAGCCGAGCGCAATACGTTTCTTGGCATCGTCGAAATCGAGAATAACCACATTGATTTTTTGGTCGAGTTGCACGATTTCCTCGGCGTTGTTGATACGTCCCCACGACAGGTCGGTAATGTGGATAAGGCCGTCCACGCCGCCCAAGTCCACAAACACACCGTAGGAAGTAATATTTTTGACCGTACCTTCGAGTACTTGTCCTTTTTCGAGTTTGCCGATGATTTCTTTCTTCTGTGCTTCGAGTTCTGCTTCGATAAGCGCTTTGTGCGAAACCACCACGTTGCGGAATTCCTGGTTGATTTTTACAATCTTGAATTCCATTGTTTTGTTTACAAAGATATCGTAGTTGCGGATAGGTTTCACGTCGATTTGCGAACCGGGGAGGAACGCTTCGATGCCGAACACATCTACAATCATACCGCCTTTCGTGCGGCATTTGATATATCCTTTTACTATTTCATCGTTGGCCAGCGCTTCGTTCACGCGATCCCACGAACGCATGGCGCGCGCTTGTTTGTGCGAAAGAATCAATTGTCCTTTCTTATCTTCAGCGTTTTCTACGTACACTTCCACTTTATCGCCCACGGCTAAATCGGGGTTGTAGCGGAATTCGCTGATGTTGATAACACCTTCGCTCTTGTAACCGATGTTTACGATTACTTCGCGTTTGTTCATCGCAACCACTGTTCCTTCCACTACCTCGTTCTCGGTAACTTTGGAAAGCGTTTGGTTGTAGTTGTCTTCAATAACCGATTTGTCGGCGTCATACAAATCAAGTCCTTGTTCGAAAGCATCCCAGTTGAATTTGTCGGGAGCCACAGAGGCATTGCTTACATGTTTTTTAGGAAGAATTGTTTGAACATCTTCCGATGCGTCGTCGGAAACGAGTTCCGCTTCTTCATTTTTTTTAGGTATTACTACCTCTGCTTCGTCGTTTTGAAGCAATTCGTCGTTAATTTTTGTCATTAGTTGTTTGGTGTGTTTGTACTACAATGTTAGACATTATGTATAGACCAAAGAATAGCGCTTAACAAGTATTTTTATTAAGGTATTTTTTGGGGCTGCAAAGATAGTGCTTTTTTTCGGGTTACCAAATAATTATATTGTGCGGCTCATCTAAATATAAGGCTCTAATAGGGAGTATTTCCGGAAGGAAATAAAATAGGAATAAGAGGCTGTTCAAAAAGCATTTTTTACTGCAAAGGACACTCAGTTTAAAATCATTGCATTCAAACCTTTGCATACTTTAGAAATAGTCAGCCGCTAAAAAAAAGCGTCCCACAATGACCCAATGAGTTCCGGAAGAATAAAATATTAATAGTCTGATTTTTAGTGTTATAATTAAATTTACGGTTTATATGGCCGGTTATTTATATGTTAACATTTCTTAAAACGATATAATGCTTAGGATGTTGTTTTTTATGTCGATTATTTTATTAAGTTGCTTTGTATGATGATATTGAATTTTTTTAAAAAATAATTATTTAGTGAAAAATATAAATTTAGCACAGTTAATAAATGTTAATGTATGTTATATTGCAAAAATATATGAAAGACGCGTTTTAATTTTGTGCGTTTTTTAAAGGAAAAAAATTATTCAATAGGAAATTTTTATGCTGTCGTAAATCGGCTGGTTCAATTTATTAAATTGAATAACAGACGATTTGTAAAACGCTGTCAGTTGATTTGCGACATTGTCGAAGATTTATCTGCACAAGGGAAATCGAAGAAGCTTGATCGGTTGAAAACCGGTTGATATATTTTGTTGTTCCCAGTGTGATAACTGCTTCTCTTAATCAGCATATTATATGCTGCTATGGTATAATTTTTGTAATCTTAATGCAATATTTTGTGCTAGTGCGTGTTGAAAACACCTTTTATGCAAAAAAGTTATTGAAGATTGAAGCAGGAATGAAAGTTTGAGAATTTTTTTATTTTTTAAAATGTATTTAAGTGTTTTAATATATAAATCTATAATCTATAATCGTTGGTAATGATATGAAAGAGTTTGATCAATCAGAAAGAGTAGGGGGATTACCTCGAAGAATATCCTGGTATTTTAGTTTTTTTCTCCTTGTTGTTTTGCTGCTATCCGGCGGATCGGCTTTTGCCCAGTGGGCAGGAGGGAGCGGTACAGCCGGGGATCCGTACCAGATTGCAACCGTACAGCAACTTACAACTGTGCAAACGAGCACCAACGGCGGAACAAATTATACCAACGTATATTTCAAGTTGATGAATAATTTGAACTTGGGCGGAATTGCATGGACACCGATAGGAACTTCGGCAAGGCCGTTCAGGGGAAATTTTGATGGAAACAATCGCATCATTTCAGGGTTATTTATCAACACCACTATCAGCGATGTCGGCTTGTTCGGATATATGACCGGCGGGACTATCAGCAATTTGGGCGTAGTGACAACCACCGGCGGGGTTACAGGAGCTAATAATGTGGGTATTTTACTTGGTAGCCAAAGCGGGGGTACGGTTACCGGCTGTTTCACCATGGGCACCGTTTCCGGAAACGATGCAGTCGGCGGTTTGATTGGTAATCAACCGAACGGTACGATTACGGTTTCGCAATGTATTGCCATTGCCGACGTTACCGGTGGCGCAGGGCTTAATGGTTCTGCCGGTTTAATCGGCGTGGTGAGGGGCAATCTGAACAATTCCTACGCGTGGGGCGATGTCCGGGGCGCGGGTTCGGTGGCCGGATTGGGCGGCGCCCTCAGTGCCAATGGCGTGGTCACTTCCTGTTATGCTTTGGGAAATGCCGCTTCATCGCCATCGTCCAGAATCGGCGGATTGACGGGCTATATTACTCAAGCAAGCGCCAAATTGCAAAACAGCGTGGCGATCAACGGAACGTTGACAAGTGTCAGCAATTCTGCCGGACGTGTGGTCGGGCTATCCAATTATACTACCGCCTATACGAATAACTATGCCATAGATAATATGGTTGTGCTTGTCAATGGCACATCGAAACCGGCTACTTCCAATGCTACAGGTGTGGACGGGGAAACACAAACCAAAGCCACCCTGAAATCATCGGCATTCTATAGCAATACGGTTTCATGGAATATTTCCAATGTGCGCGACGCCAATAAGGTATGGTGTATTTGGGAAGGCGTGAGCTATCCTTACCTGCAACGGCAAAGTTCGCCGGCCAATCCGGTTTCTTTTGCAGGAACTACTTTGCAAGGAACCTTCCGCCCGGATGCGACCATGGATAGTATTGTGATGTATAAGAAAACAGGAACGTCGTTTACACGGCTTGGACGCGCTACGGTGAATAATGCGGCTCACACATGGTCGTTCAACAGTTCTGCCCTTATTATGAATGGCATTGTATATGTGCAAACCTATGAATCGGGGAAAGCATGGCCTTCGTATTTGGCAGAGTTTACGATTTGCGGCATTACGCCGACCTTTGAAACGGTCGATAAAATGTCGTGCATTCCGGCCATAAACCTGCAAAGCGCGATTACCAACCTGCAAAATGCGGATATAAAAGACGTGCAATT
>JAVBOD010000034.1:0-48577 GCA_031551045.1 Bacteroidales bacterium
GAACAGAAAAAACAATGTGCTATCAGCTTTGTCCGGCATGAAATATATCTATATAACAAATTGAATAAAAAATAAGCTGTTTACCACGGAGTGGTAATATATGATATAACCGCGGGTAAGCGAAGTGCAACCCGTGGCTACCCGTATCAGCACAGCCTTTCGCGCGGCGCTCTTCAAGTGTTTCAAGGCTCGGATTGGTTTTCGCGCGAGAGGGTGTCGCGACTTTGTCCCGTTATCCAAAATCCGGTAGCTACTATCCCGTAGGGATTTTCGCCCGGTAGAACAAACAAGGGACGAACACCTCCAGCATCCCGTCAGGGATGCATCCCTACGGGGATGCCACGGCAGGGTTGCCCCCTGTTGCTACCAAGCGATAATGCCTACGGCATTATTTAGGACAGTTGGCGGATATGCTGTGGGATTTGAAATTCTTACCACGAAGTGGTAATAGATGAATAACCGCGGGTAAGCGAAGCGCAACCCGTGGCTACCCGTATCACCACAGCCTTTCGCGCGGAGCTCTTCAAGTGTTTCAAGGCTCGGATTGTCTACAGCGCGAGAGGAGTGTCGCTGCTTTGTCCCGTGGGTGATTCCGGCTTTTCGGAATCACCTACGGTTATTAACATCTATCCCATTCGGGGATAAAACAATGACACTGGTGCCCGACCCGTTGATACTACTCCAATTCAGTCCGACAGAACTTGGTTTTCAAGAGCGGTTCCGAGGTACTTTCAGGTGGCGTTTTTTGCCTTCCGAAACCCTTGTCCCGAAAGGGCACCAAATTCATCTCCGATCGTTTTAAAAAAGCAGTACTGCTCTTAGGTAAAAGCAGTAGTGCTTTTCGACCAAAGCACGCGGGCTTTTTGACCAAAGGTCGAGACCTTTTTTACCGGCCGTCTTTTTCGAATTTCAGGGCGGCCAGCATCTCTCGCAAATCAGCACCGGGGCGGAACATAATCTTCTTCGTTTTAATCATGCCTGCCGTAAATTTCTCTGCTTGCTCAGCTCCCTCGCTACCGAGTATGACCTGAAACGAGCCGAAGTCGCCGAAGCGTACGATTTGCCCTTCGGCCAAGCGTTCACAAAGCATTTGTGTGAGGGAATCGAGCACTGCCAGCGTGTCGGCGCTGCTTACCGTGCTGCGTTGGGCTATTTCTTTGCTCAGGGCTTTAAGCGTAATTTCGCCGGTGCTTTTGGCTTGCGCATACCATTTTTTGGGCGCACCGGGATTAAGCGGATTGCTTTTTTCTATTACTACATATTTTACAGCCATAATCGTTAGCTATTTTAAATCCGTAGGGCATTTGGAGAAAGGCCTCTACATTAAGTTTCGGCTAAAGCCTTAGTTATAGTACACTTGTCATCCGTTGGATACATCCAAGGGCCATGAAAATACAACTTCGACATATAACAAAAAGCCCCAAACGTTGCTTGTCAGGGGCTCTCTGTTTTATGCTCTCCCTTCGAGGGGGAGGCTGTCTTTATTTCCCGTCTTCCGCCATGGCTTTGCGTTTTGCCTCCATGCGCTGATAGTCATCCATCGAGGCTACTACCATTTTATCGAGGTAACGCATACCGGTTCCGGCAGGAATCAGGTGTCCGCAGATAACGTTTTCTTTCAAGCCTTCCAGCGTATCTACTTTTCCTTTGATAGCCGCTTCGCTCAACACTTTGGTTGTTTCCTGGAACGATGCTGCCGACATGAAACTGCTCGTACGCAAGGCCGCACGGGTAATACCTTGCAACACCTGGTTCGAGGTTGCGGGCATCGCGTCGCGCGCGGTGATTTGCTTGAGGTCGCGGCGTTTGAGCTGCGAATTTTCATCGCGCAACTTGCGGGCGGTGATAATCTGTCCGGCTTTCACGGTCGTGGAATCGCCCGGTTCAATCACAATCTTCTTATCGAAAATATAGTCGTTTTCCTGCATGAATTCCCATTTGTCCACCAATTGTTCCGACAAGAAACGGGTGTCGCCCGGATCCACGATTTCTATCTTGCGCATCATTTGGCGTACGATAATTTCAAAGTGTTTATCGTTAATCTTCACACCTTGCATACGGTACACTTCCTGCACTTCGTTCACAATGTATTCCTGAACTTTGGTCGGGCCTTGAATAGCAAGGATGTCGAGCGGCGTGATAGCGCCGTCGGAAAGCGGCGTACCGGCACGCACATAGTCGTTTTCCTGTACGAGGATTTGTTTCGACAAGGGAACGAGGTATTTCTTTTCTTCGCCGAGTTTCGAGCGGACAGCAATCTCGCGGTTACCGCGTTTGATTTTACCCATAATCACTTCGCCGTCGATTTCGGAAACCACCGCCGGATTCGAAGGATTACGCGCTTCGAACAGCTCGGTTACGCGCGGCAGACCACCGGTGATGTCGCCCGATTTACCAATCGCACGCGGGATTTTCACCAGAATGTCGCCGGCATTTACTTTGGCGCCTTCTTCCACTACGATGTGCGAACCTACCGGCAAGTTGTATTGTTTGATTTCATTGTTCTTCGCATCGAGGATACGCACCAAGGGATTGCGGGAACGGTCGCGCGATTCGATAATCACTTTTTCGCGGTAACCGGTTTGCTCGTCGGCTTCTTCGCGGAACGTCACCCCTTCCATCACACTGTCGAAACCGATTTTTCCGGCAAATTCCGAAATGATGACGGCATTGTAAGGATCCCATTCGCAAATCAAATCGCCTTTCTTCACTTGTGCGCCGCTTTGGTAGTACAATTGCGCTCCGTAAGGCACGGCGTGGTGATACAGCGTAATGCCGGTATTCACGTCCACAATACGCATTTCGGCCAGACGGCCGATTACCACATCCACTTGTTGTCCGTCGCTATCGGTTTTCGATACCGTACGCAATTCGTCGATTTCCAGCACCCCGTCGTAGCTTGCCACTACCTTATTGGCCGAAGCGATACTCGATGCCGTACCACCGACGTGGAAGGTACGCAGCGTCAACTGGGTACCCGGCTCACCGATAGACTGTGCGGCAATTACACCCACCGCTTCGCCCTGTTCCACCATGCGTCCGGTAGCCAAGTTACGCCCGTAGCATTTTGCACACACGCCTTTGCGCGCTTCGCAAGTCAATGCCGAACGGATTTCCACCTGTTCAATCGGCGAATCCTCTATAACTTTGGCAACGTCTTCCGAAATTTCATCGCCGGCGGCAACAATCAAATCGCCGGTCAGCGGATGGAACACGTCTTGCACGCTGGTACGTCCTAAAATACGTTCGTAGAGCGATTCTACTACTTCGTCATTATTCTTGATAGCCGTAGCGGTCAACCCACGCAAGGTTCCGCAGTCTTCTTCATTTACAATCACGTCTTGCGAAACGTCCACCAGACGACGGGTCAGATAACCGGCATCGGCCGTTTTCAGCGCCGTATCGGCCAAACCTTTACGCGCACCGTGTGTAGAGATGAAGTACTCCAATACGGACAGCCCTTCTTTAAAGTTCGACAAAATCGGGTTCTCGATAATTTCCGCACTTGTAGCGCCTGATTTTTGGGGCTTAGCCATCAAACCACGCATACCGGCCAACTGGCGGATCTGTTCTTTCGAACCGCGGGCGCCGGAGTCGAGCATCATATATACGGAGTTGAAACCTTGTTTATCGGACGATAATTGTTTCAACACGGTTTGCGTCAACTTGGCATTCGTATGTGTCCAAATATCGATAATCTGGTTGTAACGTTCGTTGTTCGTAATGAAACCCATGCTGTAGTTATTCATTACTTCTTCCACGTCTTTGTAACCTTCTTCTACCAATGTTTCTTTTTCGGCCGGCACAATCACATCGTCCAGGTTGAACGACAAGCTGCCGCGGAAGGCCATCTGGTAACCCAATTCCTTGATATCATCCAGGAATTTAGCGGTCACCGCCACGCCGGCTTTTTTCAATATACTACCGATGATATCGCGTAACGATTTTTTCGTCAACAATTCGTTGATATATCCGGCTTCTTCCGGCACCAACTGGTTGACGATAATACGTCCAATGGTCGTTTCCATCAATTCGTACGACAGGGTTCCGTCTTCCATTTTCTTCGGAATACGTACTTTCACGATAGCGTGTAAATCAACGGCTTTTTCATTGTAGGCGATAATCGCTTCTTCCGGAGCGTAGAAGGTCAACCCTTCGCCCTTGGCGCCTTTGCGATGTTTGGTAATATAGTACAGCCCCAACACCATGTCTTGCGAAGGCACCGTGATAGGCGCACCGTTCGCCGGATTCAGAATATTGTGAGCGCCCAGCATCAACAATTGCGCTTCGAGAATAGCGGCATTGCCCAAGGGCAAGTGAACCGCCATCTGGTCACCGTCGAAGTCGGCATTGAATGCCGTACACGACAGCGGATGCAACTGGATAGCTTTTCCTTCGATCAATTTCGGTTGGAATGCCTGAATACCCAAGCGGTGAAGCGTCGGGGCGCGGTTCAACATCACCGGATGCCCTTTCATCACATTTTCCAATATATCAAAAATTACCGGATCTTTTCTGTCCACAATTTTCTTGGCCGATTTCACGGTTTTCACAATACCGCGTTCAATCAGTTTGCGAATAACAAACGGTTTGTAAAGCTCGGCCGCCATGTCTTTCGGCAAACCGCACTCGTGCATTTTCAATTCGGGCCCTACGACGATTACCGAACGCGCCGAGTAGTCCACCCGTTTACCCAACAGGTTTTGACGGAAACGCCCTTGTTTCCCTTTCAAACTATCGGATAAGGATTTCAACGCGCGGTTGGCTTCTGTTTTCACGGCATTCGATTTGCGCGAGTTGTCGAACAACGAATCGACCGCTTCCTGCAACATGCGTTTTTCATTCCGCAAAATCACTTCGGGCGCTTTGATTTCAATCAGGCGTTTGAGGCGGTTGTTGCGGATAATCACGCGGCGATACAAATCGTTCAAGTCGCTCGTAGCGAAACGGCCGCCGTCCAACGGAACCAGTGGGCGCAATTCCGGCGGAATCACCGGAATCACTTTCAGAATCATCCAATCGGGATTATTGATTTCTTTCGATTCGCGGAAAGCTTCTACCACATTCAAGCGTTTCAAAGCATCGGCTTTGCGTTGTTGCGATGTTTCGGTATCGGCCTTGTGGCGTAAATCGTACGATAGTTCGTCCAGTTTTAAGCGCGAGAGCAATTTTAAAATCACTTCGGCGCCCATGCCTGCAATGAATTTATTCGGGTCTTCGTCGGGCAACAATTGGTTGTCTTTCGGAAGCGTATCCAAAATTTGCAAGTATTCTTCTTCCGTTAGGAAATCGTATTGTTTAATACCGTCGGCTTCTTTCACACCGGGTTGCACCACCACGTAACGTTCGTAGTAAATGATGGCTTCCAATTTTTTCGAAGGCAAGCCTAACAAATAGCCTATTTTATTAGGTGTCGAACGGAAATACCAGATGTGTGCCACCGGAACTACCAGCGAGATATGTCCCATGCGTTCGCGGCGCACTTTTTTCTCGGTTACTTCTACTCCGCAACGGTCGCAAACAATACCGCGGTAACGGATGCGTTTGTATTTTCCGCAATGACATTCGTAGTCCTTCGCAGGCCCGAAAATACGTTCGCAGAATAGGCCATCGCGTTCCGGTTTATAAGTACGGTAGTTGATCGTTTCCGGTTTGAGCACTTCCCCGCTCGAGTTTTCCAGAATTTCTTCCGGCGAAGCCAAGCCTATAGTTATTTTACTAAAGTTGGTTTTTTGCTTGTTATCTTTCTTAAGCGCCATATATCAATTATTTTTTTTCATTATGAAATTGTGTTCAACGTTTTATGTTTAAAGTTTAAGGTTGTTGTTTGTGCAACATTACACCTTAAACTTTAAACCTTGAACATCTTACTCTAAGCGTATGCTGAGGCCCAAACCGCGCAATTCGTGCAGAATCACATTGAGGGCTTCCGGAATACCGGGTTGCGGCATCGGTTCGCCTTTCACAATGGCTTCGTAGGCACGCGAACGGCCTGTAACGTCGTCGGACTTAATCGTAAGGATTTCCTGCAACACGTTGGATGCGCCGAATGCTTCGAGCGCCCACACTTCCATTTCCCCGAAGCGTTGTCCCCCGAATTGCGCTTTACCGCCCAAGGGCTGTTGCGTAATCAACGAGTAAGGCCCGATAGAACGTGCATGCATCTTGTCGTCCACCATGTGTCCGAGTTTGAGCATGTAGATAATACCTACCGTGGCCGGTTGGTCGAACATTTCGCCGGTGCCGCCGTCGCGCAGGTACGTTCTTCCGTAACGCGGGATGCTTGCTTTTTCGGTGTATTCGGTGATTTCGTCCAAGGTAGCGCCGTCGAAAATAGGCGTCGAGAATTTCATTCCCAATTCTTTTCCGGCCCAGCCCAATACGGTTTCGTAAATCTGCCCGAGGTTCATACGCGAAGGCACGCCCAAGGGGTTCAGTACGATGTCCACAATCGAACCGTCTTCGAGGAACGGCATATCTTCGTCGCGCACCACACGGGCTACGATACCCTTGTTACCGTGGCGGCCTGCCATCTTATCCCCTACTTTTATCTTCCGTTTTTTCGCTACATACACTTTCGCCAATTGAATAATACCGGTGGGAAGTTCGTCGCCAATCGTCAGATTGTATTTGATACGTTTCACTTCGGCATCGTATTCTTTAAAGCGAATCAGGTAATTATTGATAACCCGTTTCACTTGTGTATTGGTGTCTTTATCGGCTGTCCACTTGTTCGGGTTTACATTTTCATAATCGAGCCCCAACAATGCTTTTTGCGTAAACTTGGCATTTTTGCCGATCACTTCGGCACCATAGACATCCACTACCGATTGCGATGTTTTGCCATCGAGTAATACGGAGAGTTTTTCTACTAATTTATCTTTCAGTACTTTTACTTTCTTCTCGAAATCTTCGTCCACTTTTTGCAACTGGGCTTTGCCTTGCAGCTTGCCTTTCTTGGCGCTGGCCGATTCTTTCATCACGCGCGAGAACAAGCGTTTTTCGATGATAGTACCATATAGCGAAGGAGAAGCTTTCAACGAAGCGTCTTTCACGTCGCCGGCTTTATCACCGAAAATAGCACGCAGCAATTTTTCTTCGGGCGAAGGATCGCTTTCCCCTTTCGGCGTTATTTTACCGATCAGGATATCGCCGGGCTCGATGTTCGCACCGATACGGATAATACCGTTTTCGTCCAAATTACGGGTAGCTTCTTCGCTTACGTTCGGAATGTCGGAGGTCAATTCTTCCACGCCACGCTTGGTGTCGCGCACTTCCATAATGTATTCGTCCACGTGAATCGACGTAAATACGTCTTCGCGCACGAGGCGTTCCGAAAGCACGATAGCATCCTCGAAGTTGTAGCCCTTCCAAGGCATGAACGCCACTTTCAGGTTGCTTCCCAAAGCCAGTTCCCCGCCTTGTGTGCCGTAGCCTTCCGTCAGGATTTGGCCGGGCACCACTTTTGTCCCCTTGCTCACAATCGGGCGCAGGTTGATGCAGGTATTCTGGTTCGTTTTGCGATATATCGGCAGGTTATACGCCGTGATGTCCGAGTCGAAACTCACAAAACGGTCTTGTTCGCTGCGTTCATATTTAATATGTATTTCTTTGGCATCGACATACACTACTTCGCCCTTTCCTTCGGCGGCAATTTGTGTACGGCTGTCTTCCACCACGGTTCCTTCCAGGCCGGTACCTACAATCGGCACTTGCGGGGCAATCAGCGGCACCGCTTGCCGCATCATGTTCGAGCCCATCAATGCGCGGTTGGCGTCGTCGTGTTCCAAGAACGGAATCAGCGAAGCGGCAATAGAAGCAATCTGGTTCGGCGCCACGTCCATCAAGTGAATCTCGTCGCGCCCCACTACCGGATAGTCGGCTTCCAAACGGCATTTGATGCGTTCGTCGGTAATATGCCCGTCTTCCGCCACATGTGCGTTGGCTTGCGCCACCATCTTGTATTCTTCTTCTTCGGCGCTCATATATATCACGCCTTTGGCCGACATATCGACAGTTCCTTTGTCCACCTTGCGGTAAGGCGTTTCGATAAATCCGAGTTTATTGATGCGGGCATACACGCACAACGACGAAATCAAACCGATGTTCGGCCCTTCCGGCGTTTCAATCGGGCATAAACGCCCGTAGTGCGTATAGTGCACGTCGCGCACTTCGAAACCGGCGCGGTCGCGGCTCAAACCGCCGGGCCCCAAAGCCGACATACGGCGCTTGTGCGTCATTTCGGCCAGCGGGTTGGTTTGGTCCATGAACTGCGACAACTGGCTGGTGCCGAAGAACGAGTTAATTACCGACGATAAGGTCTTCGCATTAATCAAATCAATCGGCGTAAACACTTCGTTGTCGCGTACGTTCATCCGTTCGCGGATGGTACGCGCCATACGCGCCAAGCCTATGCCGAACTGGTTCGCCAATTGTTCGCCCACCGTACGTACACGGCGGTTGCTCAAGTGGTCGATATCGTCCACATCGGTTTTCGAGTTGATAAGTTGTATCAAATGTTGAATAATGGCGATAATATCTTCTTTCGTCAACACTTTCACGTTCGCCGGTGTCGCTAAATCCAGCTTACGGTTAAGGCGGAAACGCCCTACATCGCCCAAATCGTAGCGTTTATCCGAGAAGAACAATTTTTCAATCACATCGCGGGCGGTAGCTTCGTCGGGCGGTTCCGAGTTGCGCAACTGGCGATAGATATATACTACCGCTTCTTTTTCCGAGTTGCTCGGGTCTTTTTGTAACGTGTTGTGGATAATCGCGTAGTCGCCGATATTGGCATCTTCCTTATGCAACAATATCGTAGCGGCGCCCGATTCTTCAATCAGTTCCAGATGCGATTCTTCAAGCACCGTCTCGCGGTCGATAATCACTTCGTTACGTTCGATAGACACCACTTCTCCGGTATCTTCGTCCACAAAGTCTTCAATCCACGATTTCAGTACGCGGGCGGCCAACTTGCGCCCTAACACTTTTTTCAGGTTGGCTTTGTTGACTTTTATTTCGTCGGCCAAACCGAATATTTCTAATATATCTTTATCGCTCTCGTAACCGATAGCACGCAGCAAGGTGGTTACGGGCAATTTTTTCTTACGGTCGATGTAGGCATACATCACGTTGTTGATATCCGTTGCAAATTCAATCCATGAACCTTTGAACGGAATGATACGCGCCGAGTACAGTTTGGTACCGTTGGCGTGGATACTTTGACCGAAGAATACCCCGGGCGAGCGGTGTAATTGCGATACGACTACACGCTCCGAACCGTTGACTACAAACGTTCCGCGGGGAGTCATGTACGGAACCGTCCCAAGGTACACGTCCTGGATAACCGTGTCGAAATCTTCGTGTTCGGGGTCGGTACAGTACAATTTAAGCTTAGCTTTCAACGGAACGCTGTAAGTTAAGCCGCGATCCAAGCACTCGTCGATAGTGTAACGAGGCGGATCAATGAAATAATCCATGAATTCCAACACGAAGTTATTGCGCGTGTCGGTGATAGGGAAGTTTTCCTGGAATACTTTGAAGAGTCCTTCGTCCTTCCGATTATCGGGAGTAGTTTCTAATTGAAAGAAATCTTGAAACGATTTCAATTGAATTTCCAAAAAGTCGGGGTAGTCCAGACGATTTTTAGAGGTTGCGAAGTTAATACGCTGACTTATTGTTTTTTGCGACATCTTAATCGGATAATTTGAAGAATAAACTTTTTAAACGACAAAAAGGCTTAGAGCCCCGCATGGGCTCTAAACCTGTGTTATGATTCCCGAGTGTACGGGGAGAATGTTTATTTAACTTCAACTTCTCCGCCAGCTTCTTCGAGTTGAGCTTTGATTTGTTCAGCTTCGGCTTTCGATACTTTTTCCTTGATCGGTTTCGGAGCAGCATCTACCAATTCTTTCGCTTCTTTCAAGCCCAATCCGGTAATTTCTTTCACCACTTTCACGATTTGCAATTTAGTTTGTCCGGGTGATTTCAAAATTACGTCGAATGCGGTTTGTTCAGCAGCTGCTGCGGCTCCGCCGCCGGCTGCAGGGGCAGCAACAGCAACAGCTGCGGCTGCAGGTTCAATACCGTATTCATCTTTCAGAATGGTAGCCAATTCTTGAACTTCTTTTACAGTTAGATTTACTAATTCTTCTGCAAATTTTTTAATGTCTGCCATGATTGTTTATGTTTTTAATTGTTTTTATTTTAAAAATTTGTCTTTGAACAATTGCGTGATGCAAACTTTCTGCAATTGCCTATTGTTTCTTTTCTTCGAGCGTTTTCACGATACCCGCCAGTTTTCCGCCACTCGACTGCAATGCCGAAATAACATTCTTGGCCGGTGCTTGCAACATACCGATAATATCGCCGATAAGCTCTTCGCGTGATTTTACGTTTACCAGGGTTTCCAGCGATTCGGCTCCCAAGTACAAGCATTCTTGTACGTAAGCGCCTTTCAACACCGGTTTTCCATATTTACCGCCAAACTCTTTAATCAATTTGGCCGGTACGTTGGCTGTTTCGGTAAACATCACGGCGGTAGGGCCGTTCAATGCGTCGTACAACGCTGTTTCCGTAAAGTTGTTTTTTTCCAAAGCTTTTCTCAGCAGGGTATTTTTCACCACTAAGAGTTTCACTTTTTTCTCGAAACAAGTTCTACGGAGTTTCGACGTTTTTTCCGCATCCAACCCCGAAGTATCCGTAATATAGAAGTGAGGCGTTTTTTGTAATTCGGCGGCCAAACTATCTATAATTGCTGTCTTTTCTTCTTTGTTCATACACTACAATTTTATTTAGTTTATTCGGCAGCGCCTATTGATTTGGTATCGATACACAAGCCGGGGCTCATGGTCGAGGATAAGAAAACGCTTTTCACGTATGTACCTTTCAATGCTTGAGGTTTTAATTTTAGTACCGTATTCAGAAACTCCTGGGCATTTTCGGTAATTTTAGCCGCATCAAACGACGTTTTCCCGATAGCCACATGGATGATACCTTGTTTATCGACTTTAAAGTCTATTTTACCCGCTTTTACTTCCTGCACGGCTTTTCCGACTTCCATCGTCACCGTACCGGTTTTCGGGTTAGGCATCAATCCGCGGGGACCTAAGATTTTACCGAGAGCACCCAATTTTGCCATTACGGGCGGGGTGCAGATGATAACGTCCACGTCGGTCCATCCACCTTTGATTTTTTCCAAATATTCGTCCAATCCAACATAATCGGCGCCGGCCTCTTTTGCTTCGCCTTCCTTATCGGGCGTACAAAGTACCAACACGCGAGATGTTTTTCCAGTTCCATGCGGAAGAGTTACTACGCCGCGTACCATTTGATTGGCTTTGCGAGGGTCGACACCTAAACGCACAGCCAAATCAACCGAAGCGTCGAATTTCGTGAAAGAAATTTCTTTCAGCAATTTGGCGGCTTCCGCTAATTTGTATTGCTTATCAGGCTCTACTTTAGCGTAAACTACTTTTTGATTTTTTGTTAACTTACTCATCGCTGCATGAATTTTTTAGTTTACGTCGGCAGGAAATTCACCTTCTACGGTAATCCCCATGCTACGGGCAGTTCCGGCAACCATCGACATCGCCGATTTCAACGTGAATGCGTTCATATCGGGCATTTTGTCTTCGGCAATTTTTTTCACTTGCGCCCACGTCACGGTAGCCACTTTTTTGCGGTTGGGTTCAGCCGATCCCGATTGTATTTTGGCAGCTTCTTTCAACTGCACGGCAATCGGGGGTTGTTTAACGATAAAGTCAAACGACTTGTCGGAGTAAACCGTAATGATTACCGGCAATACTTTACCGGCTTTGTCCTGCGTGCGAGCGTTGAACTGCTTGCAGAACTCCATTATGTTTACGCCTTTCGAACCCAGCGCTGGACCTACCGGAGGAGAGGGGTTTGCCGCTCCGCCTTTGATTTGTAATTTAATCAGTCCGGCAACTTCTTTAGCCATAATTTTGTTTTTAGTTGAGACGTTGCATAGAACGTCTTTACGTTATTCTTTTTCTACTTGTACGAAGCTTAACTCGAGGAGATTTTTACGCCCGAATATCTTCACCATTACCTTCAGCTTCTTCTTGTCTTCGTTCACTTCTTCAATGGTTCCATTGAAGCCGTTGAATGGACCGTCGGTCACTTTCACGGGTTCGCCTACGATAAACGGAGTGATGTTTTCTTCCGTGTCGTTTTCGGCAATTTCATCCACACGACCTAAAATACGGTTTACTTCGCTCATGCGGATGGGCATCGGGTCGGCGCCTTTGGTTTCGCCTAAAAATCCCGAAACGTGGGTAATATTGCGTAAAATATGAGGTATCTCTCCTACCAGTACGGCTTCAATTAAAATGTATCCCGGAAATAAAATACGCTCCTTGCTGACTTTTTTACCGTTTTTTACCTGGTAAATTTTCTCCGTAGGAACTAACACCTGGGAGATATAATCCTCCAGTTTCAGGCGCCGTATTTCATTATCGATGTACTCCTTGGCTTTCTTTTCTTTGCCACCAGCTGCTCTTAGTACATACCATTGTTTGGTGTTTTCGCTCATGGTTTCACTCGTTTTTAGTACAACAAGTTGTACAAGAATGACATGATTTTACGAAAACTAAAATCCATGGCAAATACAATGATTGCCAGAATGGCTGATGAAACCATCACCACAATGGCGCTGCTTTGCAATTGAGCCCATGTAGGCCACGTTACTTTGTGGACCAATTCGTTGTACGATTCTTTAAGATACGCTTTAATTTTTTTCATTGTTTGATGATTTTGTAACGCTCCACTGGAAGCTTGTCTCGCATTACGATTATCATTTTTAAAACAATTGAGCAACCCGTAACATGTTACTCCTTGTTTTGCAGGGGCAGAGCGATTCGAACGCCCATCAACGGTTTTGGAGACCGCTATTCTACCCTTGAACTATGCCCCTGTATTCAAATTTAAAATTTCAAAATTCCAAGATTCCAAAAACAGGTTGTGCATTGGAATCTTGGAATTATTGAATGTTGAATTTTAGTTATTATGCTAAAATTTTCGTTACCTGTCCGGCTCCTACCGTACGGCCGCCTTCGCGGATAGCGAAACGCAGCCCTTCGGCCATAGCTACCGGAGTAATCAAATCTACGGTAATGGTTACGTTATCGCCGGGCATTACCATTTCTACGCCTTGAGGCAAGGTAATTTCACCGGTTACGTCCAACGTACGCAAGTAGAATTGAGGACGGTATTTGTTGTGGAACGGCGTGTGGCGTCCACCTTCTTCTTTCTTCAATACGTAAATTTCAGCTTGGAATTTCGTATGAGGAGTGATGGAGCCCGGTTTAGCAATAACCTGTCCGCGTTTGATATCTTTTTTATCAACACCGCGAAGCAATAAACCTACGTTGTCGCCGGCTTCACCGCGGTCGAGCAGTTTGCGGAACATTTCCACACCGGTAACCGTGGTTTTTTGGGGTTTTTCGCCCAAACCGATAATTTCCACTTCTTCGCCTACTTTCACAATACCTGTTTCGATACGGCCGGTAGCAACAGTACCACGACCGGTAATCGAGAATACGTCTTCAACAGGCATCAAGAACGGTTTTTCGTTTTCGCGCGGAGGAATCGGAATGTAAGTATCCACAGCATCCATCAATTCCATGATTTTTTCAACCCATTGCGGTTCGTTGTTCAATCCGCCCAAAGCAGAGCCACGGATAACCGGAGCATTGTCGCCGTCGAATTTATAGAAACTCAACAAGTCGCGCACGTCCATTTCCACCAAGTCAATGATTTCAGGATCGTCCACCAAGTCCACTTTGTTCAAAAATACAACGATACGCGGCACGTTTACCTGGCGAGCCAAGAGAATGTGTTCGCGGGTTTGAGGCATGGCGCCGTCGGTAGCAGCAACCACCAAGATAGCGCCGTCCATTTGAGCGGCACCGGTAACCATGTTCTTTACATAGTCGGCGTGGCCCGGACAGTCAACGTGTGCATAGTGGCGGTTAGCTGTTTGGTATTCTACGTGCGAAGTATTGATGGTAATACCGCGTTCTTTTTCTTCAGGAGCGTTGTCGATAGAATCGAACGAACGTTTTTCGGAAAGACCTTTTTCAGCCAATACGGTGGTAATTGCAGCCGTCAAGGTAGTTTTACCGTGGTCAACGTGGCCGATAGTACCAATGTTTACGTGGGGTTTATCCCTTTTAAAAGTTTCTTTTGCCATAATTATATATTTTAAATTGTTTATGTCTGGTACTGAACATGCCGGAAAACGCAATTTTCTTACGTTTCCAGCGCGCTTTTATTTTTCGAGCCGGCGGAGAGAATTGAACTCTCGACCTCTTCCTTACCAAGGAAGCGCTCTACCCCTGAGCTACGCTGGCGGTTGAGCGGAAGACGAGGTTCGAACCCGCGACCCTCAGCTTGGAAGGCTGATGCTCTACCGACTGAGCTACTTCCGCAATTTTTCAGTTATCAGTTTTTACAGTAGGCCGTTGGCAGGTACTTTCACTGCGAACTGGATAGTGCAAACTGTACACTGAGTTTGGTGGGGAAAGCAGGATTCGAACCTACGAAGGCGTACGCCAGCAGATTTACAGTCTGCCCCAGTTGGCCACTTTGGTATTTCCCCAATTCATCAATTTTACTCAGAGCCGATGGAGGGATTCGAACCCCCGACCAGCTGATTACAAATCAGCTGCTCTGGCCAACTGAGCTACATCGGCATAATATCAATGAACGTCATTTTTATGCAAAATGGAGCGCAAAGGTAGTGCTTTTTCGTAAACCCGCAAAAAAATAGGGAAGTTTTTCATGAAAATTTCTTATTTTTTTTTCGATAGATTATAATGCAACTGACAATGAATATCTTACAATAACTCACCTCTAAAGAGTTAATGTTAAACCTTCGCTAAAGGAAAAATAAGAGCCCCAAGTTGATAATACAAATCACCGAAAAGCCAATAATTAATACGCGACGGTTATTTCTTGGCCCCAAAAACAAAGCGTAGAACATTTTGACAATATTATTGCTAAAGGTAGCACAAAAGGTGGCTGAGGCTACCACCATGGAAGCTACCGCATATTCGCCCTGGTAAAGGCTGGTGATAAAGGGAGTGATATCAGAAACTCCCACTACAAAAGAAAGAATGCGCAAACCTTGCGTGCCAAATTCAAGGATTACATAGTGGGTAATTACGGTGAACAATACGAAAAGGGCTGCAAAAATAAGAGCCACTTTGAATTCTAACGGGTTCTTGTCGTCGAAATTTTCATGAACATTGGTCAATTCTTCCAGCCCTGCCGTTTTATGATAATATATAATCATACCCGTTGCAAATGCAACAAGAAACATGAATAAGAAATAACCCCAAATTTGTCCGAACAAGGCGGCATTAAATATCAGTAACAGCGCAGCAATACGAACAAACATCATGGCCGACGCCAGAATTATAGCCCCTGCATAACGAAAGCGCATAGGTTCGGGCGCTAATTTACTTTTGCGGGAGAGCACCACTGTAGTGGCCGTACTGCTGTATAAACCGCCTAAAATACCCGACACCAATAATCCGGAATCGCGGAATACAAATTTCTGCAATAAGTAACTGGCATAAGACATCCCGGAAATAACAACCGTCGCCATCCACACATTACGTGCCGTGAGATTGATGCTTTCAAAAATACGTTCATTGGGTAAAATAGGCAATATAACTCCAGCTATGATAAGAAACTTAGCCAATGTAACAAACTCGTCGTTGTTCATACGGTTGGCCATGGAGATAAATGTTTCTTTCATTTCGGCCAGCAATAACACAATTACCAAGACCAGCAAGGTGAACGGTAAAGGTTGAGTCATTACCAATGCGGGAATACAATAAGTGATACACGCAATGATAATGGAGGTAAGCCCGTAACGGCGCAAATGATATAATTTAAAATAATAGTTAAACCCCAATAAAATCAATAAACCGGCGCCGCCGCACCCCCAAAATATTTTTGTGGTAGGGTCTATTAAATACAAGACAAAACCGAGCAATCCTATAAGCGTAAATGTACGGTCGGAACCAAAGAAAGCTTCATTCTCACCGCTTTTCATTTGCAATTTCCGTTGGGAAAGGCCTATCACTAATGAAAAGGCAACAACCAAAAAAAGTTGTATGTAGTTTTCCGGTATTGTCGGTAAAAAATTATGCATACCAATCATTTTTTAAGGTAAAAAGCCCGGCAAAGGTAATATAAAAAACCGGAGGAGAGCACTCCTCCGGATACTTGCTTACTATGTGCCTATGGACTATTGTCCACGCATTTTTTCTTTTGTTTTCTTTAGTTGAATTTTCAGTCCATCCACACATTCGCGCACTGCTTTCTCAAATGTCTTGCTATTACGTTCAAGCAACAAGTCCGGCCCCGGAAGCTCCAAGCGAATTTGCACTTTTTTGTTGTCGTGGTCAGGAGTGAGACTTAAGTTCACTTCAGCAAGAATAATGCCATCGAAGAAACGATCTAATTTGATAACTTTTTTGTTAATAAAATCGATTAGTTTTTGATCTGCATCAAATTTTACCGACTGAATACGAATTTCCATAAACTTTCCTCCTAAAATTAAAGTTATAATTATTGCCTTGGGTGTGCTTTTTCGTACACCTTTTTTAATTGTTTAAATGAATTATGGGTATATACTTGTGTAGCTGCTAAATTTGCATGCCCCAATACTTCCTTAATGCTCTGCAAATCGGCTCCATTATTGAGAAGATGTGTTGCAAAAGAGTGACGTAATACATGAGGTGTTTTTTTCCCTGTAATATTTGCATCACCTGCTAACATCGTTTTTATAATTTTATTTACCATTGCCGGATAAAGCGGCGCTCCCTTAAGCGAAACAAAAAGCGTGCCACTTCCTATATCCGGAAAATGCTCGTGTAATATGGATATATACTGTTTTAATGTTTGTAGAATTTCTTCCGTCAAAGGAATTTCCCGTTGTTTGTCACCCTTTCCCGTTACGCGAATTACGCTACGCGCCGCGTCAATATCAGCCACGCGCAAACTCAACAGTTCGGCACGACGCATACCCGTGGCATAAAGCAATTCAAGCATAGCATAATTACGTAAGGAAATATAATCACCGGGCTCCGGCGCCACATGGTCTATATGTTGATTTAAAGCGTCCGAATCCAAAAACACAGGAAGCCGTTTAGCTACTTTTGGGCGGGGTACGCGTTCTACCGGGTTTTGCGTGATGCTGCCGGTACGCAACATGTATTTATAAAAAGTATTCAGCGCGCTAATTTTCAGATTGGCTGTACGGGCGCTATCGCCATGCCTGAGCATATCGGCAATCCATGTGCGTAGTTGCAACGGTACCACTTTCTCCAAGCCCTCTCCCGTTTCCGGCAAGCCTTCATGTGTACAAAATTGCTTTAAGCAATCGGCATATACGGCTACCGTACGTGGAGAGTAACGCTTCTCATGCTGTAAATAACTTATGAATTGCTCAATATTCATAGAATCCATTATGCCCGCAATTTACAAAAAAATAACGTGAAATGCAAATTTATGTTTTACACTTCACGTTATTTTCATTTTCTTTTTGTCGATGTCTGCCTATCCGCTATTCTTCAACAGTTTGAAGATGCTGACGATAAATCGCTTTCTTCACTTCGTCGCGGCGTTTTACGGATTTCTTTTGAAACGATTTACGTGCACGCAACTCGCGAATAGCGCCGGTTTTTTCAAATTTACGTTTGAATTTTTTCAACGCCCGTTCGATATTTTCACCTTCTTTAATGGGTACGATAATCATAGCATTCAGACACCTCCTTTTATTTTCGGGGTGCAAATATACGGGTAATTTTCAGATATGCAATAGTATTTGAAAAAATCTACTCCACAAATTTATATCCCACGCCTTTGATAGTACGGATATATTCGTCGCCGATTTTTTCGCGTAGCTTACGAATATGTACATCTATGGTGCGTTCGCCCACCACAATGTCGTTGCCCCATACGGAAGCATAAATTTCATCGCGCGAAAATACTTTATGAGGTTTAGAGTAAAGCAGCTTCAATAGTTCGAATTCTTTTTTGGGTAATAGCAATTCCTGTTTGTCTTTTATCACCACATAGCGGTCTTGGTCAACCACAAAAGCGCTATCGATTACTGCCTTGGCAATAGCGCTTTTTTCTACTCGTTTAAGCAAGGCTTTCAGGCGGCTTACCAGCACTTTCGGACGTACCGGCTTGTTGATATAATCGTCGCCGCCGGCTTCGAATCCGGCAATCTGTGAATAATCCTCGCCGCGCGCCGTAAGAAAAGCGATAATGGTGTGTTGCAATTCTTCGTGGCGGCGCAATTCTTCGCAGGTGGCAATACCGTCCATCTCGGGCATCATCACATCGAGCAGAATGAGATGCGGTAATACGTCCAAAGCTACCTCTACCGCTTGACGCCCATCGGTAGCAGTGTAAACTTCATACCCTTCTTTCCGTAAGGTGTAGGACAAAAACTCCAGAATGTCGTTTTCGTCATCTACTAATAAAATTCTGTAAACTGACATTTTTTTCGTTAAATAATGGCGCAAGTTAGCGCCAGCATGTTAAGCAAGCGTTACCTGAATGTTATATTATTGGTTTGGTATTAATTTTGTATATTTGTTTTTGCTTATTGCTACAAAAATACATAAAAAAAAGAAATTAATGATTCCGTTTCGAAAAATAACTGTATCCGACCGCGATTGGATAGTTCCCACGCTGCAACAATCGAATTTTCGATTAGCAGAATATACGTTTGGCAACTATTTCCTGTGGAGCGAGTCCTATCATGTATCATTCGCTCCTTTTGAAGGTTTTTGTTTATCACGGGGAGGAACCGAATTTCATGCATACAGTTTTCCGGCAGGCAACGGCGATTTAAAAAAAGCGATCGATTCACTAATAGCGGATGCGGCAGAGCATGGCGAACCATTTCGAATGCGGGCCATTTCCAAAGAAAACAAAGAAAAATTGGAAGCGATATATCCGCAAAAATTTCACTTTGAACCGTACCGCGATTCGTTCGACTATTTGTATAATGCACAAGATTTAATTACACTGGCCGGAAAAAAATACCAATCGAAACGTAACCACGCCTCTCGATTCAAGAAGACCTATCAATGGATATATGAAGATATTACGCCGGAAAATATTGCCGAATGCGCGGCAATGAATGAAGAGTGGTGCCGGCAATATGGTTGTAATGAAAACGATTCGCTGCAAAAAGAGACATGCGCCGTGAAACGTGCCTTGCAATATTTTTTTGAATTGCAACTCACCGGCGGTTTATTACGTGTAGATGGAAAGGTCGTTGCGTACACCGTAGGCGAACGGCTCAATTCCGATACATTTATTGTGCATATCGAAAAAGCATTCAGCGAATTTCATGGCGTTTATCAGGCCATGAACCAGTTATTTGCCGAAAAACACGCGGCCGGTTTCCGCTATATCAACCGCGAAGACGATGCCGGAGACGAAGGGCTACGCAAAGCAAAACTGTCCTATCAACCGGTAGAGCTGATTGAAAAGTATATAGCAACGATTGTAGATGCCGGATTTTAGATGTTTGATAACGGCCTTTGTCATTCTTCGCTTCGCTCTGAATGACAACAAAGAACAAACATTAAACTTTAAACATCAAACAGAATTGTATGATTCGTTTAGCAGATAATTCCATGATTGCCGACTTGCGGCAAATCCGCAAAGAGTGTTTCGGCGAAGACGAGGCGTATCTCGATTTTTATTTCACGCAGCGTTTCCGCCCCGAATATACATTGGTGTATCTGGAAAACAACCGGGCGGTGGCTTCGCTTACCATGTTGCCCTGCACACTGGTAACGCCCCGACAAAGCATTCCGGCAAGTTATATTTATGCCGTGGCCACGCTTCCGGCGTTTCAACGGAGAGGAATTTCGGCGCAACTTTCACAAAAAGCAGAAGAGCTATTAAAATCACAAGACATAGGAGCTGCCGTATTGGTGCCCGCTTCCGATTCGCTGTTCACGTTCTATAAAAATCAAGGATATGCTACCCTATTTTACCGCCGGAAAATTATTCAACCGCCTGGCAACAGTCCTCTACTTTCTTCTTCCGAAAAACCGATGGATATTGATATGCCGCAACTTTTCAAGCTACGGGAACAATACCTTGTAAACAGCGAATGCTACATTCAGTGGGATATGGAAGCCTTGCAATACGCCAAAAACGAATGTGAATTCAATGGGGGAAAATTAATCTTCATACATACTTATAATATTTATGCTTTTTGCTATCCGGAGAAAGATGCCGTAGTCGTAAAAGAAACAAACGTGGAAAAACCGGCACACTTGGGTATTTTAAATACACACATCATGAAACTATTTCCACACACCCAGACCATTACCATATATTTCCCGGCGTGCAGTTCTTTACTTCCCGAAGAAGGCGAAACAGCGGCCTTCGGCATGTGGAAACCGTTGCAAGACGTGCAAGCAGGGCTCCCTATGGATTGTCGTCCGTATATCGGGCTGGTGCTTGATTAGCGCGTTTGTTGATAACCAAAATATAATCAATCATCAACAGGAAAAACAACAAAAATTCGGAGCGAAATATGGTAAAAGTATTCAGTAAAATTACCACACACATGGCAATGAGTACAGCAAAACGTTGTTTCTCGTGCAACGTCCAGGTTCTGTCGCGCCGTGTTATGTAATAGCCTCCCCGCATGAACAAATAAGGAATAAAACTAATATTCAGCACATATACACTGAGCTTGTAACTGAACAAACGCACCAGTCCGCCTACCACGACCAAAGCGGCAGTCAGGTAAATCAATTCTTTATCGTTGCGTAAAATGCGTTTCAGTATTTCCCAATATTTTCTCATGCTTTCAACAGGCTAACAATTCGGGTGCAAAATTATGAATTTTAAGATTAACGGACAAAAGCATTCATTGTCTATCCTTTTTTATATTCAAGCTATGTAACAATATGTATTTCAAAATAATTTCGTATCTTTGTCCCCTAAACAATAGAGTTTATATTGAATCTTTCTTAGCAATGCTTTACTCTGCCTTTATTTGGCAGGTTTTTTCATCGTCAAAATCGACCTCAAAATCAACTTTTTGTTGCTAATATTAATCAGTCGCGATAATATGCAAAACAATTTCGTGACACACTTTTGAGAAAGATGAAATCATTTTTCATAGGGAATAGAGAAATTTTGTTGCCCATTGTTCAAGGCGGCATGGGGGTGGGCGTTTCCCTTTCCGGCCTGGCCTCGGCAGTTGCAAATGAGGGTGGAATCGGCGTTATATCTTGCGCCGGCATGGGCTTGCTATATAAACAAGATTCCGACGATTATCTTAAAAATTGTATTTCGGGGCTGAAGGAAGAGCTTCGGAAAGCACGCGAAAAGAGCAAAGGTATCATAGGGGTGAATATTATGGTCGCTCTATCGAATTTTGCAGATATGGTGCGTACAGCCATTGCGGAGAAAGCGGATATCATATTCTCGGGCGCCGGTTTACCATTGGATTTACCGTCGTTCCTCTCTCCCGATAGCAAAACATTATTAGCTCCTATCGTTTCTTCGGCACGTGCCGCAAAAGTAATTTGCGAAAAATGGCAGGCTAATTATAACTATCTCCCCGATGCCATTGTGGTAGAAGGGCCGAAAGCCGGAGGGCACTTGGGATTCAAGAAAGAACAAATTGAAGACGCAAGCCACTCGCTGGAACATTTGATTCCGGAAGTTGTGGCCATAGCCGCGCAATACAGCGACAAAAAAATAATCCCGGTTATTGCTGCCGGAGGAATTTCAACCGGAGAAGATATCGTACGTTTTCTGAATCTCGGAGCCGCAGGCGCACAACTGGGAAGTATATTCGTTCCCACTTATGAATGCGATGCGTCTCCCGCCTTTAAACAAGTTTACATCGACTCTTCCGAAAAGGACACGGTCATTATACAAAGTCCGGTTGGGATGCCCGGGCGCGCTTTCGAAAATAACTTTATTCGTAGCGTGAACGACGGTAAGCAGAAGCCTAAAGGATGCCCCGTTCGTTGCATCAAAACCTGCGATTACACAAAAAGCCCGTACTGCATTATTCTGGCGCTCTACAACGCAGCTAAAGGAAATATGGACAAAGGCTATGCATTTGCCGGAGCGAATGCCTACATGTCGAAAAAAATCAGCAGTGTGAAGGAAGTGATAACAAAATTGAAAGACGAAATTCAGGCCGCAACACTCAATAATAATTTCCGCATAAATTGCACATGAGAAAATTAGTGGCATATCCGCTTTCCGTTATCTATTACTTTTTGTTTGGAGTTGCGTTAGTAATCTTTCATCCCATTCAATGGATATGCTTCAATTTGTTTGGCTACAATGCCCACAAAAAAAGTGTAGATATCTTGTATTTCTTTTTGATAGCTAACACGTATGTTTTAGGCACAAGTTATAAAATCAGCCACCGTGAAAAACTGCCAACCGGCGCGCCTTTGATTATTGCCGCCAATCATCAGAGCCTGTTCGATATTACGACCATTGGCTGGTTTCTGCGGAAAACACATCCTAAGTATATCAGCAAAAGGGAATTGGGGAAAGGGATTCCCAGCATTTCCTATAATCTGAACCATGGAGGCTCCGTGCTTATCAACCGGAAAGACCCGAAACAATCGTTGGCGGCGATAACAGAAATGACCTTGTATATCGAGGCTAACAAACGGTCAGCCGTTATATTTCCGGAAGGAACACGAAGCAGAACCGGCAAACCGAAGCCGTTTGCGGAAAGCGGATTGAAAATCCTTTGTAAATATGCGCCATCGGCCTATATGGTTCCCGTTACCATCAATAATTCATGGCAAATGACAAAGCGGGGCTCTTTCCCATTGAGCATAGGAACTAAAATCGAGCTTATAATTCATGAGCCTTTCCCTGTAAAGGATATGCCCTTTTCGGAAATTTTCGAGAAAACAGAACAGGCTGTAATCGGGGCTATTTATTGATACAAAAAAATAATCACAAAATATTTACTAATGGCAACATCGTTCAACAAAAAAGAATTAGAAAAGAAAAAAGAACAAAAAAGGAAGGAGAAACAACAGCGCAAAGAAGAGCGCAGAGCCGGCGGCAGCAAGTCGTTTGAAGATATGATTGCATACGTGGATGAAAACGGAGTTATTACCAGTACGCCTCCAAGCCTTGAGAATAAACAGGAAATAGATGTTGACAGTATTGCTGTATCCATACCGAAAAAAGACGAAACGGAAGACCCCGTATTGAAAGGCCGTGTAGAACATTTTAATACGGAAAAAGGTTACGGGTTTATTAAAGACCTCGCCAGCGTGGAAAAATATTTCTTCCACATCAGCGAAGCACCGGAAAATATAGCCGAAGGCAATAAAGTTACTTTCGAATTGGAGAAAGGAAAAAAAGGCATGAATGCCGTAAAAATCAAACTTGAACAATAAAAATAATTATTAATTTTCAAAAACAAAAAGATGAACATTTACGTTTCAAATTTAAGCTACAGCACTAAGAGTGAAGGCTTACAACAATTATTTGCGGAATACGGAGAAGTAAGTTCCGCCAACATTATCACAGACCGTGAAACAGGCCGCTCGCGCGGATTCGGTTTCGTAGAAATGCCCAATGACGCAGACGGCCAGAAAGCTATCAATGCCTTGAACGAAACCGTTTTCGAAGGTAAAACGATTAATGTAAACATAGCCCGTCCGAAAACGGAACGCAGCAACGGAGGATTCAATCGTGGTGGCGGAAATCGCGGCGGTGGCGGCGGATACAATAGAAATCGCTATTAATTCTTCGCACAATAAGTTTTGATGGACGGACGGCAGATTATTTGTCGTCCGTTTTCTTCATTGGAATGGAAGTTTGTTGTCATTAACAAATATCCAAAATCCGGTATCCAAAATCACGCTGTACCGGCCTCCCGGCAACGAAATCAACCATGAGTTTTATTTATTCTTAAAAAAGTCGTACCTTTGCACCTTTAAAAAATAAACATTCATCTCTTTATTATTCTTTGTATGAACATCTTAGTACTCAACTGCGGCAGCTCTTCGATAAAATATCAAGTGCTCGACATGCAAAATGAAACCACTCATCATTTATTAGCAAAAGGTTTATTAGAACGCGTCGGCCTTTCGGGCAGCGTTGTTTCACACAGTGTTCCCGGGAAGGACAAACTGAAAAAAATGTGTAATGCCCCCGACCACACGGCCGGCATCAGTGTGATTCTCGAAATACTGACCGATGGCGAATATGGCGTAGTCAAATCGTTGAGCGAAATTGCAGCAGTGGGACACCGCGTAGCTCATGGCGGAGAATATTTCAAGGGCAGCGCCCGCGTAACCAAAGAAGCGTGCGAAAATATTGCCGCCTGTATCGATCTGGCGCCGCTGCACAATCCGGCCAACCTCAAGGGTATTCAAGCGATTGAAAGCATTATGCCCGATGTACCGCAGGTAGCCGTGTTCGACACGTCGTTCCACCAAACGATGCCGGCGCACGCGTATATGTATGCCTTGCCGTACAAATACTACGAACAATACAAAGTACGCCGCTACGGATTCCACGGCACCAGCCATCGTTACGTAGCGCAAAAAGCCTGTAAAATTACGGGAATCGATTTCAACAACTCCAAAATAATCACTTGCCACTTGGGCAATGGCGCTTCGATTGCTGCCATTCATAACGGGAAATCGGTCGATACTTCGATGGGCTTCACACCGCTCGAAGGGTTGGTGATGGGCACGCGCAGCGGCGATGTAGATGCCGGTATCTTGCCGTTTATTGCCGAAAAAGAAAACAAAACAATTCAGGAAATCGGGAATATCCTGAACAAAGAAAGCGGGCTGCAAGGCGTGTCGGGCATTTCGTCGGACATGCGCGATATTGAAGACGCGGCCAAAGAAAAGAACGAACGTGCACAACTGGCGCTCGATATGTTCTACTACCGTGTGTTGAAATACATCGGCTCGTATGCCGCTGCTATGAGCGGCGTGGATATGATTCTGTTCACGGGTGGTATCGGAGAAAACGATACGGTTGTTCGTCAATATGTAGGCGAACGCTTGAAATTTTTAGGTGTTGATTTCGACCAATCGCTCAACGAAGGCGTACGCGGACAGGACAAAGTGCTTACACGCCCCGAATCGAAAGTGAAGCTAATGACGGTAACCACCGACGAAGAATTGGTAATTGCTACCGACACGTTCAAAATTGTTTCTGCAAAATAATAATAAAACATACATCATGATTACGAATTTCGAACAAGTATTCGACGCCTTGAAAGCAAGGCCGAAAAAAAGAATTGTAGCTGCTTTTGCCAACGACTCACATACGATTGGCGCCGTAAGCGCCGCCGTGGATAAAGGTTTTGTAGAAGGTATTTTAGTGGGCGACGAAGCCACGATGCAAAAGGTATGTAAAGAAGAAGGCATCGACATCAAAAAATTCCGCTTGGTACAAGAAGCTGACGAAAACAAAGCATGCGCTAAAGCCGTGGAATTAATCAACGCCGGCGAAGGCGATATTTTGATGAAAGGCTTGTGCAGCACCGATAAATATATGCGTGCCATTTTAAATAAGGAAAAAGGCCTGATGCCGCCGAAAGCCGTGTTGAGCCACGTGACGGTAGTAGCCGCTCCTACTTATCCGAAATTGCTCGTTGTTGGCGACGTAGCCGTTATTCCGGCGCCCGACTTCAACCAAAAAGTAGCCATTACCAACTACGTTATCAATGTGGCTAAATCGTTAAATAACGATAAACCGAAAGTAGCGATTCTCGCAGCTACCGAACAGATGCTGGCCGGTATGCCTGCCTGCGTAGAAGCCGCCATGATTGCAAAAATGGCCGACCGCGGACAAATCAAAGGCGCATTGGTGGACGGCCCGTTGGCGCTGGACGTAGCGATCGACAAAGAATCGGCCGACACGAAAAAAGTAACCGGCCCCGTAGCCGGCGACGCCGACTGCATTGTGTTCCCGAACATCGAAAGCGGCAATGTATTTTTCAAAACCGTGACGAAACTGGCCAAAGGTGAATTGGCGGCAATGGTTGTTGGCGCAAAAGTTCCGTGCGTACTCACTTCGCGTGGCGACAGCACGGCCAGCAAGCTCAACTCTATTGCCTTGGCAGCGCTTTCAGTGAAATAAATTTCTGTTAATTGTTTAAGGTTAGAATGTTTAATGTTGGCGCAAAACGCTCGCAAACAAGATTCCTAGCAAAACCTTAAACATAAAACTTTAAACAGTAGTTCTATGTATAAAATACTTACGATAAACCCGGGCTCTACTTCTACGAAGATTGCGGTGTTTGAAGACGACAAAAACGTTTTTCAAAAAAACCTGCAACATTCCCGGGACGACTTGAAACATTTCCAACAAGTGACCGACCAATACGATTTTCGCAAAAATGCAGTGCTGCAGGCGCTGCAAGAAGCCAACATAGCCCTCGACTCTTTGCAGGCAGTGGTGGGGCGTGGCGGCATGTTGCGGCCTATTCCTTCCGGCGTGTACGAAGTGAATGAATTGATGAAAAAAGACTTGCTGGAATGCAGACGCGGCGAACACGCCAGTAATCTCGGCGCCCTCATTGCCGATGATGTTGCAAAAAGCATCGGCGGAAATTGCCGCGCCTTTATTGCCGACCCTGTAGTGGTAGATGAATTGCAAGACGTAGCGCGTGTTTCCGGCCATCCGGCATTCGAACGTGTTTCTATTTTTCACGCATTGAATCAAAAGGCAATCGCTAAACAACATGCGAAGAAATGCGAAAAAAAATACGAAGAAATGAGTTTGGTGGTAGTGCATTTGGGAGGCGGCATTTCCATCGGTGCACACAAAAACGGACAAGTTATCGATGTGAATAACGCCTTGGGCGGCGAAGGCCCTTTCTCGCCCGAACGCGCCGGCAGCGTGCCCTGCATGGCATTGGTAGAATTGTGCTACAGCAAGCAATATACCAAAGAAGAACTCTCTAAAATGTTGATTGGCCAAGGCGGCCTGATTGCGCACATGGGAACCAACCAATTTTTGGAAGTGGAAAAAGCGGCGTTGCAAGGCGATCAGAAAGCGGCGTTGGTTCATCGTGCAATGGCCTACGGAGTAGCCAAATATATTGGCGAAATGGCGGTGGTATTGCTCGGAAAAATAGACGGCATTATCTTAACCGGCGGCATTGCACACAATCCGCATTTTGTAAAATTAGTCGTTGAAATGATTGATTGGTTAGCTCCCGTAAGCGTTTATCCGGGCGAAGACGAAATGGCCGCCCTGGCATGGAACGGACTGACCGTACTTAAAGGCGAAACCACCGCAAAGGTATATTAATTCAACTGTTTATAAATAGTTTTAGCCGTGCAAATTTGCACGGCTTTTTCTTTGTTATCAAGTCTTTATACCGATTTGACAAATATAATAGTCCAATTGCATTGACCTAAACATTTGTAGCATCGGCATTATCCCGGAAACAGATTGGATTAAAAGGTGGTTCATATTGGTATTACTCGGCGGCTTTCATAAAATTTTCTATATTTGCATGTCAACCATAAAACCAATTCTTATGAAAAAAAGAAATTTTCTTATAGCCTTTCTTTTTGGGGTACTATTTGTAAATAACATGCAAGCACAAGATGAAGGAGAAGCCAGACAAGGGAGATTTTTAATTAGCCCCGGCGTGGGTTTTGTGGAGGGAACAGGAGTTATTCTTAATTTTGATTATGGGATATACGGCTCGTCACAACAGTCGGGTGCTGCAACATTAGGCCTTTTCGGATCTTATATTTGGGGTGATAGTAAATCTGAAAGCTATGGTATTAAAGGAAACGGTTTGCGTTCAACAATAGTAGCTCTACGTTTAACTTATCGGTATGAGCCTATTCGGTCTTTAGAGCTATATGCAGCTTTTAGGGTAGGCCTTTGTTTTCAATATGAAAATATAAAACTCCCTATCACAAACTATATGGGGCTAACGAGTGAAGCGAATTCTATAAACAAAGAAACTACTTTCCAAGGTGGCGCCTATGTCGGCATTCGTTACCGGTTTAGTAAACCTGTCGGGCTATTTGTCGAAGGAGGATACGGATTGCCCGCAATGAATGTCGGGTTAACTTTCTCTTTCTAACCAATAATTTATCTAAAGACTACCGTCCTCTTTGTGGCTATAAATCCATGAAAACAACAAGTGCGAGATGCGCCGGCCCCGCTTTCTCCCTTGTGCCCTTTTTCCTTTTCACCTTTTTTTGTATATTTGTATTTTACAACGAATAAAATGATACTCATCATAGGCAGTAAAGGACAATTAGGACGTGATATTCAACGAGCAGCAGCAGATTTTCCGCATATTGAATTGCTTTGTACGGATGTGGACGAATTAGATATTACGCAAGTGGACGCTGTGCGTAATTTTTGTATCCGGCACCGGCCTCAATTTATTGTCAACTGTGCAGCCTACACGGCGGTGGACAAGGCGGAGGACGAACCGGAAAAAGCGTTTTCCATAAACGCCGCAGCCGTTCAACACCTGACAGAAGCCGCTGCAAGTATCGATGCCTTTTTGTTGCATATCTCCACCGATTATGTGTTTGACGGAACAAGCTCCTCTCCTTATACGGAAAAGGATGCTGTGAATCCGCTATCGGTTTATGGAAAAACAAAACTGGCCGGCGAACAAGCCGCTTTAGCCTATGAAAAAAGTATGGTCATTCGCACGGCGTGGCTCTACACGGCCGAAGGAAATAATTTCGTCAATACCATGCTGCGGTTGGGAGCGGAACGTACTGATATCAATGTGGTAAACGACCAGTACGGTTCTCCCACTTACGCTTTCGATTTAGCCTCTGCACTTTTAAAAATCATCGGCCTGATTCAAACGAATCCGGCAACCTTCCAAGGCGGCGTTTATCATTTCACCAACGAGGGCGTGTGTACATGGTTCGATTTTGCTACCAACATTATGGAGATAGGCCAACGCAAGTGCACAGTACATCCTGTAACTACTGCCGAATATCCGACAAAAGCGCACCGCCCGACATACAGCGTGTTGAACAAAGAAAAAATCAAACAAATATACAGCCTCGCGATTCCTTCGTGGGAAGACGCGCTGGTTCGTTGTTTTCAGCAAAAGGAAAAATAAAATTGTCTCATAAAATCATAACAATTATGAACGAAATAGCTTTAAAAAATGCACAAACGTGGCTGCAAGGCAACTACGACGATGAAACCAAAGCACAAGTAAAAAAACTCATGGAGGAGAACCCGAAAGAGTTGGAAGATGCATTTTATCGTAATCTGGAATTCGGCACCGGCGGCTTGCGTGGTATCATGGGCGTGGGCACCAACCGCATGAATCAATATACCGTAGGCATGGCTACACAAGGTTTGGCAAACTATTTGAAAAAAAGTTTCCCGCATCTTCCGCAGATAAAAGTGGCTATCAGCTACGACTGCCGCAACAACAGCCCGGAGTTTGCCAAAATCACCGCACAGGTTTTTGCAGCCAATGGATTTAGAGTATTTTTATTTGAGTCATTACGCCCCACGCCGGTATTGAGTTTTGCCGTGCGTCACTTGGGCTGCCAAAGCGGCGTGATGGTTACCGCCTCGCACAATCCGAAGGAATACAACGGCTACAAAGCTTATTGGGAAGACGGTGCACAAGTGACCGAACCGCATGATAAAAACATCATTGAAGAAGTGGTAAAAATTACCGACCCTTCCATGGTAAAATTCAATGGCAACGAAGAAAACATCCAACGTATCGGCAAAGAAATAGACGAAGCCTATTTCGAAAAAATCATGACCCTGTTTCTTTCTCCCGAAGCGGTGAAAGCGCATCATGACTTGCGAATCGTGTACACGCCACTGCATGGCACGGGCGTTACGATGATTCCCGAAGCGTTCAAACGTTTAGGATTTACGAACATTATCCGTGTACCGGAGCAAGATGTAAAAGACGGAAATTTCCCGACCGTAGTGTCGCCTAACCCCGAAGAACCGGGCGCTTTGAAACTGGCGATGGAAAAAGCCGAAGCAACCGGCGCCGATATCGTGATGGCGTCCGACCCCGATGCCGACCGCGTGGGTATTGCTATCCGTAATTCCGAAAATAAATTGATTTTGGTAAATGGCAACCAAACCGCTTCGTTACTCACCTATTATTTGGTGCGCCGGTGGAGCGAGTTAGGCCACCTGAACGGTAAACAATACACCATCAAAACCATTGTTACCACGGATTTGATGAAAGTGATTGCCGAAAAATTCAACGTGGAACAATACAATGTATATACCGGATTCAAATTTATTGCCGAAGTAGTACGTGAAAACGAAGGCAAGAAAACCTTTATCGGCGGCGGCGAAGAAAGCTACGGGTACAGTATCGGCGAGTTTGTACGCGATAAAGACGCCATTACCTCCTGCTGCATGATTGCCGAAATGGCGGCCTGGGCGCTTACACAAGGAAAAACCTTGTACGACTTGCTGCTCGATGTTTATATGGAATTCGGCTTTTATAAAGAAAAACAAATTTCGGTAACAAAAAAAGGGAAAGACGGACTGGAACAAATTCAGGAAATGATGAAACAATTCCGCGCCTGTCCTCCTTCGAAAATCGACAGTTCGCCGCTGCAAATAATTCATGATTACCAAACACGCGAAACACTTGACATTGCCAGCGGGAAAAAATGGCCGATTAACTTGAAGACAACATCGAACGTTTTACAGTTTATTACAGAAGACGGCACCATTGTTTCTGTGCGGCCATCGGGTACCGAGCCGAAAATCAAATTCTACTTCGGCGTACGGAAAGACCTACCGAACAAAGGCGCTTTCGACGAAATCTCGAAACACTTGGACGAAAAATTCGAGCGCATTGCGAAGGAGTTTGCAATATAACGATGAGTTATGAATGATGAATGAATCAGGAGTGTTTGTCATTCTTCACTTCGTTCAGAATGACAGAAGACATGGTAATAAACCAATAAGCAAATAAAGCAACCAAGCCAATGAAAAAACTTTTCTTTACCTTAGGAACGATGTTGAGCGTTGTGTGCCTGTATGCACAAACGTTGGAAGCATGGGAAGATCCGGCGGTAACCGGTATCAACAAAGAAGATGGGCGCGCTTCGTTTTTTTCCTACAATACGGAGCAAAAAAAATATACGGAAGCGCCCGATGCCGCCAATTATCTATCGTTGGATGGTATATGGAAGTTCAATTTAGCAAACAAACCGGCCGACCGCCCTGTCAATTTCTACCAACCCTCTTTCAATGTAAGCAAATGGGCAACCATCAAAGTGCCGGGCAACTGGGAAATAGAAGGTTTTGACGTGCCGATTTATGTGAATCACCCCTATGAATTTGCCGATAAACGCACACCGATTACCGAATTTAAAAATGGGCCGGAGCCGCCGAAAGTACCGAAGACATATAATCCGGTGGGCTCCTATCGCCGGAATTTCACCGTACCGGCCAACTGGAACGGAAAAGAGGTTTTCATTCATTTAGGCTCCGTAAAATCGGCTTTTTATATTTGGATTAACGGCGAGAAAGTGGGCTATAGCGAAGGCAGCAAGTTGCCAAGCGAATTCAATATTACAAAATATGTGAAGTACGGACAGGAAAATGTGATTGCACTGGAAATTTATCGCTGGAGCGTAGCCAGCTATCTGGAATGCCAGGATTTCTGGCGCCTGAGCGGCATTGAACGCAGCGTGTATCTCTATACGCAACCGACGATGCGCGTGTGCGACTATCAAGTGATTTCGTCGCTCGCAAATAATTATCAGGACGGAATTTTTTCGTTGAATATTGATTTGAAAAACAATCATGCGCAAAGCAAAACTGTTACCGTGAACTACGAACTTACCGATGCCAACGGCCAACTCGTGACAAACGGAACGAAAAACATGCAAGCCGCTGCCAGCAGCCAACTTACCGCAGCATTCAACGCACGCATCAACAATGTGCGGGCTTGGAGCGCCGAGAAACCGAACTTATATACATTGGTAATTAATACTTACGATGCCGATAAAAAATTGATCGAATCCATTCCGTCGCGCATCGGTTTCCGCAGTGTGGAAATCAAAGGCGGACAATTGTTGGTTAACGGCGTAGCCGTACTGTTGAAAGGCGCCAACACACAAGAACACCATCCGGCTACGGGGCACGTGATTGACCGCGCTACGATGGTGAAAGACATTGAACTGATGAAGCAGGCCAACTTCAATGCTATCCGCACCAGCCACTATCCGCTACCGGAATTGTTCTATGATCTTTGCGACGAATACGGGATGTATGTTGTGGACGAAGCCAATATCGAATCGCACGGCATGTATTACGGCGAAAAATCGTTGGCGAAAAATCCCTTATTTTACGATATGCATTTAGACCGGATGCTACGCATGGTGGAGCGCGACAAAAACCATGCTTCGGTAATTATTTGGTCGATGGGAAACGAAGCAGGCAACGGCGAAGCGTTTTATCGCGGTTACCGGGCGATAAAAGAAGCGGATGTAAGTAAACGCCCCGTGCAATATGAACGTACGGAAATAGGCGATCGCAGTTTATTGGATTTTGACTGGAACACCGATATCATTGTCCCGCAATACCCCGACCCCGACTTTTTAGCATGGTTCGGGCAACGGCTTAACGACCGCCCGTTGATTCCGTCGGAGTACGCTCACAACATGGGAAACAGTAGCGGAAATTTCAAAGAATACTGGGATAATATTCGCAAATATCCGAATGTACAAGGTGGATTTATTTGGGATTGGGTGGACCAAGGGCTTTGGAAAACCGATGTAAAAGGTAATAAATTCCTGGCCTATGGCGGCGATTTCGGCACCAACATGCCATCGGACGGAAACTTCCTTTGCAATGGCATTGTGAGCGCCGACCGCACGCCGCACCCGGGATACTATGAGATGCGCAAAGTGCAACAACCGATTTATTTCACTCCGCTTATGTTGCGTGGCGACAAAGCCATCATCCAAGTCGAGAACTATTATGATTTCACCAATGCCGATGAATTGGAAATTATGGCCTACATCAAAGCCGACGACAAGGAAATGAAACGCTATGAACCAATAGTACTCGATATTAAACCGCACGAAGGAAAACGCATCATCCTTCCGCTGAAAGACGAGTTCAATATCGAGGTAAATACCCGTTACTATTTGCATCTTGAAGCAAGATTACGGAATGCACAACCATTCCTCCCGACGTCGTATATCATTGCCGAAGAACAGTTGGAATTGCCGCTTTATGTGGCCGAAGCGGTAACGGAAGAAGACATCGAGCAAATAACGAAGCAATATCAGGTGGGATTCGTGAGTGTGAAAGTAACAAAAACTCCCGTAAACATTTTGAGTAAAAAAGAGGATGACAAAACGCTCACGGTAACGGGCAACAACATCAGCGTCACTTTCGACAAGCAAACGGGTGGAATATCGTCCTACAAATCGAACGGAACGGAATTAATCGCCCTGCCGGTGAAACCCGATTTTTGGCGCGCACCTACCGACAACGATTTCGGCAATAGGATGACACGCAAAAATATCCATTGGAAAAAAGCTACGCTCGAAAGCCGCTTAACCACTTTTGAAGCACAAGCCGTAAACAATGAAATGATTGTAACGAATGTTTTCTCGTTGGACTCGGTAAATACTCAATGCCGCGTAGTTTATACGGTTTCGGGCAGCGGACGCGTGCACGTAAATTTCATATTGAATCCTTCGGAAACCGAAAAAAGCGATATTCCACGCGTGGGAATGGTGTTTGCCATGCCCAAAGCATTCGACAATTACACCTATTTCGGCCGCGGCCCCTGGGAAAATTATGCTGACCGTTGCTATGCTTCGAATGTGGGCTTATATCAAAGTAAGGCCGAAGCGCAATATTTCCCCTATGTCCGTCCGCAGGAAAACGGCAACCGTACCGGGATTCAATGGGCGGCGCTCACCAATGACAAAGGCGCAGGGCTATTGGCCGTGAGCAATAATTTCCGGGGATTCGAAGCAACCGCACTCCCCTACTTAACCCGCGATTTCGATGCACGCGAGCAATACAACTATGGACGTATTGAAAACGAAAACGTGCATCCGGCAGATATCAGCCCACGTAATTTTATCCGCTGGAATATCGACTACGGGCAACGCGGGGTGGCCGGAGTTGATAGTTGGTACCACATGCCATTGCCGAAATACCAATTATTACCCGACAAAACGTATGAATACAGTTTTACGTTGATTCCCGTAAACAACGGAAGCGCCGAACAATTCATCCATTTGAGTAAAACCGTAGAAGTGAAGTAATGATTACATATTTGCAAGAAAATTATGTAGAATTGATAGGAGCAAGCACCAGCTTGCTTTATCTTTTTTTTGAAATCAACCAGAAAAAAATCATGTGGGTGGTGGGCTTCATCTCCTCCGCTTTTTACGTGTACATTTTTTTCCACGCTAAATTTTATGCCGATATGGGATTGAATATCTATTACCTGCTTGCCAGTGTTTACGGCTGGATTATTTGGACGGCGAAAAACAAGAATAAAAAAAATATCGCAGAAAAAGCCGTATCTCAAATAAAGAATATTCATTTATCGTTAACCATTAAGTTGACCGTTATCAGTATCGCCTTATTTGCATTCATGGCATTCATTCTTTCACATTACACCGATTCGCCCGTACCCTATGGCGATGCGTTGGTTACATCGCTTAGCATTGTTGCCACGTGGATGTTGGCGCACAAAATCATTGAGCAATGGTGGGTGTGGCTTTTTGTGAATACGCTATCGATGGGCTTGTTTCTTTGGCGCGGATTATATCCCACGGCCATTTTATTTTTCTGTTACGCCACGGCTTCCGTCATCGGATACCACAAATGGAAAAAAGAGCAACAAGCCGAGCTATTAAAGTAGTTTCACTGAAAATTCTTTTATACTAAAGAACTTAAAAAAGTCAAAAATACATTACAAAGTAATTCAACATTATCCTCCCGGCCTTCCTCCCCCTGAAGAGTAACAGCGCGAAAGCTTTCTCCCGCCCCGATAGCTATCGAGAGTGAGTGGCCGGAGAGCGAGGGTGGAAAATTGATTTCAATACATATCACTTTGCTATTATTTAAACCTCACAGATAACAAGAAATAGTTAGCATATAATCAAGTATCAATAATTGGTATTACTTTTGTATATACTCTTTTATAGAAACAAGTATGAATAACACCATTGCATATGCTTTCCTGTTAACGCTATTTGCCGGCCTGGCAACGGGTATCGGCAGTCTAATGGCATTTCTTTCAAAGAAATTCAGCCCGAAATTTCTGGCGCTTTCATTAGGTTTCTCGGCCGGAGTAATGTTGTATGTTTCTTTCGTGGAATTATTCAAAGATGCCAGAAGCTCATTGGAAGCGATATATGGCAGCCAGCACGGGTATTTATATACGGTATTGGCTTTTTTCATCGGAATTGCGGTCATTGCGCTTATTGATAAGCTGGTGCCTTCTTTTGAGAATCCGCATGAATTAAAAAATATGGACCAGCACTCCATAAAGAAGGACGATAGCAATAAACTCATGCGCTTAGGTGTTTTTTCGGCATTAGCCATTGCCATACATAATTTCCCCGAGGGATTAGCCACCTTTATGAGTGCATTGGAGGATCCCGCATTAGGCATAAGCATTGCCGTTGCAATAGCCATACATAATATTCCGGAAGGTATAGCCGTAGCGGTGCCTATATACTATGCCACTAAAAGCCGGGCAAAAGCTTTCAGTTATTCGTTTCTTTCCGGAATAGCCGAACCATTGGGCGCGCTGCTGGGGTACTTTTTGTTACGCCAATTTTTCTCAGAACAACTTTTCGGCCTTGTATTTGCCGGTATCGCCGGTATCATGGTATATATTTCGTTGGACGAATTATTACCAACAGCCGAAAAATACGGAGAGCACCATATTGCTATTTACGGGTTAATAGGAGGCATGGCTGTAATGGCAATCAGTTTACTCCTGCTGACGTAAAAATTCGAGATTATTATACGGATGTGGATTCTTATGCCTCTTGTCATTCTTCGCCTCGCTCAGAATGACAAGAGAACAAGTTCCGTTGAAAAATGATATGAAAAAACAATGTCAAAAAATCTTTCAAAATAACACATTCCTATTTCAGGATTTTTCTTACCTTTGTAAGATATGGAACAGTTTATCGTATCGGCACGAAAATACCGCCCGCTTACCTTCGAATCGGTGGTGGGACAAGACAGCATTGCCACTACGCTGAAGAATGCCATCCAACGGCAACACTTGGCGCATGCTTATCTGTTCTGCGGGCCGCGCGGCGTAGGAAAAACAACCTGCGCGCGGATTTTCGCCAAAACAATCAACTGCCTCTCTCCCACCCCGAATATGGAAGCCTGCGGCGAATGCGAATCGTGCCGCTCGTTTGCCGAAGGGCGTTCGTATAGCATTCACGAACTCGACGCCGCGTCGAACAATTCGGTGGACGATATCCGCACGCTAACCGACCAGGTGCGTGTACCGCCGCAAATCGGCCGCTACAGCGTATATATCATCGACGAGGTGCACATGTTGTCGGCTGCGGCATTCAACGCTTTTCTGAAGACACTGGAAGAACCGCCGGCTCATGCTATTTTTATTTTAGCAACGACGGAGAAACATAAAATATTACCAACCATTTTGTCGCGCTGCCAGATATTTGATTTCAAACGGATTACGATATCCGATATGGAAAAATATTTGGGCTATATCGCCGGAAAAGAAAACATTACGGCGGAACCGGAAGCCCTGAATGTGATTGCACAAAAAGCCGACGGCGCTATGCGCGATGCCCTCTCGATTTTCGACCAAGTGGTTACGTTCTGCGGGAATGATATTACATATGCACAAGTCATCGAAAACCTGAATGTGCTCGATTACGAATATTATTTCCGGCTCACCGATGCATTCCTGAAACATGACTACAAAAACGCGCTGATGCTGTTTGACGAAATATTGGCAAAAGGGTTTGAAGCACAGCATTTCGTTGCCGGGCTAAGTTCGCATTTCCGCGATTTATTAGTATGTAAAGATTCGCAAACACTTCCACTGCTCGAAGTAGGGACGGCTATTGCCAAACACTACCAAGAACAAGCGGCTAATTGTTCCATCCCGTTTTTATTTGAAGCCTTGCAAATTGCCAACGTTTGCGAAACAGGTTATAAAATGAGTGGGAATCCTCGTTTACATGTGGAGTTGTGCTTAGTGAACCTGTCGAATATCGATCCCGAAAAAAAAAACGAAACAATTGATGTAGATGCTGAAGAAAGTGTTCCAAAAGCTCCTGTAAAATCACCGGAGCTTGTTTCACATTCCACACCTGTAGAAAATTCCACATTATCAAAAAATACAGAAACGGCAGAAATACAGACAGTTGAGAATAATCCGGCGAAGCCTGTAACCACAGCTCCTCCAAAAAGCATTTCATTAAAAGCGGCTTTAAAGGAGAATAAGAAAGAGAAACCGGAAGAAACGCCAAAGGAAAGGCCTGCCAATGTTTTCACCCAATCACAATTAGAAGAAGCATGGGCGCGGTTAGTGGCCCAGAAAGATATCGATTCGCGTGTGTCGGCAGCGCTGGCCAATGCACAACCTACGCTGATTGAAGGCGCCACGGTTCGCTTCATCGTGCTGAACGCCGTCCAAAAAACATGGATAGAACAAAATCTTGCCAATAAGATTTTGCAGTTTTTGCATCAAGATTTACAAAACTACGAAATAAAATTAGCCGTCGAGGTTGCTCCTTCGGAGGGTGGCGAACAAACTCCCCGCCTCTATATGCCCGACGACAAATTCAAGTTCCTGTCGGAAAAATACCCCGCTGTGAAATACCTGAAACAAACCTTAGGGCTTGAAGTTCGGTAGTTTTTCAGATTTGGTATAATTTTTGCATTTTAATCATTCAAACATTTTAATTATGTTATCTAAGTCATTAGAAAAAGCGCTCAATGCGCAAGTCAATGCTGAATTTTGGTCAGCGTATTTGTACCTCTCGATGTCGGCACATTTCACATCGAACGGATTACCGGGTTTTGCCAACTGGATGTATGTGCAATACCAGGAAGAAGTGTCGCACGCCCTCAAGTTTTTCCGCTATATTCAAGAACGCGGAGGCAAAGCAACGTTGGCAGCTATTGAAAAAGTGCCTACGACCTGGAAATCGGCCTTGAATGTATTTGAAGATACGTTGAAACACGAACAAATAGTAACCGGACTTATCAATAACTTGATGGATATGGCCATTAATGAAAAAGACTTTGCCACGCAGAGTATGCTGAAATGGTATATCGACGAACAAGTAGAAGAAGAAGCCAATGCGCAAGCGCTGATTGATTCTTTGAAACTGATAAACAACGACGGTTACGGACTATACTCGTTGGATAAGGAATTATTGACGAGAATCTTCACAGATGCAACCCAAGCGTCTGAATAAATTCCCCAAAAATACTCTTCTCTTTTAGGTTAAACGGACGGCTGCCACCTGGCGGTCGTCATCTTTTATAAACCCTCTCCCAAAGGGAGCGGAGCACGATGGTTGTTTGTCATTCTGAGCGTAGCGAAGAATCTGTATTTGTCAAGTTTTCAATCTCTACAGATTCTTCGCTACGCTCAGAATGACAAGAAGGCAATGAATCTGTACTAAAATTAAAACAACAAACTGAGCACGGTGAACACACAATACAATAAGCTGGCGATACCGTTGGAGGTGAAGAATGCCGCATTCAAGCGCCGTAAATCCGTGGGTTTGATGATAAGATGTTGATAGATGAGCAAGCCGGTAAACAGCGCGGCGCCTATCCAATACCAATAATTCGAAGCTAAGAAACAGCCGATATATATGACCATGCCCATAGCCAAGATATGCAGCAACCACGAAATGCGCATGGCGCCACGGCGGCCGAATTGTTCGGGAATAGAATGCAATTTCTCTTGCTTGTCGAAATCCTCATCGGGCAAGGCATAAAGCACATCGAAACCGCTTACCCAAAGTAATACCAAGCCGGAAAGGAGCAGCGGCGCCAAATTAAATTGTCCCGTTACGGCGATATACGCTCCGGTGGGCGCAATAGCCAAACCTAATCCCAGAATTAAGTGACACAACCAAGTGAAGCGTTTGGTTAGGCTATATCCGACAATTATCAGTAACGCGGCCGGCGATAAATATAAACACAAACGATTCAAAAATCCGGCAACTATTATAAACAATACGGCATTAACAATACAAAAAATTAAGGCATTGTTCGGAGAAATAATACCTTCCGGGATTTCGCGCTGTGCCGTGCGAGCGTTACGGGCATCGATTTTCCGGTCGGCATAGCGGTTGAAACTCATGGCGGTGTTACGCGCCAGCACCATGCAAGCCAGCATCAACAACAAGGTGCGCCATTCGAAGGCGGCATCCGTTTGTACGTAAGCCATCGTAAAACCGATGAGTGCAAAAGGAAGCGCAAACACGGTATGTGCAAATTTTACTAAGGAGAAATAATGTTTTAGCATGGGATGTGAGAATGATTGTTCATATTAACCCGCAAAGGCGCAAAGATTTTTACGCGAAGAACGCAAAGAGGTGAATAATAGATTGCTTCACTTCGTTCGCAATGACGCGCTTAGCGGCCTTTGCGCCTTCTTTGCGTTCTTCGCGCTTAAAAGTATTTACCTCAACGTAGCTCCTGCCTCATTAACAAAAGCGGTGAGCAGGTTATTCATGATGCGTTCGATGCGTTCGTCCGTCAGCGTTTTTTCGTAATCCTGCAATACAAAACTCAAGGCATACTGTTTTTTGCCGGCCGGTAATTTATTGCCGCGATAGACATCGAATAAGCTTACCCGTTTCAATAACTGTTTCTCGGCTTTGAGCGCAACGACGCGAAGTTGGGCAAAAGTGATGTTTTCATCGACCACCAAAGCCAAGTCGCGGCGCACTTCAGGGAATTTCGGCAATTCGGCAAACTCCACTTTGTGCGCTTTTGCCGCTTTCAGCAATATATCCCACGAAATTTCGGCGGCATAGACGTCTTGTTTCACATCGAAACGTTTATTGATTTTTTTATGCAGCAACCCAATATTTGCCAAAAGTTTTCCGTTCAGCAAATAGCTGATACCGTCCATGAAAATGTCGGAGGGCGCATCAATGGTTTCCAACGTATGAATATCGATACCGAAACGTTCCAGAATTTTTTCCAGAAATCCTTTCAAATAGAAAAACGAAGCTTTGCGCGAAGCGATGTTCCACGACTGTCCCAACACATCGCCGGTAACGAATAGAGACAGGCGCGGCGCTTCGGAATAGGCTTTCAGTGAGCCGTCGTTTTTATCCGGCGTGTAAAAATAGCAGTTGCCGTATTCGTAACATTTTAAATCCGGATGTTGGCGGTTGATGTTGTAGGCAATGGCTTCCATACCGTTGAACAGCAAGGTTTGCCGCATTGCATTCAAATCGCTGCTCAGCGGATTGACAATGCGCACCAGATTTTCCGGTTGGAATGCTTGCAAGCCTTCATAATAATTTGCCGAAGTAAGCGAATTGCTCATGATTTCGTAAAATCCGTTCGCCGTCAGGAAATCCGACACCGTGTTCTGCCATTTTTCCTTATCGGGTTTCGGCACATGATTTACCGTAGAAGTAATACGCAAAGGAATTTCTACATTATTATATCCATAAATACATAGCACATCTTCTACCACATCGCATTCGCGCGTTACATCGACACGATAAGTCGGTACACGCACCGTCATGCCTTCGGCGCTTTCGTTTTCAATTTTATATTCCAGCGCTTTCAAAATATCTTTCAATGTTGATAGCGGAATTTCTTTACCGATCAAACGTGTCATGCTCCGGTAGTTCAAATGCACACGGCAGGCTTCTATCGGGCTCGGATAGATATCGACAATGTCGCCGATGATCGTACCGCCGGCCACTTCCTGAATCAACAGCGCCGCACGCATCATAGCATAGGGCGTAATATTCGGGTCGGCGCCGCGTTCGTAGCGGAACGAAGCATCGGTCTTCAAACCGTGGCGTCGTGCGGTTTTGCGCACCCACACCGGATTGAAATAAGCGCTTTCCAAAAATACATTTTTTGTATTTTCGGTCACGCCGGAATCGTTTCCACCAAACACACCAGCAATACACATGGGGCGTGTAGCGTTGCAAATCATCAGGTCCGACGCGCTTAACGTGCGTTCCACACCGTCCAGCGTAACGAACTTTGTGCCGTCTTTACATGTACGAACAATCACCTGCCCGCCGTCAACTTTGTCGGCATCGAAAGCGTGCAGCGGGTGCCCCAACTCGTGCAATACGAAATTAGTAACATCCACCACATTGTTTATCGGCCGCAATCCGATAGCCGCCAAGCGTTTTTGCAACCATGCCGGCGAAGGTTGCACATTTATATCTTTAATGGTAATTCCGGTGTAACGAGGGCAAGCGTCGGTATTTTCGACGATGATATTAATTCCGCTTCCGGCGCCGGTATTGAATCGCTCGACCGACGGGCGTTGGAACGGCACCGATAAACAAGCGGCTAAATCGCGTGCCACACCCAAGTGCGAAGCCGCATCGATACGATTGGGCGTGAGGCCGATTTCGAATACCGTATCGTTTTCCAGTCCGAAATAAACAGCCGCCGGCGTACCGGGAACAGCCGCCGCATCCAGTACCATAATACCGTCGTGGCCGGTTCCCAAGCCTAACTCATCTTCGGCGCAAATCATGCCTTGCGACTCCACGCCGCGCAATTTCGAACGTTTTATTTTTACTTCTTCTCCATTGGAGAAATAAAGCGTAGCGCCAATCGTTGCCACCGCTACTTTTTGTCCGACAGCCACGTTCGGCGCACCGCATACGATTTGCAGCAAATCGCCGGAACCAACATTTACTTTGGTTACGCGCAAGCGGTCGGCATCAGGATGCTGTGTGCATTCCAGCACTTCGCCCACGACTACGCCATTCAGCCCACCCTTCACGGCGGTCACCTCTTCCATTCCTTCCACTTCGAGCCCGCTGGCCGTCAACACTTCGGCAATGCGTTCAGGGGTTTCGTTTACATCAATATATTCTTTCAGCCAACTATACGATATTTTCATAAATCAAAATTATAAAAAAATAAATAAATCGAATTTAAAATACCCCAAAGGGGTAAGATCAAACAGCGTAGGGCAACGCCCTACGTTAAGCAAAATTGCATGTGTCGCGCGGAGTACTAATATCCTTTGAAACACGAACAACATCCCGCGCGAAATTGCTGTTGGTTTCTATTCATAGGGCGTTGCCCTACGCTATTGCTTTTCAGGCTTTCAGCCTGTATATTCTTGTTTCCTAAAAACATATTTTTCTCAATTCGAAAAATTTACTTCCCGAATTGTTTCAATTTCAATTCCGTTAATATCCGTTTTGTATCCAATGTAAAATCATTATTCATCATCCAACTGTAGTAGCTCGGTTCTTCGGCCAGCACATCGGCTACTTTTTTCCCTTTGTGTTTACCGAAATTAATGATTGCTTCGTCTTTTTCGTTCAGGATAAACCGTCCGGAATAATCGAGCATACGTTTACGTTGCGAAAATTCCGCCAAATAATTGGCATCGTTTTTCAAATCGGCATAACGCTCCAATTGCGATTGCAGCACTTCGTATGTCGCATGCGTGTCGGCTTCGGCGCTGTGCGCGTCTTTCAAATCTTTATCGCAATAAAATTTATAAGCTCCGGTCAGGGTACGTGGTTCCATCTTAAAGAAAATGGTTTGTACGTCTATCAATTTTCGTTTGCGGAAATCGAACTCGATGCCGGCCCGTAGAAATTCTTCCGCCAAAATAGGAATATCGAAATTCATTGAATTGTAGCCCGCAATGTCGCATCCTTCTAAATAAGTTGCCAAGCTTTTTGCAATTTCGCGAAACGTGGGGCAGTCTTTCACATCGTCGTTCGATATGCCATGGATACGGCACGCTTCTTCCGAAATAGGAATTGTCGGATTCACGCGGCGTGTTTTGGTTTCTTCGTCGCCATTGGGCATCACTTTCAGGATGCAGATTTCTACCACGCGGTCTTTCGCCACATCGAGCCCGGTGGTTTCCACATCAAAGAAAACGAGCGGATTTTTTAAATTTAATCGCATATAACTTCTATTTCTAATTTCAGTCCACAGATTAACACAGATTCTTCATTTCGCCCACCTGAATGACAAAGTCGGGCAGGTTCAGAATGACAAAATCCGGTATCTAAATCATTCATAGTTCTAATACAGATTCTTCGCTTTGCTCAGAATGACAAACGCACTTGTATCAAATATCCGACAGCTAATATCCGGTATCCAGAATCACAGATTCTTCGCTACGTTCAGCATGACAAAGGCACGCGCTTCGCGCCATCTTCCTGCCTGCGCTCCGCGCCATTCATTGTTCATCGTTCATCACTCATCGTTTATAACTGCTCTAGCATATATTCCAACAAGTCGGGTAAAAAATCTTTTGCTAATACTATTTTATTTTTATCGAGCAGCAACATCATCGGAATAGCATGGATGTCGTACTTATCATAAATATTCTGATTCGCATGTTCGTCATATACATTTATCCAATCCAATTTATTTTCCGTGATATATTTTATCCACGGCTCTTTCGTCCCTTCAATATACACGGCATACACTTTCAATCCTTTATGTTTGTATTTTTGATAAAGTCGATAGACTTCGGGCGTAATTACTGTGCACGATTCGCATCCCGGATCGTAGAAATAGAGCAAGGTGTAAGGCGATTGCACGTCGTATATCGAACTATTTTTTCCATCCGGTGTTTGCAGGAGTAAATCGGTAGCCTTCTCGCCTACCGGATTTAATTTGGCCGCCCGCATGGCCACCGCCATCTTTCCGACATATTCTTTATCGCTCCACTCGGCAGATTCTCTTAACACATAATCGTCGCCGATGTGCACCGCCACCTGATACATTTCGGGAATCGGCGATTCGCGGAACAGGTTGTATAAATCACGGACTACAAATTCATAAACGGTACGATTAGCTCGCGCCTTCGCCAAGACTTTATCTACATATTCGTTAACAACGTCCGGATCAGGCGGCAATATACGAACAAAATAAGTACTCAATTTATTATCTAAAAAAGGCATACGGACGATACGCCCGTCGGAAAAATCGACGTTATCAAAATAATGTTCTTTGTAGAAATTGTAATAATACATTTGCAGCAATGAATCGCGGTTGGCAGCCGTGGAAGAAATATCCGATACCGGCACTTCTATTTCCTGTATCATTTTCAAAAACAGCGCAAAAGTCGAACCTTCGTATTTCTTCTCCAACGTAGCATTATATTCTTTCACTTCCTGCATCAGGTCGTTAATACGACGATACATGGCCACAGCCGAATCGGGCGGTATAGCCTGATTTTGCCAACGCTCTTCCATGCGTACTTTTTCCCGGTGCTTTGCAAAAGAATATTTCATATAGTCGGCAAACGCTTTATTCTCGGGAGAACCTGTTATCTCCAACGAAGGCATTTCCTCCGACGGGATATAGATAATTTCGAATTGTTGCGGCAATCCATCGCTAATAAAAAAATCGACACCAAGCGGAAAGTGGGCGGAGTTGATCACATACATTCCGGCTTGCAGCAATTCTCGCCCTTTGAAGGTCACTCGTTTATCATTGCCTACAAATAACGAATCTATTTTACGTTCTTTTTCACCATAATAACTGCAAAGAAAAAGTGTATCGGCCGACCATGTAACGGGAAGCTGCAAGGTTATGGCATAGTTTTGCGATGATCCTTTTTGTACGCAGGTAGCACTGAGCAGAGACAGCGCCGGAAGCAGCAATAAGGCATAGAAACTACGGTTCAAAAGATATTTTTTATTTATGTGCATTCAGTAAATTTTTCAAAAGTAAATCCAGATTTTCGGAATCCAAACGGCGGGCAATAATTTTCCGGTCTTTATCTACCAAATATAGCTGTGGCGTGGTCGATACATTATAGAAATCGGGGAATTGCGATTTGCGCTGCGGGTCCCATACATTTATCCAATCGTATTTTCCGTCTTCCACAAATTTTTTCCATTCATCGTGATTAACCTGAATATCTATCGCCATGAAATCCACGCCCTGGTTCTTATATTTATGATACAAATTCAGCAATTTCGGAGCCTCTTTCTGGCAATGCCCGCAATTCGGTTCGTAGAAAAACAATACGACATATGGCGCCTTCAACCCATACAACGAAATATTTTCACCACCCAGCGTTTGCATGTTTAATTCATGCGCCTGCATACCGATCAGCGAATATTGATTATATTCTACAAAGTCCGACATTTGTTTCAGTAATTCTTTATCAGCCCAGTAAGCCTGTCCGGAGAGATAGTATTTCTTAGCCATGAATACCACCACCGATTCCATGCCCATAATCGGCGATTTGATAAACATATTGCAGATATGCCCGGTACAAAACATAAACATATCTTTATCGGCTTTCGCTTTCTCCAACAGCCATTCGACTTGCGGGATAATAGAATCGGGAACTTGCAATAACACTTTTGAAAAATAATAATCCAAATTCGGCTGAAGCACCGGTGTATTCAACAAACGTTTATCGGAAAAATCGATATTATCAAAATAATGTTTCTTAGTGAATTGATAATTGTGTACCCATATCAGCGAATCGCGGCCGGGTGTTCCTTCCGGAATATGTATCTCCGGAACAGCCGGGGCGCCTTTCATGGCCATCACTAACGAGGCGACCAACTTCCCGGAAAATTGAGTGGCGATTTCCGCCGCATAGCGCTGTACTTCTTTATCGATTATTTTCAAACTATCCTGCGCCACCGGTTCGAAATTTTTATCGGCATGCGCTTTTTCCCGCAATTGCATGGAACGTCGCTGCCGTTCTCCCATAAATAACTGCACCTCCTGAAATTTTGTATTCTCCGGCGAATTTGTATATTTCAACGTCCCAAACACATCGCTATTCTTTGCATGAATGGAAAATTGCTGGCTATTGTCGTCGGATATCAGAAAATCAAACAAAAGGGTTCCTTTCTTAGCCATCATATATAAGCCGCCCGGCAATGGCGTCTCTTTCGAAAATACGGCGTAGCCCTTCGCATTCGTGTAAGCCGTATCCCTTGCATATTTCCCTTCGCCGTGATAGTAGGCTAACAGCAACGTGTCGTTGGGGGCTCCTTCAATCGTCACTTCAATCTTATATCCTTTTGAAAATAAAGATATTGAAAACAAACATAAAGTCAGGATGGTTATTATTTTCCGCATATTCTTAATCATTTATAATCTGCAAATATGCAAAACCTTTGTGATAAATACAAAGTAAAGTTTCAATTTTTACAACTCCGGGTATTTTGTTACCTTTGTATGATATATTTATAACGAAAAAACATGATTACCCAACAACTTCTAAACCCTAAAAGCATTGTAGTAGTAGGCGGTTCCGACGACGTATTCAAACCCGGCGGACGCGTACTCGAAAACCTTATTCAAAATAAATTTGCCGGCAGTTTATACGTGGTAAATCCCAAACTCGATGAAGTGCAAGGCGTGAAATCGTATCGTGACGTGGCCGATCTTCCCGGCACGGCGGACTTGGCTATTTTGGCGATTGCCGCCAAATTCTGCCCGCAAACAGTGGAAATACTGGCCAAGCAAAAAAATACGAAAGCATTCATTATCCTCTCGGCCGGGTTCCACGAAGAGAACGAAGAAGGCGCACGCTTAGAAGCCGAAATCGTGAAAACGATTAATGAAACCGGCGGATGCCTTATAGGCCCGAACTGTATCGGCGTAATGAATTCGAACTACGTTGGCGTGTTTACGCGGCCTATTCCGAAGTTCGAAGAAAAAGGCGTGGATTTCATTACCGCATCGGGCGCTACGGCGGTATTTATCCTTGAAACGGGCATTACCAAAGGCTTGACTTTTTCCAGCGTTTATTCCGTGGGAAACAGTGCACAAATGGGCGTGGAAGATGTGTTGAAATATATGGACGAGAGCTACGTTTCGGGAAAAAGTTCGCCCGTGAAACTGCTCTATATGGAAAGCGTGAATAAACCGGCTATGCTGCTCAAACATGCCTCGTCGCTTATCCGCAAGGGATGCCGCATTGCGGCTATCAAAGCCGGATGTTCCGAAGCGGGCAGCCGCGCGGCCTCGTCGCACACCGGCGCATTGGCCAGTCCCGACGTGGCGGTCGATGCCTTGTTCCGCAAAGCCGGCATTGTTCGCTGCTACGGCCGCGAAGAATTGGTTACGGTAGCCTCTATCTTCATGCACCCGCAACCGAAAGGCCGCAACATGGCTGTGATTACCCACGCCGGCGGCCCCGCTGTGATGCTCACAGACTCGCTGTCGAACAACGGCCTACAAGTGCCGCATATCGAAGGGCCGAAAGCAAAAGCCTTGCTCGAAAAATTATTCGGCGGATCGTCGGTGGCCAATCCCATTGACTTTTTGGCTACCGGAACGGCCGAGCAATTAGGATTTATTATCGATGCTTGCGAAAACGATTTTGATAATATAGATGCAATGGCCGTGATTTTCGGCAGTCCCGGATTATTTCCCGTATTCGATGTGTACGACTTGTTAGACGAAAAAATGAAGGTTTGCAAAAAACCGATTTATCCGATATTGACCTCTATTATCAACGTGAAGGACGAAATTGCGCACTTTATTGCCAAAGGCCGTATCAATTTCCCCGATGAAGTAATATTCGGCAATGCGTTGGCAAAGGTAATGAACACGCCGGCTCCGGCGCCTGCTACGTTCGACAAGCCGAAAGTGGATACGAAGGCTATCCGTGCTATTATTGACAACGCAAACAATGGCTATTTGTCGCCCGATAAAGTACAGGAATTGTTGGATGCCGCAGGCGTTCCGCGTGCGGGCGAAGCGGTAGTAACTTCGGCCGACGAGGCAGTAAAAGCCGCTCATAAATTAGGAATGCCGGTGGTAATGAAAGTAGTTGGCCCGGTGCATAAATCGGACGTGGGCGGCGTAGTGCTCAACGTAAAAGATGACGAAACCGTGCGCCGCGAATTCGAACGCATGATTAAAATCAAAGACACGACAGCTATCCTGTTGCAACCGATGTTGACCGGTACGCAATTATTCGTAGGCGCCAAGCGCGACGAATCGTTCAGCCACATGGTACTGTGCGGTTTAGGCGGCATCTTCATCGAAGTGCTGCACGACGTGAACACCGGTATTGTACCTGTGTCGAAACCCGAAGCCGAAAGCATGATTAAACGCCTGCACAGCTACAAAATTATTGAAGGCGTGCGCGGACAGGAACCGGTAAATGAAGCTATCTTCACGGATGTAGTGATGCGCGTGTCGGCCTTGTGCGAAGCCGCTCCCGAAATTTTCGAAATGGATTTGAACCCGCTGCTGGGCACCGCCGAAAAAGTGGTGGCTGTAGATGCACGGATACGGATTGAGAAAGAATAAAAGGAGCAAGGGTAAAAGGGTGAAAAAGCACAAACGC